>NZ_JBJGZB010000005.1:0-221355 GCF_054050295.1 Geodermatophilus sp. SYSU D01045
CCTCCCCGGCGGTGCGCGCGGCCTCGTCCCAGCGCCCCCGGCGGAACGCGTCGGAGCACAGCAGCGCCAGCGCGTCGACCGCGGCGGCGGCCGCACCGCCGTGGGGGCCCGCGGCCGCCCCCCCCCCCCCCCCCCGCCGGTCCGCGGTCAGCCCGCCGGCCAGGGCGCCCCGGCGACGACGTCGCTGACGCAGATCCCGCCCGTGGCCACGTCGGAGACGCGCGCCGTCACCGGCCCCTGCAGGCCGGTGACCACGAAGGTCGCGTGCCCCACCCCGGGCGGGAGGACCAGCGCCTGCTCGACCCCGCCCACCAGCACGTGCAGCGTGGCCGGCTGCCCGGTGAGGTACCCGAGCCGGAGCACCTGGGTCCCCGGTCCGGCCTGGGCCACGGTGCCGAGCCGCTGCCAGCCCCCCTCCACCCGCCATCCGCAGTCGGGGACCGGCCCGGTGGCCTGCAGCGTCGGGGCGACGACCGTGACCGGGCGCAGGCGGGCCAGCCCGTCCACCACCCGCACGTCCGTGCCCGGGCGGCCGAGCTCCTGCTCGTGGCCCACCGCCCGCAGGAGTCCCTCGAGGTCGGTGCTGACGCTCACGTTCGTCGGCAGGGGCGTGGGCACCACCGACACGCCCGGCTCCTCCTCGAGCGCGCGCACCACGCCCAGCACCCAGTCGCGCGAGTAGCGGTGCTGCAGCCCGTCGGCCAGCAGCGAGGTCGACAGCAGGCAGCTGGAGACGAGCACGGCGACGGCGGCGAGCGGGGACCCGGCCGGAGCCGCGCCGGTCGTCCCCGGCCACCACCGCGGCAACCGGCGCTGCACCAGCGGGCCGGTGAAGGCGGCGCAGACCCCGATGGCCACGACCGGCAGCGCGTCGGTGACGTACCGCGGGTCGCGGGCCACCAGCCCCAGGTAGTCGGCGCGCCCCACGAGCAGCAGGCCGACGTCCACCGCCACGTAGCCGGCCGCGAGCAGCCAGCCCTGCAGCGCGCGGCGCCCCCGCAGCCACCCGCTGAGCGCCACCACCGCCGCGGCGAGCAGGACGACGAGGACGACGATCGCGTCGCCGACGCGGGGGTAGACGGTGTTCTCGGCCCCGCTGTCGGTCCACGGCCCGCCGAACAGGCCGGGCAGCAGCGTGCGCAGCACGGTCTCGCCGGCGCCGGTGAGGGTGTCCGCGGAGCCGCCGCCGACCACCGCCGCGGAGTCGACCACCGACAGGTAGAGCACGGTGTAGCCGGCCAGCGCGACCAGGTGGGCGAGCAGGAGACGCCGGTGCCGCAGCAGCAGGCGCACCCGATCGGCCACCGGCCGGCCGGCGCCCTCCACGAGGACCAGCACGGCGAGCACCGTCGGGACGACGAGGACCGCCTTCTCCCACATCAGCAGGCCGAGGACCGTGCCGGCGACCGAGACGACGGCCCACCGGCGCCGCCCGCCCCGGACCGAGTGCACCGCGCCCAGCAGGGCCAGCAGCATCGCGACCTGCAGCGGCAGGGCCTGCATGCCGGCGGCCCACCACGTCGCGACCGGCAGCCCGAGCGGGGTGAACAGGTACCCGGCGAAGGCCACGAGCACCCACGGCGACCGGCCGAACAGCAGCCGCAGCACGGCCAGCAGCAGGCCGGAGGCCACCAGCTGCAGGAGCAGCAGGACCAGCGCCGCGGGCAGGAAGGACGTGCCGAGGTCGCGCCCGACCAGCCAGTAGAGGACGTACTGCCCGATCTCCAGGTGGCCGCTGTAGTCGCGGACCAGGAAGGCCTGCGACAGGCCCAGCCGGCGGGCGAGGTCCAGGTGGTGGAAGTCGTCCTGCCAGTAGTAGGAGGGGAGGACGACGAGGGCGCGGACGACCGTCTGCAGCACCACGAGCGCCACCCCGGCCAGCAGCGTCGGCTCCAGCCGCAGCCGCAGCTCCACCGGTTCCCCCGCGTGCCGGCCGGTCACCGCGCGCTCCTCTCCCGTCTCCGTGGCCGCCGCAGCCGCACCGCCGAGGCCACCAGGAGGCCGACCCCGGCGGCGGCCGCGCCGTCGGCCCCCGGACCGGGCCGGCCGATCGGCAGGCCGGCGGACAGCGCGGTCAGCACGCCCGCGGCCAGCAGCGCGGCTCCGCCGAGCGTGACGGCGTACCGGCGCAGCGGCGGGGCCAGGCCGGCCACCCACCCGGCCGCCAGCGGGATCCCGCCGAGCACCAGGCCGCCCAGGCCCAGGGCCAGCGCACCCCCGGGGCCCAGCACGGGGTCCCGGACGGTCGGGCCCCCCGGGTCGAGGCGGCCCGGGTGCGGCCGGTGCAGGTCGGCGAGGAGGAGCAGCACGAGAACGACCGCCAGCACGAGCCCGGCCAGCAGCGCCCCCCGGTACCAGGCGTCGGGCGCGAACTCGACGACGACCTCGCCGGAGGCGCCCGCGGGCACCCGGTAGCCCTGCTGCCAGCCGTCGAGCACCACGGTCTCCAGGGGCTCGCCGTCCAGCGTCGCCCGCCACCCGGCGTTGACGTTCTCCGCGATCCGGAGCACCGCCTCCGCGCCGGCGGTCACGGCCACCACCCGCCGCGTGTCCGCCCAGGACACGACCCGCAGCCGGTCGTCCGCGTCGCGCGGCGCCGCCGCGGGGGGGCTGCCGGCGGGCCGCCAGGTCAGGGCGACCGGCTGGAACTGCGCCGTCGCGGCGGCCACCACGCGGTGGGTCCCGGGGGCGAGCGCGACCGGGCCGTCGCACACGCGCCAGGTCAGCGGCCGCCCCGCGACGACGTCGTCGACGGTGCCGGTCACCCCGGTGCGGTGCACCGTGCCGTCGATGCGGACCTCGGGGCCCAGCCCGCACACCGCTCCGGTGCCGCTCTCCAGCGACGGCCGGTGCTGCAGCCCGTCGAGGCCGTCCACGCGCACCTCGCCCACCCCCAGCGGGAGCCCGGCGGCCGACGGCGCCGGGGACCGGGTGAACGTCACGGACAGGCCCCCGGGGGCGCGCAGCGGCTCGAAGAAGCCGAGGTCGGTCAGATCGACGTCCCGGACGCCGGCGGCCGACTCGATCCGGGCGTGCACCGGCTCGGCGGCCGGGACCGACGCCGGGTCCACGACGATCCGGCTGACCGTGCGCTCGCCCGGCCAGCGCAGGTCCAGGGTCACCTCGGCGTCGTCCGGATCGGCCAGCCACGGGGTCTGCGGCAGCCCGTCGAAGGCGGCCACCGCCGCGACCGAGGGGTCGTCGCCGTACACCGAGTCCGACGTGGCCGACGCCGTGTCGTCCACGGGCGCGAGCAGGGCCGCCGCGCCCGGGCCGGGGGTGGCGACGACGGTGCCGGTGAGGTCCCAGGCGCCGGCCTCGGCCACGGTCAGCCGGCGGTCCAGGCCGTGCCACTCGGTCGCCCGGACCTGCGAGGTCTCGCAGTGCGGGCCGTAGCCGACGTCGACGCACGCCCGGCGCGGCGCCTCCCCGGACAGGACGACCGTGGTGTCCGCGCCGATCGGCCGGGGGACCTCCAGCGTCCGGCCCGCCCCGACGCCGGGGAGGCCGATCTCGGCCACGCCGACGGGGGAGGCCTCGTCGAGCCCGGGCGCCACGGACGAGACGGTGACGCGGACGTGGTGCACCGGGGTCGCCGGGAGGGGGACGAACAGCCGCCCGTCCTCGGGCACGCGGTGGACGGCCGGGGCGCCGTCGAGGGACACCTGCGCCGTCCGGACCGTGGCGGTGTCCGGGGTGTCGAGGAAGGTCACCGCCAGGACGCCGCCGGTCACCGGCCGGTCGAGGTCGACGTCCAGCCACTGCCCGACCGGCGCCACGAACGCCGCCGAGCGCCACGCGGTCTCCGGGCGGCCGTCGAGGGCGGCCGCCGGGCCGGCGGCGGGCAGGACCGGCCCGAGGGCGTCGGGGTAGCCCTGCGAGCTCGACGCGGTGACGCCGTCGACGGCGAGGAAGTCCGCGGCGGCCCGCTCGACGGCGGGCGCTCCCGGGTAGTCCGGCTCCGGCCGGCCGTCGCGGTACGGCTCCGCCGGGGTCATGACCTCGCCCACCGCGTCGTGGACGCGGCCGAACTGGCGCTCCACCCGCCGGTAGCCGTCGCTCACGACGTCGGCCGGCCCGTCCGCCGCCCCCACGACGACCGGGGCCGCGGGCGGCAGCACCCCGGCGTCGAGCGCGGCCAGCACGTCCTCGGGGCCGCCGTCGAGCGTCGCGAGGTCGCGCGCGTCGGCGAGGGTGGCGCGCGGCGAGGCGCCGGCCACCGCGAACACGTCCACCAGGGCCTGGTCGCCGAACCCGGTCCGGCCGAAGCCGGCCACCCGCGCGAGCCCGGGGCTGTCGAGGAGGGCGCGCTCGGCCCGGTCGGCGGCCGCCGTCTGCGCGACGGCCGGGTCGAGGTCGCGGCGCAGCACCACGTGGGTGATACCGGCCCGCGCGAGGAACGCCGACAGCCCGGCGCCGCCCCGCCCGTCGGCCAGCCGCGTCTCCACGGCGTCCAGCACCCGCGCCGTCGGCCCCGGGACGAGGGGCACCTGGCTGCGGGTCACCCAGTCGCCCCGGGCGACGCCCTGCAGGGGCTCGTCGATCGTCCAGCCCCAGGTCTGGACGCCGAAGCCGGAGCCGGGCACCACCAGGGCCCGGCTGTCCGGGCGGTCGGCGAGCCAGGCCGCCGTCTCGGACCAGGCGTCGGGGACCGCGTCCCAGCCGGGGGTCCGCAGCCCGCCCGTGACCAGCGGCGCGGCGCCGGCCAGGAGGACGGCCGCGAGCGCCGCCCCTGCCAGCCGGCGGCCCGCGGGCCCGGACCGCGGCACGCCGCGGCGCCCCGGCGCCGCCCGGAGGCGCTCGCCGGCGAGCGCGACCGCCGAGGCGAGGCCGACGGCGACCGGCAGCCGGATCAGCGGGTCGACCTTGTGCACGTTGCGCAGCGCCGCGAGCGGCCCGTCGAGCAGCGCCCGCACCGGCTCGTCGACCAGCGACCCGACGGCGGAGGCGTTGCCCGCCGTCAGGCACAGCAGCCCCAGCACCAGCGCCAGGAGGAGCGGGCCGCGCAGCGGCGTGCGCCGGTGCACCAGCCCGGCGAGGCCGCAGGCGGTGACCGCCGTCGTCAGGACCGCCAGCAGCGGGGAGGTGACCAGGGTGTGCGCGCCGGGCCACCAGTCCTGCCCCGCCACGCTGTGGTAGGCGACCCAGTGCTCGGCGCCGCGGACCGCGTTGGCCCAGCCGGCCGGCGCGGTGGTCGCCGCCGCCGTCTCGATGAAGTCGAGGAAGGGCGGGCTGTAGCGCCCGAGCACGACCAAGGGGCCGAACCACCAGGCGCAGGCCAGGGCGGTGCCGGCGGCCCACCAGCCCAGCAGGGCCGCGCCGCCACGGCGCCGCAGCCGGCTCGCGGCCACGAGGAGGGCGACGGGCAGCGCCGCGAGGGTCCCGGTGGCGTTGACCCCGCTCATGCACAGGACGGCCAGCCCGGACAGCAGCCCGGCGCGCCGCGGCGAGATCCGCCCGGCGACGGCGGCGGCCAGGGGGAGGACGGCCCAGGGCAGCACCGCCTGCGGCAGCACCTCCCCGGACAGGACGCCGCTGGCGCCGAGCAGCCGCGGCGCCAGCGCGTAGCCGAGCCCGCCGAGCGTGGCCGCGGTGCCGGGCAGGCCGAGGGACCGGCACAGCCGGCGGGTCCCCTCGTAGGCGACCACCAGCAGCAGGGCCGACCACAGCCGCTGGGCCAGCCAGTCCGGGACGCCGAGTGCCTGCAGGCCGAGGAACCAGGGGCCCTGGGGGAACAGGTAGCCGTAGGCCTGGTTCTGCAGCTCGCCGAGCGACACCGGGCTCCACAGGTGCAGGGCCCGGCCGAGGAAGGCGGCGGGGTCGGCCGTGAGGTCGAACTTGGTGTCGAAGGTGGTCCGGCCCGGCTGCTGCAGCACGGAGCCGAGGACCAGGAGGAGCCAGACGGCGACGTCGGGCCAGGGGAGCGTCCGGGGGGACCTGCGGAGGCCACGCCGCGCGTCGTGGCTGACGGCTGTGCTGATCGGAACGCCTCCCGGCTCAGTCGCCGCCTGCGGTACGGTTCCGTACCACTCTAGCCGCCGTCTGCCTCCCGATCGGAGCCCCGTGTCCCGTCCCGCGCCGACCTCACCCGAAACGGGCACCGCCGCGGTGTGGGCGCTCGCCGACGGCATCCCGGGCTGGCTGACGAGGGAGCAGGCCGAGCTGCTGCACGAGCAGGCCGCGCAGCTGCCGCCCGGCGCGCTCGCCCTGGAGATCGGCAGCCACCGGGGCCGTTCGACGGTCGTCCTCGCCCGCGCGCTGCAGGCCGGCGGCGGCCGGCTGGTCGCCGTCGACCCGTTCGTCGAGGGCCGGCTCTTCGGCGGCAGCCGGACGCGGACGGAGTTCGAGCGCAACGTCGCGGCGGCCGGTGTGGGGGACACCGTCGAGCTGCTGTGCGACTACTCGACGCGGGCCCGTCCCGGCTGGACCCGCCCCCTCGACCTGCTCTACGTCGACGGCAAGCACGACTACTGGACGCTCTCGGACGACCTCCGCTGGCGGGTGCACCTCCCGGAGGACGCGCCGCTGCTGGTGCACGACTGCTTCTCCTCGATCGGCGTCACCCTCGGCGTCCTGCGGCACGTCCTCCCGTCCCGCGACCTGCGCTACGAGCGGCGGGCCGGGTCGCTCGCGCTGTTCCGCGTCGGCCGGCCCACCGCGCGGGACCGGCTGCGCATCCTCGCCGAACTGCCGTGGTGGGCGCGCAACGTCGTCCTCAAGGTGCTGCTGCGGCTCCGGCTGCGGCCGGTGGCCCGGCTGCTCGGGCACGACTCGCCCTACGACCCCTACTGAGACGACCCCCACTGACCGGCCCCCGGGCCGGGCGTCCACCGGGGGTCGGTGTAGACGCGCCGCTCCAGCACGGCGCCGTCCCCGCGGCGGTACTCCGGCCGCACGAGGTCGTCGTAGCGCAGGCGGCGCCGGCGCAGCCGGCGGCGGGTCCGCACGGTCAGCAGGTCGGTGGCCAGCTGGACGGCCACCGCCCGGCCGTCCCGGGTGTGGGAGGGCCGGCTCATCGCGTGCTCGAGCAGCGACGGCGGGACCTCGCCCTCCACGCGGACCGGGACGCCGCCCGACCAGTGCAGCATCACCACCCGGTGCTCGAACCGGCTGTCGAGGACCGCCTCGACCCGGCGCTCGAGGCCCGACCGACGCAGGAACCCGGCGATCTCCGGGTCGAACTCCGGGCGCTCCTTGGCCGTGAACACCAGCGTCGGCGGCTCGGTCGACCGGTCCAGGCGGCACCACCAGACGTGGCTCGGGAAGTCGACGATCTTGGCGCTGGAGGCCTCGGGCACCTCGATGTACCCCGCGCGCGACACCCGGACGAGCTCGCGGACCACGCCGGCCGGGTCGGCGACGTGCTCGAGCAGGTTCGAGCAGATCGTGTAGTCGAAGGCGCCGTCGGCGAAGGGCATGGCGGCCGCGTCGGCGTTGAACAGCGGCCGGCTCACGCGGGCCCGCCCCCGGCCGGAACGCTGCACGGCGTACTCGTCGCCGAGGTAGCGGTCCAGGAGCACGTCCGCGCGCCACGACGGCTTGTCCCCGCTGCCCACGTCCAGGACGAGCGCGTCGTCGTCGACCGGCAGGGCGATGCGGCGCTGGTGGAAGACGCGCAGCGACGAGATCACGGACACGGCGCGGGACTATCCCACGCGGCCCGCGGAGGGGCGGCCGCGCCGGCTCAGCGGCGGTCGACGAGCTGGACGAGCACCTCGGTGGCGTGGTCGGTGTCCTCGGCCAGGGAGCCGGCCTCGCCGCGCTCGACCCGGGCGAGCATCAGCTCGTTGAGCCCGCCCACCGCGGCGACGACGAGCGCGCGGTCCACCGCGCGGACCTCGTCGGGGTACCGCTCGGCCATCTCCGCGGCGACCCCGCCGATCAGCTCCACGTAGCGGTCGATCACCTGCCGGCGCAGGGCGAGGGCGTGGCGGCCGGCGGCCTGCACCTCCACCAGCGCCGCCCAGGCCACCTCCGGGTTGGCCGCGAGCACCTCGAGGTAGGCGCGCACGGCCGACCGCAGCCGCTCCCGCCAGGACAGCCCCTCGGCGGCCGCACGGTCCTGCGCGGCGTGCACGGTGGCCAGCATCTTGTCGGTGGCGCGGGTGTAGAGCTCGAGGAGGCAGTGCTCCTTGTCGCGGAAGTGCGCGTAGACGACGGTCTTGGACACCCGGCCCTCGCGGGCGATGTCGGAGATCGTCGTGGCGCGGTAGCCCTTCGCGGCCATGCAGGTGGCCAGCGCGAGGAGGATGCGCACCCGGCGCTGGGCGTCGTCCTCGGTCAGGTCCTCGGGCGAGACCAGTGCTGCGACCACCCGCCGATCCTAGGGCCGGGCCCCCCGTCCGGGCGGTGCTCCGGACGCGTGCCGTGAGGCGACTCACCGGAGATCCGGGAACAGACGGTCCGCCGCGGCTGTCGTCCTCCCAGTGACGTCCGCGACCGCCGACCGCACGCCCCTGCGCGCCTACGCCGTCTGGCTCGCCGCGCTCGCCGCCTACGTCGTCGCCGTCTTCCACCGCGCCTCGCTGGGCGTGGCCGGGGTGGAGGCGCAGGAGCGGTTCTCCGCCGGGGCCTCGGCGGTCTCGCTGTTCCTGGTGCTGCAGCTGGCGGTGTACGCCGGGCTGCAGGTGCCGGTCGGGGTGGCGCTGGACCGCTTCGGCTCACGCCGGCTGGTCGTCGCCGGCGGCGTCACCATGGCCGTCGGCCAGCTCGTGCTGGCGCTGGCCACCGATGTCCCCACCGCCGTCGCGGCCCGCGTCCTCGTCGGCGCCGGCGACGCGATGACCTTCATCAGCGTGCTGCGGGTGATCGGCTTCTGGTTCCCCGGCCGCACCGTCCCGCTGGTCACCCAGCTCACCGGCATCCTCGGCCAGCTCGGGCAGGTCGTCGCCGCCTACCCGCTGGTCGCGCTGCTGCACGCGGCGGGCTGGCGCAGCACGTTCCTCGGTGCGGCGGCGGTCGGCGTGCTGGTCGTCGTCGTGGTGCTCGCCACGCTGCGCGACGCCCCGCCCGGCGTCGCGCCCGCGACCCCCGCGGGGCTGGCCGAGGTGCGCCGCAACCTGGCGCTGACCTGGCAGGAGTCCGGCACCCGGATCGGGCTCTACACCCACCTGGTCACCCAGTTCTCCGGCACGGTGTTCGCGTTGCTGTGGGGCTACCCCTTCCTCGTCGTCGGCCAGGGGCTGTCCCCGGCGACGGCGGCCGGGCTGCTCACGCTGCTGGTCGTCGTCGGCATGGGGGTCGGGCCGCTGCTCGGCCGGCTGTGCGGGCGCTGGCCGCTGCGCCGCTCGGTGCTGGTCCTCGGCATCCTCGCCGTCACCGCCACCACCTGGACCGTCGTCCTGCTGTGGCCCGGCCGGGCGCCGCTGTGGCTGCTCGTGCTGCTGGTCGTCGTCCTCGGCACCAACGGCCCCGGCTCGATGATCGGCTTCGACTTCGCCCGCACCTGGAACCCCGCCGAGCGGCAGGGCAGCGCCAGCGGCGTGGTCAACGTCGGCGGCTTCGTCGCCTCGCTGCTGACCGTCCTGGCGATCGGCGCGGTGCTCGACGTGCTCACGCCCGGCGCCTCGACCGCCTACGACCTCGGCGCCTTCCGTGCCGCGTTCGCCGTCCAGTACCTGTTCTGGGCGATCGGCCTGGTCGGCGTGCTGCGCCACCGCCGGGCGCTGCGGGCGCGGCTGGCCCGCGACGGCGTCGTCCTCGCCCCGCTGGTGACGGCGGTGGGCGCCCGGCTGCGCGGCGGGTCCGCCTACC
The DNA here is from genome assembly GCF_054050295.1 of Geodermatophilus sp. SYSU D01045. Classification (NCBI taxonomy): domain Bacteria; kingdom Bacillati; phylum Actinomycetota; class Actinomycetes; order Geodermatophilales; family Geodermatophilaceae; genus Geodermatophilus; species Geodermatophilus sp. SYSU D01045. Next base: position 9,754 of record NZ_JBJGZB010000005.1, read on the forward strand.
GCTGAGCCGGGCGCGGGGGCGCCGTCCCGGCGGCCCGTGCGCCAGGATCGGGCGGCGTGGCAGCCACCCGCGCGGACGCCTCCAGCCCGGAGGCGTACAACCCCCAGGCGTACGACCCCGAGGCGTGGCACGACCTCGCGGTGGCCGCCGTCGGCGCCACCGCCGCGCTGACCGGGCTGCTGTTCGTCGCGGTCTCCATCAACCTCGACCGGATCCTCGCGTTCCCGACGCTGCCCCGCCGGGCCGCGGCCACGCTGGTGCTGCTGGTGGCGCTGCTCGCCGCCGGCGTCTTCGTCCTCGTCCCCGGTCAGCCGGTGCCCGCCCTCGCCGCCGAGCTCGCCGGCACCGGTGCCCTGCTCGCCGCCGGCGGGGCGGTCGGGCTGGTGCGGGTCCCGGCGGAGGCGGACGCCCCGCGGGGACGGCGCGTCCGCGCGGCGGTCCTGGTGCTGCTGCCCGCCGGCGCGGTGCTGGCGGCGGCGCTGTCGCTCGCCCTCGGGGCCGGCGGCGGGCTCTACTGGCTGGCCGGGGCGCTGGTCGGCGGGATCGCGGTGTCCTGCCTGAACGCCTGGGTGCTGCTGGTGGAGATCCAGCGCTGAGTTCGCGGCCCCCCTCGGCCCCGGGCAGGATCGCCCGCATGGACGTCGTGGTCGGGCTGGACAGCGGGACCACCGCGACCAAGGCGGTCACCGCCGGCACCGACGGCCGGGTGCGCGACCTGGTCAGCGTCGGCTACCCGCTGTCCGTGCCCGCCCCCGGCCGCGCCGAGCTCGACGCGCACCGGCTCGCCGACGCCGCCGTCGAGGCGCTGGCCGCCGTCAGCCGGGCCGCCCGCGAGCGCGGCGACCGGGTGGTCGGGGTGTGCCTGTCCGCGGCCATGCACGGCCTGGTCCCCATGGACGGCGACGGCCGGCCGCTGGGTCCCGTCGTGACCTGGGCCGACGACCGCGCCGCCGGGTTCGCCGAGGCCCTGCGCGCCGACGGCCGCGCCGGCGGGCTGCACACCCGCACCGGGACGCCGGTGCACCCGATGTCCCCGCTGCTCAAGCTCGCCTGGATGCGCGCCGAGGACCCCGGCCGGCTGGGCGCGGTGCCGCGCTGGGGCGGGGTGAAGGAGCTCGTCGTCTCCGCGCTGCGCGGCGGCCCGCAGGTCCTCGACCGGGCGTGTGCCTCGGCCACCGGCCTCTACGGCATCCGCACCGGCACCTGGGACGCCGAGGCGCTGCACCTGGCCGGCGTCCGCCCCGGGCAGCTCGGCGAGGTCCTGCCGACCACGACGGTGCTCGAGGGCCTGCGCCCGGAGGTCGCCGCGGCCACCGGCCTGCCCGCGGACACCCCGCTGGTCCTCGGCGCCTCCGACGGCGTGCTGGCCAACCTCGGCATCGGCGCCGTCCGCCCGGAGGTCGCCGCCGTGTCGCTGGGCACCAGCGGCGCGATGCGGGTCGTCGTCCCGGCGCCGACCGTCGACCCCGCGCACCGGCTGTTCTGCTACGCGCTCACCGACGACCACTGGGTGGTCGGCGGCGCGGTCAACAACGGCGGCTCGGTGGTGCGCTGGGCCGCCCAGGCGCTGGCCGAGGGGGAGGGGGTCACGGGGGAGGACGCCGACGCCCTCGACGCCCGGCTGCTCGAGGAGGCCGCCGCGGTCCCGCCCGGCAGCGCCGGGCTGCTGTGCCTGCCCTACCTGCTGGGGGAGCGGGCGCCGTGGTGGCGGTCCGGGCTGCGCGGGGCCTACGTCGGGTTGCGCCGCGAGCACCGCCGGGGGCACCTCGTGCGCGCCGCCGTCGAGGGCGTGTGCCAGCAGCTGGCGCTGGTCCGCGACGCGTTCTCGGCCACCGGCCTGCCCGTGACCGAGGTGCGGGCCACCGGCGGTGCGGTCGCCTCGCCGCTGTGGGTGGCCACCCTCGCCGCGGCCCTGGACCTGCCGGTGCGGCTCGCCGACTCCCCGGAGGGCACCGGCCTCGGCGCCTGCCTGCTCGGCCTGCACGCCCTGGGCGCGCTGCCCGACCTCGACGCCGCCACCGCGCTGATCGGCGTCTCCGACCCGGTCGGGCCCGACCCGGCCGCCGCCGACCTCTACCGGCACACCCGCCCGCTCGTCGAGCGGTCCACCCGCGCGCTCGAAGACGTCCTGCGTGCCCTCGACGCCCTCGACGACGAGGGCTGACCCCAGGAGGACCCCATGCCCGAGGTCGAACCGGCTCTGGGAGCCGGGTGGCTGTTGCTCATCGCGGCGGCAGCCGTGGGCGTGCTGCTGTTCCTGATCATGAAGCTCAAGCTGCACGCGTTCCTGGCACTGATCCTGGTCAGCCTGCTGGTCGCGCTGGCGACGCGGATCCCGCTCGAGGACGTCGTCACCACGCTCACCGAGGGGTTCGGCGCGACCCTGGCCAACGTGGCGCTGCTGGTCGGCCTCGGGGCGATGCTCGGGCGGCTGCTCGAGCACAGCGGCGGGGCGCAGGTGCTGGCCGACAGCCTCATCGGGCGGTTCGGGGAGCGGCGCGCACCCCTGGCCCTGGGCGTCGCCGCGCTGCTGTTCGGCTTCCCGATCTTCTTCGACGCCGGGCTCGTGGTCTTCCTGCCCATCGTCTTCACCGTCGCCCGCCGGCTGGGCGGCTCGCTGCTCACCTACGGACTGCCGGTCGCCGGCGCCTTCGCCGTGATGCACGCGTTCGTCCCGCCGCACCCGGGGCCGGTCGCGGCAGCCGAGCTGATCGGGGCCGACATCGGGCTGGTCCTGGTCTTCGGGCTGGTCGTCGGCCTGCCCACCTGGTACCTGGGGGGCTACCTGTTCGGCCTGTGGGCCGGGCGGCGCTTCGACGTCGCGGTCCCGCCGTCCGAGGACGACCCGGGCCCGGGCGCCGCGCCGGAGGCCCCCGAGCCCACCGTGGCCGGGACCGCACCGGGCACCGCGGGCGCCTCCGGCGGACGCCGGACGGAGACGGTCACCCGGCCGGCGCCGCCGCGTTTCGGCACCGTGATCGGCATCCTGCTGCTCCCGCTCGTGCTGATCTTCCTCAACACCGGGCTGACCACCCTGGCCACCGCGGGCGTCCTCGAGGAGACGTCGTTCGTCGTGCGCGCGGGACAGCTGCTCGGCGCCACCCCGGTGGCGCTGCTGGTCACCGTGCTGGTGGCGATCGTGGTGCTCGGCCGGCGCCGCGGCGAGAGCGGCGCCCAGGTCGAGTCGATCGTCAACAGCGCCCTGGGTCCGGTCTGCGCGATCATCCTGATCACCGGCGCCGGCGGCATGTTCGGCGGCGTCCTGCGCGCCAGCGGCATCGGCACGGCGCTGGCCGACCTGCTCGGCGACATCGGCCTGCCGGTGATCGTGGCCGCGTTCGTGGTCTCGGTGCTGCTGCGGGTCGCGCAGGGCTCGGCGACGGTCGCCCTGACGACGACCGCCGGCCTCATGGCCCCGGTGGTCGAGGCCTCCAGCGGGCTGTCGTCCATCGACCTGGCGCTCATCGTCCTCGCGATCGCGGGCGGGGCCACCGTCCTCTCGCACGTCAACGACTCCGGCTTCTGGCTGGTCAGCCGGTTCTTCCAGATGGACGAGAAGACGACGCTGAAGACCTGGACCGTCATGGAGACGCTGCTCGGGACGCTCGGGTTCGTGTTCGCGCTCGTGCTCAGCCTCTTCCTGTAGACCGCGGCGCGCGGGCGGCCCAGGATGGCGGTCCGGGGGTGGGCCCGGGTCCGCAACGGCGCGGGAGGAGCGGGGCGATGAGGGGTGCGGCGCGGGCCGCGGTGGCCGGACTCGGGGCGCTGGCGGCGGTGGCCGCCCGGGACCTGGTGCAGCGGGAGCACACCCTGCTGCGCAACTTCCCGGTGATCGGGCACGCCCGCTACCTGATCGAGTCGATCGGCCCGGAGCTGCGGCAGTACCTGGTCGCCGGCAACAACGAGGAGCGCCCGTTCACCCGCGACCAGCGCCGCTGGGTGTACGCCTCGGCCAAGGGCGACAACAACTACTTCGGGTTCGGCACCGACAACGACCTCGAGTTCACGGCGGGCTACCCGGTGATCAACCACCGCACCTTCGGCCGCGCCGTCCCGCCGTCGCACCCGCACTCGGCGGCCGACGTCACGCTGCCCTCGGCGAAGGTGCTCGGCGGCCCGCGCGGGCGCGCGCAGGCGTTCCGGCCGGCGTCGGTGGTGAACGTGTCGGCGATGAGCTTCGGCTCGCTGTCCGGGGCCGCCGTCGAGGCGCTCAACCGCGGCGCGGCGCTGGCCGGGTGCCTGCACAACACCGGCGAGGGCGGGCTGTCGGTGCACCACCGGCACGGCGGCGAGCTGGTGTTCCAGATCGGCACCGCCTACTTCGGCTGCCGCGACGAGGCCGGCCGCTTCGACCTGCAGCGGCTCAAGGACCTCGTGGCCTCCGCGCCGGTGCGGGCGCTCGAGGTCAAGCTCAGCCAGGGCGCCAAGCCCGGGCTCGGCGGGGTGCTGCCGGCGGCGAAGGTCTCCGCCGAGATCGCCGCAGCCCGCGGGGTGCCCGAGGGCGTCGACTGCGTCAGCCCGTCCCGGCACGCGGAGTTCACCGACACCGACAGCCTGCTCGACTGGGTGGAGCTGCTGGCGGCCGAGACCGGCCTGCCGGTGGGCATCAAGTCCGCCGTCGGCGACCTGGAGTTCTGGGACGAGCTGACCCGCCTCATGGCCGACACCGGCCGCGGCGTCGACTTCGTGACGATCGACGGCGGCGAGGGCGGCACCGGCGCCGCGCCGCTGATCTTCACCGACTCGGTGTCGCTGCCCTTCCAGCTCGGCTTCGCCCGCGTGTACAGCATCTTCGCCCGCCGAGGGCTGGCCGAGCAGGTCACCTTCGTCGGCGCCGGCAAGCTGGGCCTGCCGGACAACGCGGTGGTGGCGTTCGCGCTCGGCTGCGACATGGTCAACGTGGCCCGCGAGGCGATGCTCGCCATCGGCTGCATCCAGGCGCAGAAGTGCCACACCGACACCTGCCCGACCGGCGTCGCCACCCAGAACGCGTGGCTGGCGCACGGCCTGGACCCGGCGCTGAAGTCGGTGCGGCTGGCCAACTACGTGGCCACCCTGCGCCGGGACCTGCTCAAGGTGGCCGAGGCGTGCGGCGTCGAGCACCCGGGGCTGATCGACACCGGCTCGGTGGAGGTGCTCACCGGCCGGACGGCGTCGCGGCCGCTGTCCGAGGTGTACGGCTACGAGCCGGGCTGGGGCCTGCCCTCGGCCGCGGACCGGGCGGAGGTGGTCCGGATCATGACGGCGGAGGCCCCGCAGGGCGGCTCCGCGGCACCGTCGGAGGACGCCGTCCGCTGAGCCGAGAGCAGACCGGCCCACCCGCGGTCACCGGCAGGGAGCCGCCCGTGGCGACGCGCCACCGATGGAGTCGAAGGTCCCTCCGGTCCGTCCGGGCCCGTCACTAGCGTCGCCCGCTCCCGAGTGGTCCCGACTTCCCCGCGGAGGCCAAGATGGCGGCCTACCTGTACCGGTGCCCGGCGTGCGGCCCGTGGGAGGTGCGGCGGCCCATCGGGACCGCGCAGGCCTCGGAGCGGTGCCCCTCGTGCGGCGACGCCGGCCGGCGCGTCTACACCGCCCCGCTGCTGGCGCGCACCCCGGCGCCGCTGGCCGCGGCGCGGTCGCGCGAGGAGGCCAGCGCCGACGCGCCCGCCGTGACGACGGCCGTGCCGCCCGCGCCCCGCCGCCCGGTGCCGCGCGACCCGCGGTGGAACGCCCTGCCCCGGCCCTGACCAGCCCGCGCGGCGGCCCCGGGGCCGGGCCGCCGTCGCCTCCCCGGCTCCCGCGCGGAGCCGCCCCGAACGGCCCGTGGACGCGGGTCGGCCCTCCCCGTCAACGCAGATCGGAGTGTGGGGGACATGCCAGACGTCGTCTTCACCGTCGACCAGGCCAAGTCCATGCGGGACCAGGCCGTCCCGGGCCACAACCGCTGGCACCCGGACGTACCCGTCGCCACGATGGTCCGGCCCGGGCAGGACATCCGGGTGGAGTGCCGGGAGTGGACCGACGGCCAGATCGGCAACAACGACTCGGCCAACGACGTCCGCGACGTCGACCTGACCCGGGCGCACATGCTCAGCGGCCCGATCGGCGTCGAGGGGGCCGAGCCCGGTGACCTGCTCGTGGTGGACATCCTCGACCTCGGCCCGGTGCAGGCGCCGCAGGAGTTCGGCGACGCCCCCGGCCAGGGCTGGGGCTACACGGGCATCTTCGCCAAGGCCAACGGCGGCGGCTTCCTGACCGACTACTTCCCGGACGCCTACAAGGCGATCTGGGACTTCCACGGCCAGGTGGCGACCTCCCGGCACATACCGGGCGTCCGCTACACCGGCCTGACCCACCCCGGGCTGTTCGGCACCGCCCCGTCGGCCGACCTGCTCGCCCGGTGGAACCGGCGGGAGAAGGCCCTGGCCGACACCGACCCCGACCGCGTGCCCGCGCTGGCGCTGCTCCCGATCGAGGACCAGACGCTGCCCGGGCAGGCCGACGGCGACGTGGCCGCGGCGATCGCCCGGGACGGCGCCCGCACCGTGCCGGCGCGGGAGAACGGCGGGAACCACGACATCAAGAACTTCTCCCGCGGGTCCCGCGTCTTCTACCCGGTGCACGTGCAGGACGCGAAGCTCTCCGGCGGCGACCTGCACTTCAGCCAGGGCGACGGCGAGATCACGTTCTGCGGCGCCATCGAGATGGGCGGGTTCATCGACTTCCACATCGACCTGATCAAGGGCGGCATGGAGACCTACGGGGTGACCACCAACCCGGTGTTCATCCCCGGCAACGTCGAGCCCCGCTACTCGGAGTTCCTGACCTTCATCGGGGTCTCGGTCGACCACGAGAACGACCGCAACCTCTACCTGGACGCCACGCAGGCCTACCGCAACGCCTGCCTCAACGCCGTCCGGTACCTGCAGAAGTTCGGCTACTCCGGCGAGCAGGCCTACCTGCTGCTCGGCTCGGCGCCGATCGAGGGCCGCGTCAGCGGGGTCGTCGACATCCCGAACGCCTGCTGCTCGCTGTACCTGCCGACGGCGATCTTCGACTTCGACGTCAAGCCGTCGGCGTCGGGGCCGGTCCGTGCCGACCGCGGGCAGTGCGCCGTCACGTCCTGACCGCCCGGCGGGTCCCGGCGCACGCCGGGACCCGCCCGCCCGGGCCGGGCGCCGCCCTCAGGCGGCGTCCGGCTCGGGGAACGGTTCGGGGAACGGTTCGGGGAAGGGCCGGCGGACGGAGGGCCGGGCGGTCACCACGACCGGCCCACCGCAGTTCCAGCAGGTCGGGTCGTCGTCACCGTCCTCCGCCACGTCCTGCCCGCCGACCTCGCACGGCGCGCACGTCCACACCACCTCGACCCGGAGTTGCACGGATCGCTCCTCACACGAGCACTGCACGGCTCCCGGTTGTTCGAGGCCGGGAGGGGGTTACCCGGCGCGCCGTCCGCCCAACCCGGGCCGGGCGTCACCGACCGTGCCGGGAGGACGCGGGAGGAGACCAGAGGTGACCGAGGAGGTCCCGCGGATCGAGCGCCACGAGGCGGCCGACCGCGCCGGCAAGGCCGCGCTGCGAGCGGCGCACGACCTCACCGAGGGACTGTCGTCCGAGGAGGACGACGTGCCCGAGCCGGTCGTCGTCCGCCGGGGTGGGCCGCACCGCTCCGTCGGCGGCCTCGCCGACCTGATCGACACGGCTCTCGAGGAGAACGAGGCCGTCCGGGAGAACGAACGGGAGCCCGGGGACCCCGGCTCCTGACCGCCGGCGCGACCGCGCCGGCACCAGTCACGGGGGACGTCCGCACCGTCGCGGGACCCGAGGAGATGACCGCACATGGGAGCCGTGGGACTGCTGTACGTGGGAGCCGTCCTGGTCGTCAACGGCCTGATGCTGCTGGGGCTGGTGGACGCCCGTGCCGCCGCTCCGCTCAACCTGTTCGTCGGGGCGCTGCAGGTGGTGACGCCGACCGTCCTGATCATCACGGCCGACGGGGACCCGGCCACGATCCTGGCCGCGTCGGGTCTCTACCTGTTCGGCTTCACGTACCTGTACGTGGGGATCAACCTGCTCGGCGGCCTCGACGGCACGGGGCTGGGCTGGTTCTCGGCGTTCGTGGCGGCGTGCGCGCTGGTGTACGCCGGGCTGAACTTCTTCTACGTCGTCCCGCGGGACCCGGGCTTCGGCGTCATCTGGCTGTACTGGGCGGTGCTCTGGGCGCTGTTCTTCGTCGTCCTCGGCCTGAAGCGGGAGGAGTTCACCCGCTACACGGGCGCGATCGCCGTCGTCGCCGGGCTGCTCACCGCCGCCCTGCCCGCGTTCCTGCTGCTCACGGGCTCGTGGGCCGACTACACCGGCACGTGGGCGGTCATCCTGGCCATCGCCCTGGCGGCCAGCCTCGTGCTGGCCTACCCGCGGCTGCGGGGCCGCCCGGCACCGGCCGTGCCCCCGGCCGCGCCGGTGCCGGCGGGGCCGCCGGCCGCGCCGGAGGGCGTGCCGGTCGCCCGGCAGGCCCCCGAGCACGGCGCGGCGCGGCACGCGGACGCCGGCGGAGGCGCACCTCCGCCGGCGCAGGACCGGCCCTACGCCTGACCCCGCAGCAGGTCCTCGAAGGAGGGGACGTCGGCGAAGGGGTCGGCCGGCCGGGCCGAGGACGGCCGGCCGGTGACGACGTCGGCCAGCTCGCCGGCCGCGCGGGTGATCCGCGCGGCCAGCTCCTGGCTGGTGCCGTCGCCGCCGGCCCAGTCCTCGCTCGCCGCGAAGACCGCCGTCGGCACGGGGGCGGCGCGCAGGTAGCTGAACAGCGGCCGCATCGCGTGCTCGAGCACCAGCGAGTGCCGGGCGGTGCCGGCGGTCGCCGCGAGCAGCACCGGCGTGCCGGTGAGCGCGTCCTTGTCGAGCACGTCGACGAAGGACTTGAACAGGCCGCTGTAGGAGGCGGTGAACACCGGCGTGACCGCGATGACCGCGTCCGCGCCGGTCACCGTCGCGACCGCCTCGCGCAGCGCCGCGTTGGGGAACCCGGTGACGAGCGCGTCGGCGACGTCGCGGGCGTGCTCGCGGAGCTCGACGACCTCGACGGTGGCGTCCTCGCCGCGCTCGCGCAGCGCGGCGACGGTCGCGGTGGCGAGCCGGTCGGCCAGCAGCCGGGTCGACGACGGCACGCCGAGCCCCGCGCTGACGACGGCCAGGGTGCGGGTGGTCATCAGAGGGACACCTCCTCGCGGGCCGCGTCGGTGACCTGGCCCGTGACGTCGTCACCGGCGGCGTAGACGGTCGAGTCCTGCGCCCCGCCGCGCGCCGCCACCCGGGCGGCGTGGGTGGGCGCGTCGGGCACGTGCGCCGGCTTGAGCGCGGCGAACTCGCGGCGCAGCACCGGCACGACCTCCTCGCCGAGCAGGTCCAGCTGCTCGAGCACGGTCTTCAGCGGCAGGCCGGCGTGGTCGACGAGGAACAGCTGCCGCTGGTAGTCGCCGGCGTAGTCGCGGAAGCCGAGCGTGCGCTCGATCACCTGCTGCGGGCTGCCCACGGTCAGCGGCGTCTCGCGGGAGAAGTCCTCGAGCGAGGGCCCGTGCCCGTAGACCGGCGCGTTGTCGAAGTAGGGCCGGAACTCGGCGACGGCGTCCTGGCTGTTCCTCCGCATGAACACCTGCCCGCCGAGTCCGACGATCGCCTGGTCGGCGGCGCCGTGGCCGTGGTGCTCGAAGCGGGACCGGTAGAACTCCACCATCCGCTGGGTGTGCTCCTTCGGCCAGAAGATGTGGTTGTGGAAGAAGCCGTCGCCGTAGTAGGCGGCCTGCTCGGCGATCTGCGGCGAGCGGATCGAGCCGTGCCACACGAACGGCGGGACGCCGTCCAGCGGCCGCGGGGTGGAGGTGAAGCCCTGCAGCGGGGTGCGGAAGCGGCCCTGCCAGTCCACGACCTCCTCGTCCCACAGCCGGCGCAGCAGCGCGTAGTTCTCCACGGCCAGCGGGATGCCGTTGCGGATGTCCTGGCCGAACCACGGGTAGACCGGGCCGGTGTTGCCGCGGCCCATCATCAGGTCGACCCGGCCGTCGGCGAGGTGCTGCAGCATCGCGTAGTCCTCGGCGATCTTCACCGGGTCGTTGGTGGTGATCAGCGTGGTCGACGTCGACAGCTGCAGTCGGGAGGTCTGCGCCGCGACGTAGGCCAGCGTGGTGGTGGGGGAGGACGAGAAGAACGGCGGGTTGTGGTGCTCGCCGAGGGCGAAGACGTCGAGGCCCACCTCCTCGGCCTTCTTCGCGATGGCGACGACGGCCTTGATCCGCTCCGCCTCGCTCGGCGTCCGCCCCGTCGTCGGGTCGGTCGTGACGTCGCTGACCGTGAAGACCCCGAACTGCATCTCGTGCTCCAAGTGGTTGAGAGTGCAACTACTGTACCCGGCCCAACGACCGACCCCCGCCGGGCATTCCCGACGGGTCCGTGACCGTACTGAGACCTCTCGACCGCGCACGGTGAGCGGCCCGGCACGTCCGGGCGTGCCCACTCCGCGGGCGGGGCGCGTGTCCGTGTCGGCCCGGTCGGCGGCACCCGGCGGGTGCGACTCTGTGATCACCCCGCCGGCGGGCCGGTGGGGGACCGGATCGGACGGCGCACCGAGGGGGAACCGGGATGTCGCTGCGGGGACAGGGAGCTGCTCCGGACGGGGGCGGGAACGGCGTTCCGGAGCCGCCTCCGGGGCGCGGGCTCGACGGCCTGCTGGGCACCGGTCCGGTGTTCACCGGGGCGGTGCGCGGCTACGACCGCGTGCAGGTCGACGACTACGTCGCCTGGGCCGAGACCGAGCTCCTGGTCCTGCGCCGGGAGAACGAGCACCTGCTCAGCCGCTACGCCGCCGCGTCGGCCGAGCTGCAGAACGCCCGCCGCCGGCTGGCCCAGCTGGTCCGGGAGCGGCAGAGCCTGCCCGGCCCCGAGGACGCGGCGGAGATGATGCGCCGCGCCCGGGAGGAGGCCGCCGCGCTGACCGCAGCCGCCGAGGAGGAGGCCGGGCGGATCCGGGCCGAGGCGCTCACCGAGGCGCAGGCCCGGCTGTCCGGGGTGGCCGAGATGCGCGAGGCGGTGCTCGCCGCCCGCGAGCAGACCCGCAGCGAGGCTGCGGCGGTCCTCGAGGCCGCGCGCCGCGAGGCGGCCCGGCTGGAGCGGGCCGCCGCCGCCGAGCGCGAGCGCCGGGACCGCGAGGCCGCCGAGGCGCGGGCCCGGGCCGACGCCGAGGCCCTCGAGCGCCGGCGCGCCGTCGAGGCCGAGCTCGCACCCCTGCGCGACGAGCGCGACCGGGCGCGGGAGTGGCTGCGCCTGCTGACCGGTCAGCTCGACGAGGCGCTCGCCGTCGTCACCGGCGTGGTGCCCGACGACGTCCCCGCCCTCGGCGACAAGCGGGGGCTGCCCCGGCTCGGGGAGGACCCGGCTGCCGAGCCGCGCGCGGGGGCGCGTCCGGCGCCCCCGGGGACGGACGTGTCCGACGTGACACCGCTGCTCGGACCCGGCCGGCCCGAGGTCGCGGCGGCCTCCTGACCAGCGGCGACGCGGGGGCCGGTTCCGGACCGGGGGAGTCCGCACCACCCGTCACGGCCGTCACTCCGGCCCCGTCGGTTGTCACGAACCGGTAACGACCGTACGGTGGCTGGCGTCCGGCTGGTCGTCAGGTCCCCCTTCCGGGGAGCCCGGCCGGACGCCGCCGAGTCGTGTCCGCACCTGCGGGCGCGAGCCGGGGACCCACCGCAGTACTGGGGTGAATCGCGCCCGCCGAGCTCCGGCCCGGCGCGCGTAGGGCTCCTTCCCGCCCGAACCCGTCAGCTAACTCGGTAGGCGGCTCACGGAAGAAACGGAGAGTCTCCGCATGCCCCGCCTCCGGGCCGAAGCGGCCCGCAGGTGCAGCCGTCCGCGCGCACACCGCGCCCCCGCGTCCGCCTGACGCCGGCTGCTCCTGTCCTGCCGCTCCCAGCGACGACGTCGCCGGGGACCCCGTAGTCCGCGACACCCACAGACCCGCGCCGTACCCGCATGCCCGAGGTCCGCCTCCGGGCCCGCTGCCGCGCGCCACTCTCCCTCGGAGCCCACACCCCCTCATGTCCCGCCACGTCCCGAACACGCCTGCCGACGCCCCCGCGACCGTCGAGCTCGCCACCGCTGACACCCCCACCACCCCCGACACCGACGCCCACACCGCCACCCGCGAGCTGCCCGCCGCCGGGGGCGCTGCCGAGGCCGCCGAGGCCCCCGCGCGCCGGCGCCTCTTCCGCCGCGGCAGCCCCCCGCTGGGCCCGCGCCGCCCGGCCCTGCTGCTCGGCGCCGCCGCCGCCGGCGCGCTGATCGTCGGCGTCGTCTCCACCAGCGGCCCCGCCGCCTCCGCCGGCACCGACAACGCCGGCACCGCGGTCAGCGTCGCCGAGGAGCTGGGCGTCCCCCAGCAGCCGGCCGCCGCGCAGACCCCGGACGCCACCGACCTGACGTCGCTGGCCGACGTCGCCGCCTCGCGCGCCGAGCGCAGCGCGCAGGAGGCCGGTGCCGCCCACGCGCAGCTCGCCGCCGAGCAGGCCGAGCGCGACCGCCAGGCCGCCGAGGCCGAGGCCGCCCGCGTCGCCGCCGAGCAGGAGGCCGCCCGCGTCGCCGCCGAGCAGGAGGCCGCCCGCCAGGCCGCCGAGGCGCAGGCTGCCGCCGAGGCCGCCGCCGCGCAGCAGGCCGCCGAGGAGCAGGCCGCGGAGGAGGCCGCCGCGCAGGAGGCCGCGCCCGCCGCGCCGTCCGGCTCCTTCAAGGACTACGCGCTGAGCAAGGTCGGCAGCTCCGAGCAGTTCTCCTGCCTGGAGAAGCTGTGGGGCAAGGAGAGCGGCTGGAACCCCAACGCCCAGAACCCCACCAGCACCGCCTACGGCATCCCGCAGTTCCTGAACTCCACCTGGGCCAGCACCGGGATCGCCAAGACCTCCGACGGCTACCGCCAGATCGACGCCGGCCTGATCTACATCGAGCAGCGCTACGGCAGCGCGTGCGACGCCTGGGCGCACTCGCAGGCCACCGGCTGGTACTGATCCGAAGGTGATCCATCGAGGGCCGGCCACCCGGGTGGTGCCCGCGGGCTTCGTCCGCGCGCACACCCAGGTGCGCCGGCCCTCGCTCGTCCCCGAGGTGCGGCTGCACGTCGCCGACGACGTCGTCGCCCTCTGGGAGGCGATGGAGACCGCGGCCGGCGGGGCGGGGGACGAGCCGCCGTTCTGGGCGGCCGCCTGGCCCGGCGGGCAGGCACTGGCCCGCCACCTGCTCGACGAGCCCGCCACCGTCGCCGGCCGCACGGTGCTCGACCTCGGGTCGGGCAGCGGCCTGGTGGCCGTCGCCGCCGTCCTCGCCGGTGCCCGGTGGGTGCTGGCCAGCGACGTCGACCCGTTCTCCCGGACCGCGGTCGGCGTCAACGCCGGCCTCAACGGCGTCGCGGGCATCAGCGTCACCGGCGACGTCCTGGACCGCGAGCCGCCCGCCGTCGACGTCGTCGTGGCAGGCGACGTCTGCTACGACCGGGAGATGACCGGGCGGGTGCTGCCCTTCCTCGACCGGGCGCGGGCCCGCGGCTGCCAGGTGCTCGTCGGCGACCCCGGCCGCCCGTACCTCCCGCACGAGCGGCTGGAGGCCGCCGCGGTGTACCAGGTCCCCGAGACGGAGGGGCCCGGGCTGCGCCGGACGACGGTGTGGCGGCTGCCCTGAGCGCCGCCGGATACGGTCGCCGGGTGCACCCCTACGCCTTCACCGGTACCGCCGTCGTCACCGGGGCGGCCAGCGGGATCGGCGCCGCGCTCGCCCCGCGGCTGGCCGCCCGCGGCAGCGACCTCGTGCTGGTCGACCGCGACGCCGGGCGGCTCGAGGGCGTCGCGGCGTCGGTGCGCGCGGCCTCCCCGGGCCGGTCGGTGGACACCGTCGTCGCCGACCTCGCCGACGCCGGGCAGTTGCGCGAGGCCGCCGGCCGGGTCGTCACCGGGCACCCGGGGACGACGCTGCTGGTCAACAACGCCGGCGTCGCGCTGGGCGGGCGGTTCGACCAGGTGACCCTCGAGGAGTTCGAGTGGGTGATGGACGTCAACTTCCGCGCCGCCGTCCGGCTCACCCACGCGCTGCTGCCCACCCTGAAGGCGCACCCCGGGTCGCACCTGGTCAACGTCTCCAGCCTGTTCGGGCTCATGGCGCCGGCCGGGCAGGCGGCGTACGCGTCGAGCAAGTTCGCCGTCCGCGGGTTCACCGAGGCGTTGCGGCACGAGCTGGCCGAGGACGGCGTCGGCGTGACCAGCGTGCACCCCGGCGGCATCGCCACCCGCATCGCCGAGACCGCCCGCGTGGCCAGCGGGGCGGACCCCGCGGAGGCCGAGCGGGGCAAGCGGGAGTTCGCGAAGCTGCTGCGCTATCCGGCCGACCGCGCCGCGCAGCGGATCGTCGAGGCGGTGGAGCGGCGCCGGCCGCGGCTGCTCATCGGCGCCAGCGCCGTCGTCCCCGACGTCCTGGTGCGCCTGGCGCCGGGCTCGTACGGGAGGGTGCTCGCCGCCGCGACCCGGCTGGCCGGCCTGCGCCGGGCCTGACCGGGCGGGAGCGCCGGTGGCCGTCCACGTGGGCACGTCGGGCTGGAGCTACGACCACTGGGAGGGCGTCCTGTACCCACCGGGGACGCCGCCCCGGGAGCGGCTGGCCCACTACGTCCACCGGTTCGGCACCGTGGAGCTCAACGCAAGCTTCTACCGCTGGCCGCGCACCGCGACCTTCGCCTCGTGGCGGCAGCGGCTGCCCGAGGGTTTCCGGCTGTCGGTCAAGGCCCCGCGCGGGCTGACCCACGCCAAGCGGCTGTACGCCCCCGAGGCCTGGGTCGAGCGGATGACCGCGGCCTGGCACGAGCTCGGACCCCGGCGGGCGGTGCTGCTCGTCCAGCTGCACCCGGCCGCCGCCCGCGACGACGCCCGGCTCGACCACTTCCTCGGCCTGCTGCCGGACTGGATGCGGGTGGCCGTGGAGTTCCGGCACCCCAGCTGGCACGACGACGGCGTGTTCGCCCTGCTCGAGCGGCACGGTGCCGCGTACTGCGTGATGAGCGGCGCCGGCCTGCCGTGCGTGCTGCGGGCGACGGCGCCGTTCGTCTACGTCCGGCTGCACGGCCCCGACCCCCACCACCTCTACGCCGGCTCCTACCCCGACGCCGACCTGCGCTGGTGGGCCGACCGGATCGGCGAGTGGGCCGGGCAGGGGCGCGAGGTGTACGCGTACTTCAACAACGACGGGTACGGCCACGCCGTCCGGAACGCGGAGACGCTGCGCGCGCTGACCGGCGGCTGAGGTCCGCACCCGCGAGACTGGGGCCGGTTCCCGCCGACCGGGCGGGCGGGCCGGGGGAGGTGCGCGTGAGCGAGTCCGAGGACAGGCCCCGCGACGGCGGGCTGGTCGCGCGGTCGGTCGAGGAGTTCGTGGCGCAGCTGCGCGGCTTCACCGACCGGGCCACCCGGCTGGCCGCCGGCGCCGTGCCGTCGGGGCTGTCGCTGCCGCGGCTGCCCTCCCCGCCCGGCGCGATGTCGGCGGCGCAGGTGCGGTCGATCGCGTCGTCGGTGCGGGCGCAGCGGCAGCTGATCGAGGGGCTGATGGGCCAGCTGCAGGCCTTCGACGAGCAGCTGGCGGTCTTCGAGCGGATCCTCGAGCCGCTCGTCGAGTGGAGCGGCACCTGGGCGCGGCTGGAGGAGTCCTTCGCCGACGTCCTCCGCCGCTCCCCGCCGGACCGGCCCGACCGCCCGGCCGACCGCCCGGCCGACCGGGAGCCGCCCGCTCAGCCGGTGTAGCAGGCGGTGAGCGCGGCGACCACCAGCGGGACGTCGAGCGCCGAGGCCAGCTCCCGGCAGGAGTGCATGGCCAGCACCGGCGCGCCGACGTCGACGGTCGCCACGCCCAGCCGGGTGGCGGTCAACGGGCCGATCGTCGAGCCGCAGGGCAGGTCGGCGCGGGAGACGAAGTGCTGCAGCGGCACCCCGGCCTCGGCGCACCGCTCGGCGAACCAGCCGCCGCCGGCCGCATCGGTGGCGTAGGCCTGGTTGGCGTTGACCTTCAGCACCGGGCCGCCGCCGAGCTGCGGGGCGTGGGCGGGCTCGTGCCGGTCGTAGCGGGTCGGGTGGAGGGCGTGCGCCGTGTCCGCCGAGACCAGCCGGGACCGGGCGAGGGTCCGGGGCAGCGCCTGCGGGTCCCCGGGCGCGGTGACGCCGACCAGCCGCCGGACGACGTCCTCGAGGAAGCTGCCGCGCGCCCCGGACATCGAGCCGCTGCCCACCTCCTCGTGGTCGTTGGCGACCAGCACCTGCGTGCGCTCCCCGGGCGCGGCGCCGACCAGCGCCGTCACGCCGGCGTGGCAGCTGGCCAGGTTGTCCAGCCGCGGCGCCGCGATCCAGGTGCCGTCGGGGCCGGCGGGAGCCGCGGGCTGGGTGTCGGCCAGCACGAGGTCGTGCCCGACGACGTCGCCCGGCGTCACCCCGGCGGCCGCGGCGAGCGCCTCGGTCAGCCCCGGCTCGGTGTCCAGGTCCCGCGACCACACCGGGACCAGGTGCCGCTGCGGGTCCAGCGTCAGCCCCTCGCGCACGCTCCGGTCGAGGTGGATGGCCAGCGACGGCAGCCGCAGCGGGGCGCCGTCGAGCCGGACCAGGGCGGTGCGGCCGCCGCGCAGCGCCACCCGCCCGGCGACGGTCAGCTCCCGGTCCAGCCAGGTGTGCCAGAGCCCGCCGCCGTACGGCTCGACGCCGACCAGCCGGTAGCTGGCCTGCCGGACGTCGGACCGGGGGCGGACCTTGAACGTGGGGGAGTCGGTGTGCGCGCCGACCAGCCGCATCCCGGCCTCGGGGAGCGGGGCGCTGCCCAGCCGGAACGCGACGAGGCTGCCCTGCCGCACGACGTAGTGCGCCCCGCCGGGGGCGAGCTCCCACGCGTCGGCCTCGGCCAGCTCGGTGAACCCGGCGGCGGCCAGCCGGCGGGCGAGCTCGGCGACGGCGTGGAACGGGGAGGGGGAGGCGTCGACGAGGGCACGCAGGTCGTCGCCCGCGGAGAGGTCCGGCACTCCTGCGATCCTGCCCCACGGGGTCCGGTGGCCCGACCCCCACCCGTGAATGGTCATGCGTAGTCGTGCATAATCTTCCTCGTGTCCAAGGTGCTCACGTCCCTGCCCGTCGGCGAACGCGTCGGGATCGCCTTCTCCGGTGGTCTCGACACCTCCGTGGCGGTCGCCTGGATGCGCGACCGCGGCGCCGTCCCCTGCACCTACACGGCGAACATCGGGCAGTACGACGAGCCGGACATCGCGTCGGTGCCCGGCCGCGCCACCGCCTACGGCGCGGAGGTCGCCCGGCTGGTCGACTGCCGGGAGGCGCTGGTCGAGGAGGGCCTGGCGGCCCTGACCTGCGGCGCGTTCCACATCCGCTCCGGCGGGCGCAGCTACTTCAACACCACCCCGCTGGGCCGCGCGGTCACCGGCACGCTGCTGGTGCGCGCCATGCTCGAGGACGACGTCCAGATCTGGGGCGACGGCTCGACGTTCAAGGGCAACGACATCGAGCGGTTCTACCGGTACGGCCTGCTGGCCAACCCGTCGCTGCGGATCTACAAGCCGTGGCTGGACGCGCGGTTCGTCGAGGAGCTCGGCGGCCGCAAGGAGATGTCGGAGTGGCTGACCGCGCACGGCCTGCCCTACCGGGACAGCGCGGAGAAGGCCTACTCGACCGACGCCAACATCTGGGGCGCCACCCACGAGGCCAAGCGGCTCGAGCACCTCGACACGAGCATCGAGATCGTCGAGCCGATCATGGGCGTCCGGTTCTGGGACCCCGCCGTCGAGATCGAGCCCGAGGACGTGACCATCGGCTTCGCCAACGGGCGGCCGGTCTCGGTCAACGGCAAGGAGTACGCCTCCGCCGTCGACCTGGTGCTCGAGGTCAACGCGATCGGCGGCCGGCACGGGCTGGGCATGTCCGACCAGATCGAGAACCGGGTCATCGAGGCCAAGAGCCGCGGCATCTACGAGGCGCCGGGCATGGCGCTGCTGCACGCCGCCTACGAGCGGCTGGTCAACGCCATCCACAACGAGGACACCCTCGCCACCTACCACACCGAGGGCCGGCGGCTGGGCCGGCTCATGTACGAGGGCCGGTGGCTGGACCCCCAGGCGCTCATGCTGCGGGAGTCGCTGCAGCGGTGGGTCGGCATGGCCGTCACCGGCGAGGTCACGCTGCGGCTGCGGCGCGGGGAGGACTGGTCGGTCGTCGACACCACCGGCCCGGCGTTCAGCTACCACCCGGACAAGCTGTCGATGGAGCGCACCGAGGACCCCGCGTTCGGGCCGACGGACCGGATCGGCCAGCTGACCATGCGCAACCTCGACATCGCCGACTCCCGCGCCAAGCTCGAGCAGTACGCGCGGCTCGGCATGGTCGGCGGCGGAGCCGAGCCGGCCGTCATCGGCGCCGCGCAGGCGGCCGCCACCGGCCTGATCGACCGGATGACCGAGGGCGGCGCACGGGCGATCGCCGGCCGGACCACCCCGGCCGACGACGAGCTGCTCGACCGCGCCGCGATGGAGTCCGGCACCGACTAGGAGAGGACCCCGTCCTCCCACGCCGCTCGCCCGCTCGGCGACTCAACCCGTCGGGCGGACGTCGGCCCGGAGCGGGTGGTCGGCGGGGACCTCGACGAGCACGATCGCCACGCCGTCGGGGTCCTCGACCGTCGCCTCGAGCAGGCCCCACGGCTTGCGCTCGGGCGCCGCGACGACGGGGACGCCGACCGCGGCCAGCCGCGCCACCTCGGCGGCCAGGTCGCGCACCTGCACCCACAGCGCCAGCCCGCGCGGGCGCCCGTCGGCCCGGCCGGACACCTCGAGCAGGCCGTTGCCGAGGAAGAAGACGACCCCGCGGTGCCCGGGCGGGCCGAACTCGCGGTACACGGCCAGCCCGAGCACGTCGCGGTAGAAGGCCTGCGAGCGCTCGGCGTCGGTGGGCCGCAGGAGCACGCGGCTGCTCAGCACGTCCACGCCCGTCATCCTGCTGGCTCCCTGCCGCCGAGATCGCGCGATCTCGCCCGCTCCCGGCTCGCCGGACGTGCGAGATCGCGCGATCTCGACCCCCAGGGCCCGCCGGCTGCGCGAGATCGCGCGATCTCGACCCCGAGGGGCCCGCACCTACCCTGGACCTGTGACCCCTCCCGCCCCGTCGGCGGTGGCCCCCGCCGACCGGCGACGGGACCTGGCCGCCGACTGCTCCTCGTGCGCCGGCCTGTGCTGCGTGCTCCCGGCGTTCGCCGCGTCTGCGGACTTCGCGGTCGACAAGCCGGCCGGCCGCGCCTGCGTCCACCTCACCGCGGACGCCCGCTGCGGCATCCACGCCGACCTGCGGCAGCGCGGCTTCCCCGGCTGCACGGTCTTCGACTGCTTCGGCGCCGGCCAGCGGCTGGTGCAGGTGGCCGCCGTCGAGCAGCCGGCCGCCGACCCCGGCGTGGCGGCGGCGTTCCCCGTGCTGCGGCAGTTGCACGAGCTGCTCTGGTACCTCACCGAGGCCGCCGCGCTCCCGCTGCCGGCCGGCCTGCACGACGAGGTCACCGCGGCGCTCGGGCGCACCGAGCGGCTGGCCGCCGGGACGCCCGGGGAGCTGGGAGCGGTCGACGCCGGAGCGGTCCGTGCGGCGGCGGGGGAGCTGCTGGGCCGGGTCAGCGCCGCCGTCCGCGCCGGCGGGCGGGACCGGCGCGGCGCCGACCTGGTCGGCGCCGACCTCCGGAGGACCGACCTCCGCGGGGTGAGCCTGCGCGGCGCCTACCTGATCGGCGCGGACCTGCGCGGCGCCGACCTCACCGCCACCGACCTCCTCGGCGCGGACCTGCGCGCGGCCGACCTCCGCGGCGCCGACCTCACCGGCGCGCTGTTCCTCACCCGCCCGCAGGTGGCCGCCGCCCGCGGCGACGGCGGCACCCGGCTGCCCGCCGTCCTCGGGCGGCCGGGGCACTGGGGAGCGGGCGTCAGCCGGCCGCGTCCGCGTCGTCAGGGCGGTCGTCAGGGCGGTCGTCAGGGCGGTCGTCGGGGCGGCCGCGGCGGCGCAGCAGGCCGGTGACGCCGGCGACCCGCGACTGGGCCTGACGCAGCGTCGCGATCATCGGCATCAGGTCCTCGTCGATGGTGCGGATGATGTCCGGCACCGCCTCCACCGCGGGGTCGTCGAGCACCCGCCCGACCCGCTCCAGCCCCGGCTTGAGCGCCCGCACCGGCTCCTCCAGCTCGCCGACCAGGGTCTCCAGCCGCTCGGCGGTGCGCTGCGCCGACGAGATGGCCGACGTCGCCGTCGAGGTCGCGGCGATCAGCTCGCGGACGGCGGCGTTGAGGTCGGTCAGCGTGCGCGGCAGCTGGGCCAGCGCCTCGGTCTGCGTCTGCAGGAGCGTGAGCAGCTCCGTGAGGCCGGGGATCTTCGGCATGCCGAGACGGAAGGGGTCCACACCGGCAACCGTCGTCCCCCCGTGGCCGGACACGCAACTCAGCCCGGCAGCACCTCGCGCCACCGCCTCCCGGCCGCGCGGCCGTCGCGGACGTCGGCCAGCCCGCGCAGCGCGTCGAGGTCGGCGAGCACGTGCGGCGGCAGCGTCCCGGTGAGCACCCCGACGGTCCCCACCGACGACGCCAGCATCGACGGCTGCGGCGGCGGCATCCCGTTGGGCCGGACGAAGGTGACCTTCCACCGCTGCCCGGCCGCGGAGAGCTCGAGCCCGCCCCCGAACCACCACCACGGCCACGAGACGTCGGTGACCGCGCCCAGCGGCACGTCGAACACCGGGGTGTCGCTGACGAACGCCAGCCCCCGCCCGTCGGTGGCCAGGAAGCCCGGCACGTTGCGCAGCCCGCCGATCAGCCAGGCGGGGCTGACGAGCACGCTCACAGCGCCCGCAGGATGTCCTCGACGCGCTCGCGCGCGTCGCCGAACAGCATCCGGGTGTTCTCGCGGAAGAACAGCGGGTTCTGGACGCCGGCGTAGCCGGTGCTCATCGACCGCTTGAACACGACGACGTGCTCGGCCTCCCACACGTGCAGGACCGGCATGCCGGCGATCGGGCTGCCGGGGTCCTCGGCCGCGGCCGGGTTGACCGTGTCGTTGGCGCCGATGACCAGCACGACCGACGTCTTCGGGAAGTCGTCGTTGATCTCGTCCATCTCCAGGACGACGTCGTAGGGCACCTTCGCCTCGGCGAGCAGCACGTTCATGTGCCCGGGCAGCCGCCCGGCGACCGGGTGGATGCCGAAACGGACCGGCACGCCCTTGTCCGACAGGGTCCGGGTGAGGTCGGCGACGGCGTTCTGCGCGTGGGCGACCGCCATGCCGTAGCCGGGGGTGATGACGACGCTGTCGGCGTCGCGCAGCAGCTGCGCGACGTCCTCGGCGGTGATCTCGGTGTGCTCGCCCTCGACCGTGCCGGACCCGGTGGTGCTGCCCTCGTTGCCGAAGCCGCCGGCGATGACGGAGATGAACGAGCGGTTCATCGCCTGGCACATGATGTAGGAGAGGTAGGCACCCGAGGAGCCGACCAGCGCGCCGGTGATGATCAGCAGGTCGTTGTCGAGCAGGAAGCCCGACGCCGCGGCCGCCCAGCCGGAGTAGCTGTTGAGCATCGAGACGACGACCGGCATGTCGCCGCCGCCGATCGAGGCGACCAGGTGCCAGCCGAGCGCCAGCGCCAGCACGGTCAGCCCGGCCAGCACGCCCAGGTCCGGCGAGACGACGAAGACGACGGTGAGGACGGCGAACGCCGCGAGCGCGCCGAGGTTGAGCGCGTTCTTGCCCGGCAGCACCAGCGGGTTGCTCTTGATCCGGGCCGACAGCTTGAGGAACGCGACGATCGAGCCGGTGAAGGTGACCGCGCCGATGAAGACGCCGATCGCGACCTCGGCGGAGTGGATGCCGACCGGGAGGCCTAGCTCCTCGGCCTCGCCGGCGGGGGCGCCCTCGACCGACAGGTAGCCGTTCCAGCCGACCAGCACCGCGGCCAGGCCGACGAAGCTGTGCAGCAGCGCGATGAGCTCGGGCATGCCGGTCATCTCGACGATGCGCGCCCGCCACAGGCCGATGGCCGCGCCGAGGGCCATGGCGACGGCGATCAGCCCGACGGCGAGCGCGTCGCCGTCGTGCCAGGCCAGCCCGACGGTGGCGACCAGGGCGATGGCCATGCCGGCGATGCCGTAGGCGTTGCCGGTCTTGGCGGTCTCGTGCTTCGACAGGCCGGCCAGGCTCAGGACGAACAGCAGGCCGGCGACGATGTAGGCCGCGGACGCGGCGCTGGTGGCGGTCATGGCGGTCAGGCCCTCCGGAACATGCCGAGCATGCGGCGGGTCACCGCGAAGCCGCCGAACACGTTGATGCTGGCCAGCAGGACGGCGAGGAACGCGAGCACGGTGACCACGGTGCTGACGTGCCCCAGTTGCAGCAGGGCGCCGACCACGATGATCCCGGAGATCGCGTTGGTGACGCTCATCAGCGGGGTGTGCAGCGCGTGGTGCACGTGACCGATGACGTAGAAGCCGACGACGACGGCGAGGGCGAACACCGTCAGGTTGCCGATGAGCTGGTCGGGGGAGAAGGCGGCCAGCAGGAACAGCAGCGCGCCGGCCAGGCCGACGAGCGCGGCCCGCCGCTGAGGCGTCGCCGCCCTCCTCTCGGGAGACGGCAGCGGCGCCGGTGGCGGTGCCGCGGCGGCCACGGGGGCGGCCGAGACCTGCACCGGCGGCGGGGGCCACAGCAGCTCGCCGTCGCGGGTCACGGTCATCGCCCGCTGGACGACGTCGTCGAGGTCGAGGACCAACCGCCCGTCCTTGCCGGGGGTGAGCAGCGTGAGCAGGTTGACCAGGTTGGTGGCGAACAGCTGCGAGGACTGCGCCGGCAGCCGGGCCGGCAGGTCGGTGTAGCCGATGATCGTGACGCCGTTCGGGGTCACGACCACCTCGTCGGGCACCGAGCCCGCCACGTTGCCGCCCTGGGCGGCGGCCATGTCCACGACCACCGAGCCCGGCTTCATGCTCGCCACCATGTCCTCGGTGAGCAGCCGGGGCGCCGGTCGGCCGGGGATGAGCGCGGTGGTGATGACGACGTCGACGTCGCGGGCCTGCTCGGCGTACATGACCGCCGCGCGCGCGTCGAAGTCCTCGCTGGTCACCGACGCGTAGCCGGTGCCGCTGGCCTGGGTCTCGCCCTCGTCGGCCGGGACGCCGACGTACTCGCCGCCCAGGGAGCGCACCTGCTCGGCGACCTCGGGCCGGACGTCGGTCGCGCGCACGATCGCGCCGAGGCTGCTCGCCGCGCCGATGGCGGCCAGTCCCGCGACGCCGGCGCCGGCGACGAACACCTTGGCCGGCGGCACCTTGCCCGCCGCGGTGACCTGGCCGGTGAAGAACCGGCCGAAGGCGTGCGCGGCCTCGACGACGGCCCGGTAGCCGGCGATGTTGGCCATCGAGGACAGCACGTCCAGTGACTGGGCGCGGGAGATGCGGGGGACGGCGTCCATCGCCAGGGCGGTGACGCCGCGGGCGGTCAGCGCGTCGAGCAGCTCGGGCGCCAGGGCCGGGGCGAGCAGGCTGACCAGCACCGCGTCCGGGCGCAGCAGGGCGACCTCGTCGAGGGTGGGGGCGTTGACGTGCAGGACGACGTCGGCGCCCCACGCCTCGGCCGCCGGGCCGATCCGGGCGCCGGCGGCGACGTAGGCCTCGTCGGGGCAGCTGGCCGCCTCCCCGGCGCCGGCCTGGACGAGGACCTCGTGGCCGAGGGCGCACAGCCGGCCGACGCTCGCGGGGGTCGCCGCGACCCGCGTCTCGTTCCGCCGGGTCTCTGCGGGGACACCGATGAGCACGCGCACTCCAACGACAGCTCGGGCCGGCGTCGTTGCCGGCGGGGCCTGGGTGGTGCTGCGGGGGCGGCGGGCTCTGCCACCCCGGGGCTGCATGGTGACAGGCGCACCCGGCATCCCTCGCCCCCCGGCACACGATCGTGACGCGGATCGCAGGCGGCGCGGACCCACCCCTCGGGGTGAGGGGGCGGCGTCCCCGGCTGGAGCCCGGCCCCGCGGGTGCCGACGCAGCGGGGGTGTCCCCGTGCGGGGACACCGGCCGTGCAGGCCGCCCCGGCCCAGGAGGACGCCCGTGCCCACCAGCCCGCCCGTGACGGGTCCGGCCGGTGCCGCGACCCCGGAGGTGGTGGCCGCGGTCTTCTCCGCGGCGGCGGCGGGCGAGGGCACCGCCCTGCTCGTGGCCGAGACCGTCGGGGGCGCCCCCCGGGTCACCTGGGCGAACGAGGGCGCCGTCCGGCTGCTCGGCCCCGGACCCGCGGGCCTGGCCGGGCTGCCGGTCGCCCACCTGCTCCCCACGCTCGCCGCCGGCGAGCTCCCGCTGCTGCTGCGCCGCGAGCACACCTCCCGGCTGGCCCTGCCGGTCCGCACCGCGGGCGGCGGCCTGACCGACGCCGTCGTGCGGGCGACCCCCGCGCCGGCCGGGGACGCGTGGACGCTGGTGGTCACGCCCGGGGCCGCGGAGGCCGACCGGGTGTCGCGCGCCACCGCCGACGCCGCCGAGCGCCGCTTCGCCACCCTCAGCGAGCGCTCACCGGTCCCGACGCTGCTGTCCGAGCAGGGCATGCGGCTGGCGCACGTCAACGACGCGTTCTGCCGGCTGGCCGGGCGGCCCGCCGAGGTCCTGCTGGGCACCGGGTGGACCGGCTGCGTGCACGAGGACGACCTCGGCGCCGTCGTCGAGGTCGTGGCCGCCGTCCTCGAGGGCGGGGACGGCGAGGTGCGGGCGCGCCTGGTGCGCCCCGACGGCACCGAGCGGGCCACCGTGCTGCGCTTCGGCCACGTCTTCACCCCGGGCGCCGGTGCGGGCTTCCTCGGCACCGTCGAGGACGTCACCGACCGGATGGTGTTCGAGGCGCGGCTGGCCCACCAGGCCCAGCACGACCCGCTGACCGGCCTGCCCAACCGCACGCTGCTCGACCAGCACCTCGCCGCCCGGTTCGCCGCCGGGGGCCGTGGGCTGGCCTGCCTGTTCCTGGACCTCGACGACTTCAAGGTGGTCAACGACTCGCTCGGCCACGAGGCCGGCGACGAGCTGCTGGTGGAGGTGGCCGGGCGGCTGCGCGCCACGGTCCGCCCCGGCGACCTGGTCGCCCGCTTCGGCGGGGACGAGTTCGTCGTCGTCTGCGAGGACGTCGACGAGGCCGACGCCGCCGCGCTGGCCGAGCGCATCGTCGCCGCGCTCGCGGTGCCGGTGCACCTGGCCGGGGTGCGGTTCCAGCCGCACTGCAGCGTGGGCGTCACCGTGCAGGCCCCCGAGCACGCCGACGCCGCGGACCTGGTCCGCGACTGCGACATCGCCATGTACCAGGCCAAGGCCGGCGGCAAGGGCCGGGTGCGGGTGCTGGACCGGGCCGGTCGCGCCGAGGCCCGCGACAAGCTGCGCATGGTCGCCGACCTGCGGGACGCGATCGAGCGGCGGCAGATCGGCCTGCACTACCAGCCCATCGTCTCCGCCGCCGACGGCTCGCTGGAGGCGGTGGAGGCGCTGGCGCGCTGGGTGCACCTCGCGCGGGGGCCGATCAGCCCGGCGACGTTCGTGCCGCTGGCCGAGGAGAGCGGCCTCGTCGGCGCGCTGGGCCTGCTGGTCCTGGACGAGGCGTGCCGGCAGGTCGCCGCGTGGGACCGCGAGCTCGGCGCCGCCGCCCCACCACGGGTGAACGTCAACGTCTCGGCGCTGCAGCTGGACGCCGCCCTGCCGGGCGAGGTGGTCGCCGCCCTGGACCGGCACGGCGTCGCCCCGGCCCGCCTGTCGATCGAGATCACCGAGTCCGCGCTCATGACCGACCCGGTCGCCGCGCGGGCGTTGCTGCAGCAGCTGCGCGACCTCGGGGTGGCGCTGGCGATCGACGACTTCGGCACCGGTTACTCGTCGCTGGCCTACCTGCGCCACCTGCCGGTCGACTGCCTCAAGGTGGACCGGTCCTTCGTGGCCGAGCTCGCCGACGGGCACGCCGAGATCGCCACCGCCGTCATCGCGCTGGCGCGCAGCCTGGGCCTGTCCACCGTCGCGGAGGGCGTGGCCACGCCGGCCCAGGCGGCCGCGCTGACCGCGCTCGGGGCCACCTACCTGCAGGGCTTCTCGCTGGCCGAGCCGATGGACGGCGCCGCCACCGCCGCCTGGGTGGGTGCCCGGTGACCGCGGTGCCCCTGACCCGCCCGGCGGTCGACCTGGACCGGCTGCTCGCCGGCATCGACACCATGGCCGCGCAGCACACCGTCGCCGCGCAGGTGGTGGCGGTCGCCAGCACCGAGGACGCCAGCGCCCGCACGCTCGCCGAGGTGCTCGCCGGCGACGTCGCCCTGGCCGGCCGGGTGATGAAGCTGGCCAACTCGGCGTACTTCGGCATGAGCGGCCGGGCGACGACGCTGCAGTTCGCCGTCACCGTCGTCGGCTTCACCGCGGTGCGGACGATGGCGACGGTGGCGCTGACCTGCCTGGACGACGAGTCGCAGTTGCCCGACGGGTTCTGGGAGACCAGCACCGGCATCGCGCTGGCCGCCTCCGCGCTGGCCCCGCGGTTCGGGAGCCGGCCGCAGGACGCGCTGTGCCTCGGGCTGCTCGCCCAGGTCGGCGTGGCGCTGCTGCACGCCGACGACCCCGAGGGCTACCGCGAGCTGGCCGCCGCGCAGCGCCCGTTCGCCGCCCGGCGGACCGCGGAGGTGTGCCGGTACGGCATCTCCGCGCTGCGGCTGTCCGCGGTGGCACTGGAGCAGTGGGGCTTCCCGCCGGCGATGGTCGCCCCGCTGGTCGCCGTCGACGACCCCACCTCCGCCGAGGGCGCCCTGCTGCGGGTCGCGTTCGAGCTCGGCGCCCGGTACGCCGATCCGGCGCACGTGCCGGTGCCGGTCGAGCGGCTCACCGGCGGGCTGCTGCGCGAGGACGGCGTCGCGGCCGTGCTCGACCAGGTCCGCGCCGACGCCGACGACCTGCGCCGCGCGGTGGTGGGCGACTAACCCGCCGCGCCCACCCGGTCGGCCACGTCGCGGAGCACGGCCGGCCAGTCGTCGACGCCCTCCTCACGGCCGAGCCGGACCACGACGACGTCGGTCGCCGGGTCGACGTAGACGTACTGGCCCTTGTTGCCGCGGGCGTAGGAGCGCCCCTCGCGCTCGGTGTCGACCCACCACCAGTACTGGTAGTGCTCGGCCGGGTCGCCGGAGGTGTCCCGCGCGGTGGCCTCGGCGACCCAGCCGGCGGGCACGACCTGCCGGTCGCCGGCGCGGCCCTCCCGGGCGAACAGCAGCCCGAAGCGGGCGTAGTCGCGCGCCCGGGCGTTGAACCCGCTCTCCATCTTGGGGAACCCGCTGGCCGCGCTGTCGGCGCTCCAGCTCGCGTCCGCCTCGGCGCCCATCGGGCCCCACAGCGCCTCGGCGGCGAAGTCCTCGACCGGCTCGCCGACGGCGCGCTCCAGCACCAGGCCCATCAGCAGCGGGTTGTAGTTGCAGTACAGCCACTCCCGCCCCGGCTCCCGCGCGACCTCGGCCGACAGGGCCAGCCGCCGCAGGTCGACGTCGTAGTAGGTGAGCGCGTCGTCGCTCCAGGGCAGGCCCTCCTCCTCGTAGGACAGGCCCGACGACATGGTCACCAGGTGCCGCAGCGTGATCTCGCCGAAGCGCGGGTCGCGGTCGAGCAGCTCGGGCACGTACTCGGTGACCGGGTCGTCCAGGCCGCCGATCGCGCCGCGGTCGATCGCCAGGCCGACCAGCGTGGACAGCACCGACTTGGCCACCGAGAACGACGTCATCGGCGTCTCGCGGGAGCCGCCGGCGCCGTAGCGCTCGAGCAGCACCTCGTCGCCGCGCAGCACGACGAAGGCCGTCGTCTGCGTGCGGTCGAGCAGCGTCGCGAGGTCCTCGGTGCCGCCGCCGGGGACGGTCACCTCGTCGAGGACGCCGCCGGGCAGCGAGCCGGCGGTCAGCGGCAGCGGGGTGTCGCCGGCCGGGACCGGCAGCTCGGGGAACCGGAGCCGGTCGTCGACGTCGGCGTCCATCCACACGATCGCGCGGGCGATGCCGGAGGAGTCCAGCGACGCCCGCGCCCAGACCTGCAGCCCGCCCGCGGCAACGGCGACCCAGGCGAGGACGGCGACCAGGACGGCGGCGACCCGGCCGGCGCGGCGGCCCTGGGCGCGCCGCCGGACCAGCCGCGCCGCGACCCAAGCGAGGACGGTCGCGAGCACGGCGGGGAGCAGGAGCCAGGTGAGCACCCGCCGGACCCTAGGTCCTCGGCGGCCGGGAACGGCGACGGCCGGCGCCCCCGGGGGAGGGGACGCCGGCCGCTGCCGGTGAGGTGCGGGAACGGCCCCGTCCCGGGTCCCGCCCCGAGCGTGCGGAGGGTGGGGAGGACGGGGTCCTTCGTCAGCCGGTGTAGGGCGCGCCCAGCGGGTCGACCGTCGGGTAGGAG
This sequence comes from Geodermatophilus sp. SYSU D01045, assembly GCF_054050295.1. Classification (NCBI taxonomy): domain Bacteria; kingdom Bacillati; phylum Actinomycetota; class Actinomycetes; order Geodermatophilales; family Geodermatophilaceae; genus Geodermatophilus; species Geodermatophilus sp. SYSU D01045. Next base: position 38,240 of record NZ_JBJGZB010000005.1, read on the forward strand.
TCCACGGTCGACGCCAGCCGGTCGGCGGCCCAGTCACCGTCGCCGAGCAGGTGGTCGATCGCGGTCAGCCGGCTGGTGTAGTGGCCGACCGAGTACTCCGCGGTGACGCCGATGCCACCGTGCAGCTGGATGGCCTCCTTGCCGACGTGCCGGCCGGCGCGGCTGGTCTGCAGCCGGGCGCGGTCGGCGGCGGTGACGACGTCGCCGCCGGTGTCGGCCACCATGCTCGCCCACAGCGCGGTGCTGCGGGCCAGCTCCAGGGACACGTACATGTCCGCCGCGCGGAAGGTCAGCGCCTGGAACCGGTTGAGCGTGACGCCGAACTGCTTGCGGGTCTTCAGGTACTCCGCGGTGGTCTTCAGCGCGGTGTCCATCGCCCCGACGGCCTCGGCGCTGTAGGCGATCCGGGCCAGGGCCTGCGCCCGCTCGACGTCGGCGGTGCGGTCCGCGCTGCCCTCGCCGAGCAGCTCGGCGGGGGTGCCGTCGAGGGTGACGTTGGCCGCGCGGGTGCCGTCGTGGGTGCGGTAGCCGGTGCGGGTCAGGCCCTCGGCGTCGCCCCGGACGAGGAACAGGGCGGTGCCGCCCCCGGTCACCGCGCTGACGACGAGGACGTCGGCGCGGGCGCCGTTCGGCACCGGCTCCTTGACGCCGGTCAGCCGCCAGGTGCCGCCGTCCTGCGTGGCGGTCACGGCCGACGCCGCGGGGCTCCACCGGGTGCCGGGCTCGGCGAGTGCTGCGGCGAGCACGCTGGCGCCCTCGGACAGCGGCCCGAGGACCGCCGCCCGCTGCTCGGCGGTGCCCACGGCGGCGACGAGGCCGCCGGCCAGGACCACGGCCTCGACGAACGGCTCGGGCGCGAGCACGCGGCCGATCTCCTCGGCGACCAGGGCCACCTCGATCGGGCCGGCGCCCATGCCGCCGTCCTCCTCGGCGAAGGGCAGCCCGAGCACGCCCATCTCGGCCAGCTGCGCCCAGGTCTTCTCGTCGAAGCCGGGGTCGGTGGCGACCACCTGGCGGCGCCGCTCGCTGTCGCCGTAGGCGCGGCCCAGCAGGCCCGCGACGGCCTCGCGGAGGTCGTTCTGCTCGCTGTCGTACTGGAAGTCCACTGCTAGCTCACAGCCCCAGGATCGTGCCGGCGATGATGGTCCGCTGGACCTCGTTGGAGCCCCCGTAGATGGAGACCTTGCGGTAGTTCAGGTACTCCGGCGTGGCCACCCGGGCCCACTGGGGCACCTGCGAGCCGCCGTCGGCGAAGGACGCGACCGACAGCGGGCCGGCGATGTCGACGAGCAGCTCGGTGGCGGCCTGCTGCAGCTCCGAGCCGCGCAGCTTGAGCACCGAGGACGCCGGGTGCGGCTTGCCGTCGGCGGAGTTGGCGACCACGCGCAGGGCGGTCAGCTCCAGGGCCAGCAGCTCGTTCTCCAGCTCGGCGATGCGCGCGGTCAGGCGCGGGTCCTGCGACAGCGGCCGGCCGCCGACGACGACCTCGCGGGCGTGCTGCTTGGCCTGGGCGATCAGCTTCTTGGTGGCGCCGACGCGGGCGATGCCCACGCGCTCGTTGCCGAGCAGGAACTTGGCGTAGTCCCAGCCGCGGTTCTCCTCGCCGATCAGGTTCTCGGCGGGCACGCGGACGTCCTCGAAGAAGACCTCGTTGACCTCGTGGCCGCCGTCGATCAGCTGGATCGGCCGCAGGGTCACGCCGGGGGTGTCCATCGGGAAGACCAGCATCGAGATGCCGCGCTGCTTCTTCTCGGCGGACGGGTCGGTGCGGACCAGGCAGAAGATCCAGTCGGCGTACTGGCCGAGGGTGGTCCAGGTCTTCTGGCCGTTGACCACCCAGTCGTCGCCGTCGCGGACGGCGGTGGTGCGCAGCGAGGCGAGGTCGGAGCCGGCGTCGGGCTCCGAGAAGCCCTGGCACCACCAGATGTCGAGGTTCGCGGTCTTGGCCAGGAAGCGCTCCTTCTGCTCCTGGTTGCCGAAGCTCGCGATGACCGGGCCGATCATGCTGGCGTTGAACGCGAGCGGCTCGGGGACGTTGGCCAGCTGCATCTCCTCGCGCCAGATGTGGCGCTGCAGCGGCGTCCAGTCCCGGCCGCCATGCTCGACCGGCCAGTGCGGCACCGCCAGGCCGGCGGCGTTGAGGACGCGCTGGGCCTCGACGTACTGGTCGCGGGTCAGGTGGCGGTGGGCCGCGACGGTGTCGCGGATCTCCTGCGGCACCTGGGTGGTGAAGAAGGTGCGCATCTCATCCCGGAAGGCCTCCATCTCCGGGGAAAGCTGCAACCGCATGGGACCTCTCTCCTGACGGCGGTGTGACGCCGTCTCGACGTGTTCCCCGACGATCCCACATCTGTTACCGATCAGTAGATCCGGCTCTCGGGGCGTGGGGCGGGCGGGGCGGGACGTGCCCCGGGCCCCGGGTGGCGGTCACCGGACGTGCCGCTCCCGGGGCCCGGGGTGGTGCTCGGGCGCGTGCTGTTCAGGTACTCAGGTGCTCAGCGGCCCGCCCAGAACGCGCAGTCCGCGTCCGCGGCGACGTCGACCGGGCCGACGCCGCCCTGCGAGGTCACGTCCAGGCCCTGGACGTCGGACGGGCCGGAGTACCGGTGCCAGGCCGGCACGCCGCTGCCGTTGGGGTTGCCGGTGGCGGCGAAGTTGGTCCAGTAGCGCACCATCGTCGTCGCCAGCTGCTGCTGCTCGGCGGTCAGCCCGTCCCCGAACAGGCCGGGGAAGAGGTAGGGCAGCTCGCCGGCGTGCTGCGCGCCCTCGTCGTACAACCCCGCGGGGAAGGAGAACGGCGCCCGCGAGAAGTCCAGCAGCGGGTCGGCGCCCTGGTCGCGGAACTGGTAGGCGTACACCCGGTCGTTGCGCGGCCGCTGGTCGAGTGCCTCGTAGGCGTCGACGTGCTGGCAGGTCGACAGCGCGCTGCCGGTGTCGCTCGCGACCGCGGCGAGCACCCGCAGCGGCGAGCCGTACTCCGCCAGCGGGTACCGCGCCGCCACCTCGCCGGCCCGGGGACCGAACCGCTCGGCCAGGATCGCGTCGTGCGCCGCCGGGTCCAGGTACCGCGGCAGCTGCGCCGTCGGGATGCCCAGCGGGGTGAACAGCGTGTTCTCGTCCTGCAGGTTGCCGTGGACGACCGGCACCCGGTTCCAGTTCCCCGAGGTGATGGCGTCGGCCGGCTGGACCGGCAGCGACGACCCGCCGACGACGAACGAACCGCCGCTCGCCGGCCACCGGGACAGCAGCGTGGACACGGGAGCGGCCTGGAGGCAGGCGACGACGGCCGGCCCGCTGCCCGTGCACCCGACGGCGGCCGCCACGCCCGCGCCGACGGTCTCGGCCTCGTCGAGCGTCGCGTACCGGGTCGCGCAGCTGTAGCTCTGCGCGATGGCCTTGTCGAACAGGCCGGCGGCCGTGGGGGAGGCCAGCTGCGCGCACACCGAGGACGCGCCGGCCGACTCGCCGAAGATCGTCACGTTGTCCGGGTCGCCGCCGAAGGCCGCGACGTTGCGCTGCACCCACCGCAGGGCGGCCTGCTGGTCGAGCAGCCCGGCGCTGCCGGAGCCCGCGCCGCCGATGGCCGCGGACAGGTCGTCCTGGGCCAGGAAGCCGAGCGGGCCGAGCCGGTAGTTGACCGTCACGACGACGACGTCGCCCTCGAGCGCCAGCGCACCGGCGTCGTAGCGGTCGCCGCTGCCGGTGCGCCAGGAGCCGCCGTGGATCCACACCATGACCGGCAGGTCGCGCCGGTCGGTGGCCAGCCCCGACGGGGTCGTGACGTTGAGGTACAGGCAGTCCTCGTCCGTCGAGGAGGTCGGGTTGGTCAGGCTCGACACCTGCGGGCAAGGGCTGCCCGGCTCGGTCGCGTCGAGGGTGCCGGACCAGCCGGCGGCCGGCTGCGGCGGGCGGAAGCGCAGCTCGCCGACCGGTGGGGCGGCGTAGGGGATGCCCTCGAAGAGGCGGTGGTCGCCGGGCCGGCTGCCCTGGACGGCGCCGCCGTCGGTCTGGACGACCAGCGGCGCGCGGTCACGCGGGCCGCCAGGGGCGGCGCCGGCCGGAGCGGCGGCGGCGACGGCGCCCGCGGTGAGCGCGGTGCCGGCGAGGAGGGCGAGCAGCGACCTGCGCAGCCGCCGGGGGACGGAGAGGGGCAAGGAGACCTCCAGCGTTCCGGCCCGGTACGACGGTGTGACCCGGGCCACGGACGGCTGGGACACTAGCGGCTCGTGTTTCACGATCCGCACCGGGTCCGGAACCGGCGGGTCCGCGGGCGGCGGCGCAGGATGGGGCCGTGCCGGCCGCGTCCCCCGGCGGCCGGCTGCTGCTGGCCGCCGTCCTGCTGACGGCGCTCAACCTGCGGGGCGCGATCGCCGCCGTCGGCCCCGTCCTCGACGACGTCCGCGGCGACCTCGGCCTGTCCGCGGCCGCCGCCGGCCTGCTGACCACGCTGCCGGTGCTGTGCTTCGCGCTGCTGGCGCCGGCCGCGGCCGCCGTCGGGCGCCGGGCCGGCGCGGGCGCGGCCGTCCTCGGCTCGCTGGTGCTGCTCGCGGTCGCGCAGGGGCTGCGGGTCCTCGACGGCGCCCCGGTGCTGCTGGCCGGCACCTTCCTCGCCGGCGCGGCCATGACGGTGGGCAACGTGCTGCTCCCCGCCGTGGTCAAGGCCGGGTTCGGCCGGCGCGCGGGCACGGTGACCGGCCTGTACACCGCGGCCCTGGTAGCCGGCGCCGCCGCGGGCGCGGCGTTCACCGCACCGCTGGCGGCGGTGCTCGGCTGGCGGGGCGCGCTCGCCGCGGAGGGGGTGCTCGCCGTCGCCGCGGCGGTCGTCTGGGCGGCGGCCGCGCGCGACGCCGACGCCGCCGGCCCCGCCCCGTCCGTACGGTCCGGCGGCGCGCGGCCGCTGTGGCGGTCGCCGACCGCGTGGGCGGTGACCGCGGTGCAGGCGCTGCACTCCACGCTGTACTTCTCGCTCACCGCGTGGCTGCCGACGCTGCTGGCCGACCGCGCCGGCACCGACGCCGCCACCGGCTCGGTGGCCGCCTCGGTCTACCAGGCGCTCGGCATCGCGGGCAGCCTGCTGGTGCCGGCCGTCCTCGCCCGCACGTCCGGGCAGGCCGGGCTCGCGCTCGGGGTCGCCGCGCTGTGGGTGGTGCCGGTCGCCGGGCTGCTCGTGGCGCCGGGGGCGTGGCCCGCGTGGGCGGTCGTCGGCGGGCTGGCGCAGGGCGCGGGCATCGCGCTGGCGGTCACCCTCGTGGTGCTGCGCGCCGCCGACGCCGACGCCGCGGCCCGGCTGTCGGGCATGAGCCAGCTCGTCGGCTATGGCCTCGGCGCGCTCGGCCCGGTCGTCGTCGGCGCGCTGTCGGAGGCCACCGGCGGGTGGACCGCGCCGCTGCTGCTCCTGCTCGCCGTCGGCCTCGGCCTGGCGGCGGCCGGGGTGGTCGCCGCCAGGCCGGTGCGGGTGGGGTAGCGGCTCAGGGCAGCCGGACGACGTCGGCGAGCACGCCGCCGTCGTCGGTGAGCCGCGCCGGCGCCGGGCTGTCGTGGACGACCAGCAGCCGGCCGTCGGCGGGGTCGCCGAGCAGGCCGATGCCCTCGGCGTGGTCGTCGCCGTCCCCGAAGGGCAGCGCCAGCTCGCGGGTGAGCAGGTCGCCGCGGACGACGGTCGGCTCCTCAGCCGTGAGGGCGCCGTGCCAGCGGTAGACGTACACCGGCCCGTCGAGGTCCATGGTCGGGCCGGCGAGCACCAGCAGGTCCTCGCCCTGCGGGCACAGGTCGCGCACCCCCAGGCCCGCCAGCCGCAGCACGTGCTTGCGGTAGCGGCGGCCGCCGGGGAACCGCCGCAGCCGCAGCCGGGTGGGGTCGCGCTCGTCGACCTCCGGCCGCAGCTCGAGCACCACCGCCCAGCCGCGCAGCACCGGGCCGCGCAGGCCGAGGAAGACCCGCTCGCCGGAGACCGCGATGCCCTCCACGTCGAGGCCGTTGTCCTTGCCCGGGATGGGGAGGAACGGGGCGAGGTGCTCGTCGTCGGCGAGCAGCTCGCGCAGGTCCCTGCCCCGGGTGCCGAACACGGCGGCGCTGCGGGCGCCGTCGTCCTTCACCAGGGTGGGCAGCCCGTCGACGTCGACCACCGGGATGCGCACCAGCACCTGCCGGCGCGGCTGGCCGGTGACCCGCGCCAGGCGGCGCAGCGCCCGCTCGCCGTCGTGCTCGTCGCGGATGCGGCGCCGGCGCAGGCTGTGCGAGCCGACCGCCCACAGCGCGTCGCCGGTGCGGGCCAGGCCCTCGATGTCGGCCTCCTCCTCGACCCCGGGGCCGGTGCCGCCGGGCAGCGGCACCAGGTCGGCGAGGGAGAAGGTGGTCTGGTCGCCGTAGGAGGTGGGGTCGGCGGGGTCGTCGGCCACCAGCCGCTCGATCGTGGCGGTCTCGTCGCCGGCCACCCACAGGACCGGCCCGTCGCTGCGGACGGCGGAGAGGTTGGTGTGGGTGGTGCTCCGCCGGGAGGCCGTGCCGAAGCGGAGGGTCACCGTGCGCTCTGTGCTCACGGGCGCGCACCCTGGCACGCGGTCCCGGTCTCCGGGGGTCCCGCGTGCGTCGTACCGTGCGGCATGGATCTCGTCTGTCCCAAGTGCCACGGCACGATGCGCACCTACGAGCGCAACGGCGTCCACGTCGACCAGTGCACCGAGTGCCGGGGCATCTTCCTCGACCGCGGGGAGCTCGAGCGGCTGATCGACGCCGAGAACTCCTGGCACGCCGCGCCGGCCGCCGCGCAGTCCGGCGGCCACGGTGCCCAGCAGCCGCCCCAGCAGCACGGCGCACCGCAGCAGCACGGCGGCCAGTACCCGGCCGCCGGTGGCGCGGGGCTCGGTGCCGTGGTGAACGAGGTGCTCGGCGCGGTGCGCGGGTCCTCGCACTCGTCGTCGCACGGCTCCTACGGCTCGCACGGCAAGAAGCGCAAGGAGTCCTTCCTGTCCGACCTGTTCGGCTGATGGAGGACCTCCCTTCCCCCCACGCCTCGCAGGCTCGGCGCGGGACCCTGGAGGGAGGCCGTTCCAGCACCTCACCTGCGGCGCGGGAGCTGGTCGTGCTCGGCACCGCGAGCCAGGCGCCCACCCGCACCCGCAACCACAACGGGTACCTGCTGCGCTGGGACGGCCGCGGCTTCCTGTTCGACCCCGGCGAGGGCACCCAGCGGCAGATGCTGCTGGCCGGGGTGCCCAGCAGCGCCGTCCACCGGATCCTGCTCAGCCACTTCCACGGCGACCACTGCCTGGGCCTGCCCGGCGTCGTGCAGCGGATGTCGCTGGACGGCGTCGCGCACCCGGTGGTCGCGCACTACCCGGCGTCAGGGCAGGCCTTCTTCGACCGGCTGCGGCACGCCACCCCGTTCGCCGACCTCGCCGAGATCCGCGAGGAGCCGGTGTCCGGGGACGGCCGGCTGGCCGACGACCCCGCCGGCGTCTTCGAGGCGTGCCGGCTCAGCCACCCGGTCGAGTCCTTCGGCTACCGGCTGACCGAGCCCGACGGCGTCCGGATGCTCCCGGACCGGCTGGCCGGGGCGGGCGTCGCCGGTCCCGACGTCGGCCGGCTGCAGCGCGAGGGGGTGCTGCGGGTGGGGGAGCGGACGGTGTGGCTGGCCGAGGTCAGCGCGCCGCGGCCCGGGCAGCGGTTCGCCTTCGTCATGGACACCCGCATGTGCGACGCCGTCCCCGCCCTCGCCGACCGCGCGGACCTGCTGGTGGTCGAGGCGACGTTCCTCGCCGCCGACGCGGCGCTGGCCCAGCGGTACGGGCACCTCACCGCCCGCGAGGCCGCCCGGGTCGCCGCGCAGGCGGGGGTGCGCACGCTGGTGCTCACCCACTTCTCCCAGCGCTACGCCGACCCGCGCGCCTTTGCGGACGAGGCGCGGGAGGAGTTCGACGGCGACCTCGTCGTCGCCGCCGACCTGCAGCGGGTGCCGGTGCCCGCCCGGGCGGGGTAGGGGCAGGTCCCGACCCGGAGCCCGAGGAGCGCCGATGACCCGGCTGAGCGCCGCGACGCTGGGCGAGCTGCCCGCGTCGGTGTGGACGCCGCGCTACGACCGCGCCGCGGTGCGGGCGGGGGTGGTCCACCTCGGCGTCGGCGGCTTCCACCGGGCGCACCAGGCGCTGTACCTGGACCGGCTGCTCGAGGCCGGCGCGGGGCAGGACTGGGGGGTCTGCGGGGTCGGCGTGCTGCCCGCGGACCGCCGGATGGCCGAGGTCATGGCCGCGCAGGACCGCCTGTACACGCTGGTCGAGAAGCACCCCGACGGTCACCTCACCGCCCGGGTGGTCGGCTCGCTGGTGGGCTACCGGCTCGCGCCGGACGACCCCGGGGCGGTGGTCGAGGCGATGGCGGCGCCGGGCACCCGGATCGTCACGCTGACCGTGACCGAGGGCGGCTACAACGCGTCCGCGGCCACCGGCGAGTTCGACGCGACGGCGCCCGCCGTGCTCGCCGACCTGCGGCCGGACGCCGCGCCGGTGACGGTGTTCGGCCTGGTCACCGAGGCGCTGGTGCGCCGCCGCGCCCGCGGGCTCCCGCCGTTCGCCGTCGCCTCCTGCGACAACGTCCCCGGCAACGGCGACCTGGCCCGGCGCAGCTTCGCCGCCTTCGCCGGGCTGCGCGACGACGCCCTCGGCGAGTGGGTGGCCCGGGAGGTGCCGTTCCCGTCGTCGATGGTCGACCGGATCACCCCGCTCACCACCGACGACGACCGCGCCCGGCTCGCCGCGACCTTCGGCGTCGAGGACCTCTGGCCGGTGGTGTGCGAGCCGTGGACGCAGTGGGTGCTGGAGGACGCGTTCCCGGCCGGGCGGCCGCCGCTGGAGGACGTCGGCGTGCAGGTGGTCGGCGACGTCGCGCCGTACGAGCTGATGAAACTGCGGCTGCTCAACGCCGGTCACCAGGTGCTCGGCCACCTCGGCCCGCTGCTCGGCCACGAGCACGTGCACGAGGCGACCCGCGACCCGCTGTTGCGCGAGCTGCTGGTCGGCTACCTGGAGGAGGAGGGGACGCCGACGCTGCCGCCGGTCCCGGGCACCGACCTGCGCCGCTACCGCGCCGAGCTGGTCACCCGCTTCGGCAACCCGCACGTGCGCGACACCCTCGCCCGGCTCGTCGAGCACGCCTCCGACCGGCTGCCGCAGTTCCTGTTCCCGGTGCTGCGCGCGAACCTCGACCGGGGCGGCGAGGTGCGGCGCTCGGCGGCGGTGGTCGCGGCGTGGGTGCACGCGCTCGAGCGGCGCGGGGACGCGGCCGGGCTGGTCGACGCCCGCCGCGACCGCCTGGTCGCCGCGGCGCGCCGGTCCCGGGAGGACCCGCTCGCCCCGCTGACCGACCGCGAGCTGTTCGGTGACCTCGGCGACCGGCCCCGCTTCACGGCCGCCTACGCGGCGGCGCTGGACTCGCTGCGCACCCGCGGGGCGGCGGCCACCGTGACGGAACTCCTCCGCGGACCGCTGGGAGAGGGGTAGCAAGGAGGGGTGTTCGACAGCTCCTTCGACAGCATCGCCTCCTTCGACGGCTCCACCTTCGACGTCGACTGGTTCGGCCTGCTCGGCCGCGAGGTGCTCCGGGAGCGCCGCGCGGCGCTGATCGCCGAGGCCTGCGCCTGGGCGGTGGGGCTGTCCGACCGGCCGCACCACCTGCGGCTGCGCGGCCGGCTGGTGGCCACCGGCTCGACGATCGGCGACCGCGCCGCGACCGGGCAGCCGCTGTCGGGCGAGGAGGACGGCCGGCTCGAGCTGGGCGACGCCCGCCCGGGCAGCTTCCAGGACGCGCTCAACGCCGTCGACGCCGACGGCACCGTGTTCGCCGACCGGTTCGACCGCGAGGTGCTCGAGCCGTTCGTGCGCGAGACCTGCGTGCTCGCCGCCGACCGCGCCCGCCGCACCCGGCCGGCGCAGTGGGCCGAGCTGCTCGACGAGCTCGGCGAGGACGGCGCCGACCTGGGCGAGGTCGTGCACGCGATGGAGTGGGAGGAGCCGCTGCGCACCGAGGCCGAGCACCTCGTGCTCGCCGCGCTGGGCCGCACGCCGCTGCTGGAGGTGGAGTCGGAGGGGCTGCCGCTGTCGCTGGTCCGCGCCGCCGAGGCCGCCACCCGCGCCGCGGCCGCGCCGGGCGGGGCGGGCGGCGGTCGAGAGCCCGAGCCGGACGAGGGCCTGTCGGGTGCGCTGTTCCTCGCGCTGGCCGCCGTCCGGGAGGCCGGCCTGCCCTCCCCGGTTCCTCCGGACGCCGCCGCCCGGCTGGTGGCGGTCCTGGCCGAGCAGGGGCTGGAGCCCGGCGAGGTGACCGGCGTGCTGCCGCACCTGCCGCTGGCGGACGGCACCGCCGGGCGGGTGCGGCAGCTGCTCGGCTAGAGCGGCAGGCCGGTGTAGTTCTCGGCGAGCTCGCGGGCGGCGGCCTCCGACGTGCACACCCGGCGCAGCTGCGACAGCTGCAGCTCGGCGTCGAAGGGGTCGCCGGTGGTGTGCAGCATCGAGGTCATCCACCAGGAGAAGTGGGTGGCCCGCCAGACCCGCCGCAGCGCGGTGTCGGAGTAGGCGTCGGCGAGGTCGGTCTCCTTCTCCTGCAGCAGCCGCACCAGCGCGCGGGAGAGCAGGACGACGTCGGCGACGGCGAGGTTGAGGCCCTTGGCGCCCGTGGGCGGCACGATGTGCGCGGCGTCGCCGGCGAGGAACAGCCGGCCGCGGCGCATCGGCGCGCTGACGAAGCTGCGCATCGGCAGGATCGACTTCTCCAGCACCGGGCCGGTGTTGATCTCCCAGCCCTCGAGCGCGAACCGGGTGGCCAGCCCCTCCCAGATCCGGTCGTCGGACCAGTCCTCGATCTCCTCCGACGGGTCGACCTGCAGGTACAGCCGCGACACCTTCGGCGAGCGCATGGAGTACAGCGCGAACCCGTCGGGGTGCCAGGCGTAGATCAGCTCGTCGGTGGCCGGGGCGGCGTCGGCCAGGATGCCCAGCCACGCGTAGGGGTAGGTGCGCTCCCACAGCCGCTGCTGCGTGCCCTCGGCGACGACGGCGCGCGACGGGCCGTGGAAGCCGTCGGTGCCGGCGACGACGTCGCACTCGAGCACCTGCGCGACCCCGTCGGCGTCGGTGAACCGGATGCGCGGGGCGTCGGTGTCGACGTCCTCGATCGCGACGTCGGAGACCTCGAAGTGCAGCGGCGGGCCGCCGGCGAGCTGGGCGGCGACGAGGTCCTTGACCACCTCAGTCTGCCCGTAGACCCACACCCGCCGGCCGCACAGCTCGGGGAAGTCCAGCGTGTGCCGCGTGCCCGGGTGCTGCAGGTGGATGCCGCGGTGCTCGAGCCCCTCGCGGTGCAGCCGGTCGCCCATGCCGGCCTCGGTGAGGACGTCGACGGTGTTCTGCTCGAGGATGCCGGCGCGGATGCGGGCCTCGACGTAGTCCCGCGAGCGGTTCTCCAGCACCACCGAGTCGATGCCCTGCAGCGCGAGCAGCCGCGACAGCAGCAGGCCGGCCGGGCCGGCGCCGATGATCCCCACCTGGGTGCGCATGCCGGCGAGTGTGACCCGGGCTACCCGCGGGTGGACACCTCGGCCTGCCGCTCAGCGGAAGTGCCGATCACCCCAGGTGCGCCGCCCGGGCCAGCGCCCGGCCGATGCCCCGGGCGGCCACCTCGAGCACCGGCACCAGCCGGGGGAGGTCGCGCCGGTGGCTGGGGACGACGATGCCCAGCGCCGCGGCCACGGCGGTGCTGCCGCCGCGCTCCACCCGCACCGGCACGGCCACCGACAGCGTGCCCAGCGACATCTCCTCGGCGGTGCGCGCCCAGCCGCGGCGGCGCACCTCGGCGAGCTCCCGGCGCAGCCGGGCCGGCTCGACGACGGTGTGCCGGGTGGCGCGGGCCGGCGCGGCCAGGGCCTCGGCGACGACGTCGTCGGGGGCGGCGGCCAGCAGCACCTTGCCCACGCCGGTGGCGTGCAGCGGCAGCCGGCTGCCCACCTGGCTGACCACCGGCACCGACTCGCGGCCGGAGATGCGCTCGACGTAGAGCGCCGAGAGCCCGTCGCGGACGGCGAGGTGGACGGTGTCCCGCGTGGCCGTGTGCACGTCGAGCAGGTAGGGCGCCGCCACCTGCCGCAACTCGAGGGAGACGGGGGCGAGCAGGCCGAGGTCCCAGAGCTTGCGGCCGATCTCGTAGCGGCCGTCGGCGCGGCGGGACAGCGCGCCCCAGCCGGTGAGCTCGGCGAGCAGCCGGTGGGCGGTGGTCAGCGGCGTGCCCGACCGCTCGGCGATCTCGGTGAGGGTCAGCCGGGGGGTGCTCGCGTCGAAGGCGTCGAGGACGGCCAGTGCGCGCGAGGTCACCGACCGTCCCCGCTCTCCCGCGCCGCCCGCCACCCCGCCAGTCTCCCACCCAGCGGAAGCCGCGGGACCTCCGGCCCTGCCGGTCCGGGCCGCGCCCCGGTGTGCTGGGCGCCGTGACCGGTCCCGTGCGGCTGCCGCTGGCCTACCACGACGCGGCGGTGGCCAGCACCTACCACCTGGCCTCGGCCGCCGCGGTCGCCGCGCTGCTGCCCCGCGACGGCGGCCGGCCGCTGCTCCGGCCACTCGCCCTGCCCGGCGGCCGCACGCCGGTCGCGGTGCACGCCTTCCGCTACCGCACCGTCACCTGGACCGACCCCGACGGCGGCACGCACGCGCTGGCGCCCTACGGCGAGGTGGGCGTGACGGCCGCGGTCGTCGCGGGCCGGGCGGTGCGCGGAGGGCGCCCGGCGGTCGGCGGCTTCGTGCTGCAGCTGCCGGTGACCTCCCGCGAGGCCCGGGACCTCGGCCGCGCCGAGTGGGGGCTGCCGAAGTGGCTCGGCGACATGGACTTCCTCGACGAGCCCGGGCGGCAGCGGGTCCGGCTGTCCGAGGCCGGCGCCGGCGTGCTGGTGCACACCGTGCGCGCCCGCGGTCCGGCGCTGCGCGGCAGCCGGGCGCGGACGCTGTGGTCGGTGCGCGGCGGGCGGCTGCTGGAGACGCGGATCCCGGTGCTCGCCCGGTGGCAGGCCCGGCCCGGGCCCGGCGGCGCCGACCTCGTGCTGGGGGAGCACCCGGTCGCCGACGCGCTGCGCGCCCTCGGCCTGGTCCTCGCGCCGCTGGCCGCCTTCCGTGCCGTCGAGTACCGCAGCACGCTGCCGGCGGGCCGGCCGCTCGGGACCGCGGACGCCGCCCCCGCGCCGGTGCACCCCGGCCGGGACGACGAGTTCGGCCGGTTCACCGTGGCCCACCCGGGGACCGCGCCGCTGCCGCAGTACCCGCCGGTACCGGTCGGCTGACCGGGGTCGGCCGGCCGGCCGGTCAGCCGGGCCGGGCGAGCTCCTCGTCCAGCGCGGCCCAGGGGCCCAGCGCCGCGCCGGCGGCCCGCCCGCGCGCCTCCTCGTCGTCCCCGAGCGCGGCGCGCAGCGCCTCCCGCAGCCGGTCGGCCAGCGCCTGGTGCGGGGACCAGCGGGCCACCCCGAGTCCGGCGCGGGCGGTGTCGGCCGCGCCCACGAGCCGGGCCGCCGCCGCGTGCCGGCCCTCGGCGAGGGCGAGCGCGGCGAGCACCTCCAGGCAGGTCGCGGCGCCCTCCAGGTCACGGGTCCGCCGGTGCAGGGCCACCGCCTCGTCCAGCCGGGCCCGCGCGCGGGGCAGGTCGCCGGCCAGCAGCGCGGCCAGGGCCAGGGCGTCACCGAGCAGCGCGGCGAGCTGGTCGTCGGCGGCCGCGGCGGCGAGGTCCCGCGCCTCGCCCGCGACCCGCTCGGCGCCGGCGGCGTCCCCGCCGGCGAGCGCGACGGCCACGCGGAGCATCCCGCTGAACGCGACCGACCATCCGTCCCCGCTGCGGCGCAGCTGGGCGAGCGCCTCGTCGAGCAGCGGGACGACGCGGGGGTCGGCGGGGGACAGCGTCATCGCCCGCGCGCCGAGGGAGTGGCCCAGCAGCCACGCGTCGTCGCGGCGGCGGGCGTCGTCGACCACGCCCTCGAGCAGGCCGGCCGCACCGGTCCGCTCGCCGAGAGCGATCCGCAGCGACGCGCGGGCCCAGGTCAGCCGGCCGGCCAGGTCCGGCGGCAGCGTGGCCGCCGACGGCAGCGCCGCCGTCTGCTCGGCCAGCTCGGCCATGGCCGGCAGCAGGCCGCGCGCCCACCACCAGCGGACCAGCGGCGCGGTCAGCCGCACGGCCAGGTCCGCGCGGTCGGTGGCCACCGCCCAGCGCAGCGCGGCGCGCAGGTCGGCGGTCTCGGCGTCCAGCCGGTCCCGCCACAGCCGCGCGGCCGGGCCGGCCAGCCCGGCGCCGGCCTCGGCGCCCATCCGGGCCAGGTGCTGCGCCCAGCGGAGCCGGGTCGCCTCCTCCTCGCCCCGCTCGCGCAGCCGCTCCGCGGCGTAGGCGCGGACGAGCTCGAGCATGCGGAACCGCGGCTCGCCGTCGCCGGTGTCGGTGGGGGTGACCAGGCTGTGCCCGACCAGGTCCGACAGCGTCTCCAGGACGTCGAGGTCGCCGGCTCCGTCCTCGTCCCGGCCGGCGCCCACCACCTCGGCGGTGTCGAGGGTGCAGCCGTCGGCGCACACCGACAGCCGCGCCAGCAGCGCCCGGCCGCGCTCGTCGAGCAGGTCGTGGCTCCAGGCGATGGTGGACCGCAGGGTGCGCTGGCGGTCGGGGGCGTCGACGTCGGGGTCGCCGAGGTCGAGCGCCCGGTCCAGGCGGGCCAGCAGCAGCCGCGGGGGCAGCGTGCGCACCCGGGCCGCGGCCAGCTCGACCGCCAGCGGCAGCCCGTCGAGCCGGCGCACCAGCTCGGCGACCGGGCCCGCGGTGGCGCCGGTGAGCGCGAAGGAGGGGTCGGCCTGGCGGGCGCGGGCCACGAACAGCTGCACCGCGGGAGCCGTGCCGTCGTCGTCGCCGGCGGCCGGCGTCCCCAGCGGCTCGATCGGGACGTCGTGCTCGCCGCGCAGCCGCAGCACGGTGCGGCTGGTGACCAGCAGCTGGGTGAGCGGGCAGCGGGCCAGCAGCGTCGCGAGGTCCGGGGCGGCGGAGGTGACCTGCTCGAGGTTGTCGACGACCAGCAGCGCCCGGCGGCCGGCCAGCCGGTCGGCCACCTGGTCGAGGAGGGGGCGGCTGCCCTCGGCGGACACCCCGACCGCCGCGGCCACGGCCGTGGGCACGTCGGCGGGGTCGCGGACGCCGGAGAGGTCGACGAACCACACGCCGTCCCGGTCGGGCTCCACCGCCGCGGCCGCGGCCAGCGCCAGCCGCGTCTTGCCGATGCCGCCGGGCCCGGTGAGCACCACCAGCCGCACCGCGGGGTCGCCCAGCAGCCCGGTGACGCCGGCCAGCTCGGCGGTGCGGTCGACCATCGGCGTGGGCGGCGTCGGCAGCCACCCGGCGGCCAGCCCGGGGGGCGCCGGGACCGGCCGGGTGAAGCGCTCGCTGAGCAGCACGGCGAGGTCGTCGGCGACCAGCTCGGCGAGCTCGGCCGGGTCGCGGTAGGGCGTGGTCGACACGCCGCCCTCGGCCTGCACCCGCTCCAGCAGCCGGGCCAGCCGGGGGTCGCGGCCGGGCGCCGGCGTCCGGACGTAGAGCAGCCGCGGCATGCCCTCGGAGAGGACGAGCTCGTCCTCCAGGCCGGACACCGCCATGTCCGGGCCCACCCAGCCGTAGCGGTCGCCGTAGACGCCGACGAAGACGTCGCTCTGCGCGAGGTAGGCGCGGTAGAGGTCGCGCGGCGGGTGCGGGCGCGCGCCCAGCTCGAACATCACCGGGGTCAGCCGCAGCCGGGCCACGGCGTCGCGGACCGCGCGCCGCTCGGCCGCCAGCTCCTCGAGCGTGGAGGAGACGAAGACGCGCAGCCGCTGGTCGGGCGTCGCGATGGTCCGCGGCATCCCGGGCGTCCCCGCCGGAGCGGCCACGTGCACCTCCCGCCGAGGTTCCCGTCGCCGCGGAGTCTAGGGACGGCGGAGGCGCCCCGGAACCCGGTGACAGCGGGCCCGGGGGAGTGGTTGCATGGCCGCGCCCACGGTCCGCACGGGGGATGCGCGCACCCGGAGAGCCCCGTGCACGGTGCCCTGAACCCGGTCCCCGCCCGCCCGTCCGGAGCGGCGTCGTGACCGCCACCGCGCTGGTCGTCGTCGCCCGGGACGCCGGTCTGCGGACCGCCACCACCCGGGAGCTCGAGCGCCGCTACGGCAGCGACTACCGCGTCGTCGCCGGCACCGGCCCCGGCGAGCTGGACGCCGCGCTGTCCGCCGCGGGGGACCCGGCGGTGGCCGTGCTCCTCGGCGGCCTCGGGGAGGACGACCCCGACGGGCTGGAGGTGCTGCGCACCTGCCACGCGCGGCACCCCGGTGCGATCGCGGTGGCGCTGGTCCGGTGGGGCGCCTTCGAGACCGCCCGGCCGATCTTCGAGGCGATCACCGTCGGCCAGCTCGACCGCTGGGTGTACGCCCCGCAGGGCCGCCCCGACGAGGAGTTCCACCGCTCGGTGACCGAGATCCTCGAGGAGTGGTCCTCGCGGCGGGGCGGCGGCTTCGAGGCGGTGCGGATCATCGGGGACCGGTGGGACCCGCACGCCCAGCACCTGCGCGACCAGATGACCCGCAACCGCATCCCGCTGGGCGTCTACGAGGCCGGCTCGCCCGAGGGCCGCGCGATGCTCGCCGACCTGGAGCTGGAGCGGCCGCGGCTGCCGGTGGTCGTCGTCCGGTTCCGGCCCGAGCAGACCGTGCTCGAGGCGCCCACCGACCTCGACGTGGCCGAGGCGTTCGGCCTGTTCGACCCGCTGGACCCCGACGCCGTCCACGACGTCGCGATCGTCGGGGCCGGCCCCGCCGGCCTGGGCGCGAGCGTGTACGCCGCCTCCGAGGGCCTGGACACGCTGCACCTGGAGTGCGAGGCGGTCGGCGGGCAGGCGGGCACGAGCTCGCTGATCCGCAACTACCTCGGGTTCCCCACCGGCGTGAGCGGCAGCCGGCTGGCGTTCTCCGCCTACCTGCAGGCCTGGGCTTTCGGCACGACGTTCTCCTTCATGCGCACCGCCGCGTCGCTGCGCACCGAGGACGGGCTGCACCGGATCACGCTCCACGACGGGACGGCGGTGCGGGCACGGGCGGTGGTGATCGCCACCGGCGCGGCCTGGCGGCGGGTCGGCGTGCCGGAGCTCGAGGCCTTCACCGGCCGGGGCGTCTTCTACGGGGCGGCGGTCAGCGAGGCGCCGGCGATGGCCGGCCGGCACGTGTTCGTCGTCGGCGGCGGCAACTCGGCCGGGCAGGCGGCGGTGTACCTCTCGCGCTACGCCGAGCGCGTCACCGTGCTGGTCCGCCGGTCCTCGCTCGCCGAGACGATGTCGGACTACCTCATCCGCGAGCTCGAGGCGCTGCCCCGGGTCGAGGTCCGGTACCGCGTGCAGGTGGCCGGCGGCCGCGGCAGCGACGTCCTGGAGACCGTCGTCCTGCGCGACCTGGACACCGGGGCGGAGACCGAGGAGCCGGGGATGCTGTTCGTGATGATCGGCAGCGAGCCGCGCACCGACTGGCTGGCCGGGACGCTGGCCCGCGACCGCTGGGGCTTCCTGCTCACCGGCGCGGCGCTGCTGACCGGTGACGACGTCACGCCGGCCTGGCCGCTGGACCGGCCGCCCGCGCTGCTGGAGACCAGCACGCCGGGCGTCTTCGCCGCCGGCGACGTGCGCCAGGGCTCGGTCAAGCGGGTGGCCTCGGCGGTCGGTGAGGGCGCGCTCGCGGTGACGCTGGTGCACGCCCACCTGGCCTCGCTCGCGGCGTCGTCGGCGGCCCGCTGACGGACCGGCCGCCTTCCGCTGGGCGGGACCCGGCGCTCGCCCGGCGTCGCCGGCCGGACGTACGTTCCCGGTATGACCGGGACCACGTCGGAGGGCAGGCTCGTCCTGCCGCGGTACCTGCGCGAACCCGACGGGACCCGGACGCCCGTCGGCTTTCCGGACTACCGGAGCACCGCGCTGCGCGCGCCGCTGCGCACGCCCGTGGACCTGCCGCACCGGCTCACCGAGGTCACCGGCCCGGTGCTCGGCGAGGACCGGGTGCTCCCCACCGACGCGGACCTGACGCTGCGCCACGGCGGCGAGGCGATCGGCCAGCGGATCCTCGTGTACGGGCGGGTCCTGGACAGCGACGGCCGCCCGGTGCCCGACGCCCTGGTCGAGGTGTGGCAGGCCAACGCGGCCGGCCGCTACCGGCACGTCGTCGACAACTGGCCCGCGCCGCTGGACCCGCACTTCGACGGGCTGGGCCGGGTGGTCACCGACAGCCTGGGCCGGTACGAGTTCATGACGGTCAAGCCCGGCGCCTACCCCTGGGGCAACCACCACAACGCCTGGCGGCCGGCGCACATCCACTTCAGCCTGTTCGGCCGGGCGTTCACCCAGCGCCTGGTCACCCAGATGTACTTCCCGGACGACCCGCTGTTCGGCCAGGACCCGATCTTCAACTCGATCCCCCCGGCGGCCCGGCACCGGGCGGTCAGCCGGTACTCGCTGGAGCGCACCCAGGACAACTGGGCGCTGGCCTTCGAGTGGGACATCGTGCTGCGCGGCACCGAGCAGACCCCGTTCGAGACCGACGACGACGGAGACGTGGCGTGACCGCACACCCCGGGCACCCGGACCCCCTCGACGTCCCGCCGGACCCGGCCGTCCCCTTCCAGCCCCGCTCCGGGCAGCGCGGCACCGGCTTCCTCACCGAGCCGTTCCGGCTGGGCACCACCCCCAGCGCCACGGTGGGGCCCTACCTCGCGATCGGCCTGACCTGGCCGGACGGCGAGTGGGCCGCGGCCGAGGGCACGCCCGGCGGCTTCTGGATCCGCGGCCGGGTGGTCGACGGCGCGGGCGACGTCGTCCCCGACGCGATGGTCGAGACCTGGCAGGCCGACCCGGAGGGCCGCTTCCCCTCGCCGGAGGACCCGCGCGGCGCCTCGGTCCACCCCGGCTTCCGCGGCTACGCGCGCGCCTCCACGATCACCGGCGAGTTCGCGGTGTTCACCCTCAAGCCCGGCCGGGTGCCCGACGGCGAGGGCGGGCTGCAGGCGCCGCACGTCGACGTCTCGGTGTTCGCCCGCGGCCTGCTCGACCGCGTCGTCACCCGGATCTACTTCGCCGACGAGGCCGAGGCCAACGCGGCGGACCCGGTGCTGGCCGCGCTGCCGGAGGACCGCCGGGCCACGCTGCTCGCCGAGCCGAGCGGGGACGGCTACCGCTTCGACGTGCACCTGCAGGGGGACCGCGAGACGGTCTTCTTCGCAGTCTGAGGTGCGCCGCCGTCTGAGCGCGGCTCGCCGCCCACCGGTAGGAGAGGCAGTCGTGACAGGTCTGTTCGCCGGCACCTTCGCCCGCGGCGGTGCGGCGGCGGCCGTGTCCGACGACGCCTGGTTCCGCGCGCTGCTGGAGGTCGAGGCCGCCCTCGCCCGCGCCGCCGCCTCGGCGGGCCTGGTGCCGGCGACGGCGGCCGACGCGGTGACCGCCGCCTGCGCCGACCCCTCGCGACTGGACCTCGCGACCGTCGTCGCGCACGCCGCGGACGCCGGCAACCCGGTGCCGCCGCTGGTGCGGGCGCTGCAGGCCGCGGTGGGGGAGCGCGACGCCGTCGCCGTGCACGTGGGCGCCACCAGCCAGGACGTCCTGGACACCGCGCTGCTGCTGCTGGCCCGGCGGGCGGTGGCGGCGCTGGACGCCGACCTCGCGGCGGCGGCCGACCGGTGCGCGGCGCTGGCGCGGGAGCACCGCGACGACGTGGTCGTCGGCCGCACGCTGATGCAGCAGGCGCTGCCGACGACGTTCGGGCTCAAGGCCGCCGGATGGCTCGCCGGCCTCGACGGCGCGCGGCTGCGGCTGGCCGAGGTGGTCGCCTCGCTGCCGGTGCAGTACGGCGGCGCGGTCGGGACGCTGGCGGCGTCGCGGGGCGCCGGGGTCGCGGTGCGGGCGGCGCTGGCGGAGGAGCTGGGGCTGGTCGCGCCCGCCGTCCCCTGGTTCACCACGCGGCTGCCGGTGGCCGACCTGGCCGGCGCGCTGGGCGCGACCGCGGGCGTGGTGGCGACGGTCGCCGTCGACGTGGTGCTGCTGGCCCAGTCGGAGGTGGCCGAGGTCGCGGAGGGCGGCGAGGGCCGGGGCGGGTCGTCGGCGATGCCGCACAAGCGGAACCCGGTGGCGGCGATCTCGGCGCGGGCCTGCGCGCGGCGCGCGCCGGGGCTGGTGGCGACGCTGCTGGCGGCGATGGAGCAGGAGCACGAGCGGGCCGCCGGCGCGTGGCACAGCGAGTGGCCGACGCTGACCGACCTGCTGGTCACCGTGGGGTCGGCCGCGGCGTGGCTGGCGGAGAGCCTGCGCGGGCTGCGGCCCGACGTCGACCGGATGGCGGCGACGGTGTCGGCGGCCGACGAGGGGGCGCTGGCCGGCGCGCTGGCGGAGGCGCTGACGCCGTCGCTGGGCCGGGCCGCGGCGCACGACGCGGCCGCGGAGGCGGTGCGGCACGCGCGGGAGACCGGCCGGACGCTGGCCGAGCTGGTGGCCATCCGGCACGACGTCGACACCGACGCGGTCCTCGCCGCGGCCGTGCCGGACCTGGGGGAGGCGGTCGCGCAGGTGGACGCCGCGCTGGCCGAGCACGAGCAGCTGGTGGAAGGGGCACCGTGAGCGCGGTCGAGGTCAGTTACACCGAGGACGGGCCGGCCGACGCGCCGGTCGTCGTCCTGTCCAACTCGCTGGGCGCCACCCGGGGGATGTGGGACCCGCAGGTGCCGGCGCTGGCCGAGCGCTACCGCGTCGTCACCTACGACACCCGCGGGCACGGGGAGTCACCCGCGCCGGCCGGGCCGTACACGGTCGACGACCTGGTCGACGACGTCGTCGCGCTGCTGGACCGGCTGGGAGTGCGCCGGGCGCACGTGGCCGGGCTGTCGCTGGGCGGGATGACGGCGATGCGGCTGGCCGCGCGCGAGCCCTCGCGGGTGGGCCGGCTGGCGCTGCTGTGCACCTCGGCGAAGCCGGAGCCGCAGGGCTTCCTCGACCGGGCGGTGCAGGCCCGCTCCGGCGGGACCGCGCCGCTGGCGCCGGCGATCGTGGGCCGCTGGCTGACCCCGGCCTACGCCGCGCAGCACCCGGACCTGGTGGCACGGCTGGAGGCGATGATCGCCGGCGCCGACGACGAGGGGTACGCCAACTGCTGCGAGGCGGTCGGGCACTTCGACGCCCGCGAGGACCTCGCCCGGATCACCGCGCCGACGCTGGTGGTGTCCGGCGCGGAGGACCCGGCGCTGCCGCCGCCGCACCAGCAGGCGATCGCCGACGGGATCGCCGGCGCCACGCTGCTGTCGGTGAGCCCGGGCGCGCACCTGCCCAACCTGGAGCAGCCGCTGGAGGTCACCGGCGCGCTGCTCGGTCACCTCGACGCCGCCGGGGGGCACCTGTGACCGGACCCGACCCGGACGGCCTCTCCACCGACGAGGCCCGCCGCGAGGCCGGGATGCGCACCCGGCGCGAGGTGCTCGGCGACGCGTGGGTGGACCGGGCGGTGGCGAACACGACGCCGTTCACCGCCGGGTTCCAGGACTTCATCACCCGGGTGGCGTGGGGGGACGTCTGGCAGCGGCCGGGCCTCGAGCGGCGCGAGCGCAGCATCGCCACGCTGTCGATCTGCATCGCGCTGCGGCACTGGGACGAGTTCGCGCTGCACGTGCGCGCCGCGGTGCACAACGGCCTGACCGAGGACCAGATCGCCGAGGTCATCCAGCACGCCGCCGTCTACGCCGGCGTCCCGGCCGCCAACCACGCCTTCAAGGTCGCCGGCCCGATCCTCCAGGAGATGCGCGCCGGCTGACCCGGCTCAGTCCCGTCCGGCGGGCTCCGCGGGGCTGGGCGTCAGGGCGATCGCCGCGACGGTGACGAGCCCGACGAGGACCGTCGCGGTCACCTCGTCGTCCAGCCAGTAGTGGAACAGCGCGGCACCCAGGCCGACGAGGACCGCGAGCAGCAGCCGGCTCCGGATCCCGTCCAGGTACGCCCCTCCCGCCTGCACTCCTACGGCCCTCACGAGCAGAACGGTAGGTAGGGATCGGGGCGGCCCCGGGCCCTTCGGGGACGTGCCGCGGACGCGTTCGACGGGCGCGGTGAGTCGTCACGGGGAGGAGCGCCCCGGTCGCCGCCCGCCTCCCGGTGGGCGCCCGGTCCCGTCACTGCCCGGGTGCAGTCTGCCGCGCATGGCCGACTCCTCGTCCCAGCACCGGCACCACGCCATCGACTACGTCGAGCTCGCCGTGACCGACCTCGACCGGGCCCGGCGGTTCTACGCCGACGCCTTCGGCTGGGGGTTCACCGACTACGGCCCCGGCTACGCCGGCATCCAGGACCCGGGCGACCCGGCGGCCGAGGTGGGCGGCCTGCGCCTGGACGACGAGGTCCGTCCCGGCGGCCCGCTCGTGCTGCTCTACTCCGCCGACCTGGACGCCTCCGTGGACGCCGTGACGAGCGCCGGCGGCCGCGTCGTCGACGGCCCGTACGCGTTCCCCGGCGGGCGCCGGTTCCACTTCACCGACCCGAGCGGGAACCAGCTCGGCGTCTGGTCCGAGACCTGACGGCGGGAGGGCGCGCCGGGGCTCCCCCGGGGCGCGGTCAGGCCGCGGGGGCGAGCAGCGGCGCCGGGGTGGTGATCTCGGTGCCGTCGGGTCGGTAGGTGCGCCAGCTTCCGCTGGGTCGTCGTTCGACGCGGAAGCCGTGGTGGACCTTCGTGTGGTGGCGCTCGCAGAGGAGAGCCGAGTTCTCGAGTGAGGTCTCGCCGCCGTCGATCCAGTGGATGAGGTGGTGGACGTCGGCCCACCAGGTCGGGGCGTCGCAGCCGGTGAACACGCACCCGCCGTCGCGCAGCTCGACGGCCCGGCGCAGGTGGCGGTCGGCCAGCCGCTTGTCGCGGCCGAGGTCGAGCGGGGTGCCGTCGGGGCCGAACACCACCCGGGCGATGCTGCCGTCACACGCCAGCCAGCGGGCCTTCGCCGCGGAGATCACCGCCCCGGATCCGAGCTGCCCGCTGCCGTGGCCGGTGGCCAGGGCCTCCAGCGCGATCGTGGCGATCACCTGGGGCCGGGTGCCGCGCAGCACCGGCGCCGCGCCCGCGGCGAGGGTGTTGTCGCACAACTGCACCAGGGCGTCGCCGAGGCGCTGGGCGCGGGTGCGCTCGTCGCCGGCGGGCCGGTCGGCCTGCACGTGCGCCTCGAGGGCGGTCTGCAGCCGCTCCCCGCCCACCGCATCGAGGTGCCCGCGGAGGGACAGGCTGCCGTCGGCGTGCCGGGACAAGGTCAGCGACCGGCCCTCGGTGGGGTCCGGCTCGGGACCGTCGGGGTCGAGGTCGGTGCAGTAGTGCTGCACCACCTGTACCAGCGCGGCGTGGTCCTGCTCCACCGCCACCCGGGTCAACACGGCGTCGATCACGGCCAGGTCCACTCCGGCGTCCGCGGCGGCCACCAGGCGCTCGGGGGTCACCGCGCGAGCGGCCACGGCGACCTGCTCGGCGGACACGAGACCGGCGGCGTGCGCCTCGGCCAG
The DNA here is from genome assembly GCF_054050295.1 of Geodermatophilus sp. SYSU D01045. Lineage (NCBI taxonomy): Bacteria > Bacillati > Actinomycetota > Actinomycetes > Geodermatophilales > Geodermatophilaceae > Geodermatophilus > Geodermatophilus sp. SYSU D01045. Next base: position 61,803 of record NZ_JBJGZB010000005.1, read on the forward strand.
CGCCGGCAGGTGCTCCAGCGCCCGGCCGTTGCGCACCAGCCGCGACGCCTCGGCGGCCGAGAGCCGGCAGTGCCCGCGCAGCCACGAGGTCATCGACCTCAGCCCGTCGCGCTCCGGTGCCTGGGACAGCTCCGCGGCCCGCACCGCCCGGGCCAGGCGGGCGTCGATCCGGTTGCGCTCGGCGACCAGCGCGGCGACGTCGTCGAGGACGTCACCGCCGCCCAGCCCACCCGAACGCATGATCGAAGTCCAGCCGACCCGACGCCCTCCAGCGATGCGGATCCCCAGGTCAGGAGCCTGTGCGCAGACCTTGCCGACCCCTTGCGCGGTGGTCAGCAGACACCTCCGCGAGGATCGCAGGCGCACGGGGAACAGCGGGACCAGCAGCGGGACGAAGAGAGGGACGACGTGGCACTCCTGGACGACGGCGCGTGGCAGGGCAAGGTGTGGACCGGAGACTGGACCGACGGGTCCGGCGGCACGTACGACGCGGTGGAGCCGGCCACCGGCGACGTCATCGCGCCGGTCGGGAGGGCGACTCCCGAGGACGTCCACGCGGCAGCCGAGCGGGCAGCAGAGGCTCAGCGCGCGTGGGCCGCCGCACCGTTCGAGGAGCGCGCGCGGGTGCTGCGCCGGGCCGGCCAGGTGCTGGAGGACAACGCCGACGAGATCAAGGGCTGGCTGGCCCGCGAGTCCGGCGCCATCCAGCCGTTCGGCGACTTCCAGGTCCACACCAGCGCCCAGGAGTGCTACGAGGCGTCCGCGCTCCCCAGCCACCCCTACGGGGAGCTGCTGCGCACCGGCGCCCCGCGGCTGAGCTTCGCCCGCCGCGTCCCGGCCGGCGTCGTCGGCGTCATCGCGCCGTTCAACGTGCCGACCATCCTCGCGATCCGCGCGATCGCCCCGGCGCTCGCGCTCGGCAACGCCGTCGTCCTCAAGCCCGACCCGCGCACCGCGATCTCCGGCGGCGCCGTCTTCGCCCGCGTCTTCGAGGAGGCCGGGCTGCCGGCCGGCGTCTTCCAGGTCCTGCCCGGCGGGGCCGACGTCGGCGAGGCGCTGGTGACCGCCCCGCAGGTGCGGGTCATCGCCTTCACCGGCTCGACGAAGGCCGGCCGGATCGTGGGCGCGCTCGCCGGCCAGCACCTCAAGCGGGCGCACCTCGAGCTCGGCGGCAACTCCGCGCTGGTCGTGCTGCCCGACGTCGACGTGACCGCGGCCGCGAGCGTCGGCGCCTGGGGCACGTTCAGCCACCAGGGCCAGATCTGCATGGCCACCAGCCGCCACCTGGTGCACGAGTCGATCGCCGAGGAGTACACCGCCGTCCTCACCGAGAAGGTCGAGAAGCTGCCGGTCGGGGACCCGTTCCGCGAGCAGGTCGCGCTCGGCCCGCTCATCGACGCCGGCCAGCGCGACCGTGTCCACGGGCTGGTCACCGCCAGCGTCGACAAGGGCGCCACCGTGCGCACCGGCGGCACCTACGAGGGGCTGTTCTACCGGCCGACCGTCCTCGGCGGCGTCGCGATCGACCACTCGGCCTACCAGGAGGAGATCTTCGGCCCGGTCGCCCCGGTGACGCCGTTCTCCGGCCTCGACGAGGTCGCCGGGCTCGCCGCCGGCACCGAGTACGGCCTGAGCCTGGGCATCCTTACCCGCGACGTCTACGCCGGCCTCGAGCTCGCCGAGCGCATCCCGTCCGGCCTGGTCCACATCAACGACCAGACGGTCAACGACGAGGCGGTCGCCCCGTTCGGTGGCGTCGGCGCCTCGGGCACCGGCTCCCGGCACGGCGGCCCGCAGGCCAACATCGAGGCGTTCACCGAGACCCAGTGGGTGACCGTGCGCGGCGACCTGCCCGCCTACCCGTTCTGAGCACCCGGGGTCGTGCACTTCCGCGGAGGTGCACGGCCCCGGGAGAGTGGCCGGCATGCACGAGCTGTTCAGCGAGGAGCGCTCGGCCGACGTCGTCGCGGCGAGCTTCGCCGGCACGCCCGACCCGCGGCTGCGGCAGGTGCTGACCTCCCTGGTCCGCCACCTGCACGCCTTCGTCAAGGACGTCGAGCTCACCGAGGAGGAGTGGGCGTTCGCGATCGACTTCCTCACCCGCACCGGGCACACGAGCGACGACGTCCGGCAGGAGTTCGTCCTGCTCTCCGACGTCCTCGGGGTCTCGATGCTGGTGGAGACGATCAACCACCGCTCGGGCGGCACGTCGACCGAGTCGACCGTGCTCGGGCCCTTCCACGTGGTGGAGTCCCCGCCCCGGCAGCTCGGCGACGACATCGCCCTCGACGGCAAGGGCACCCCGTGCCTGGTGTCGGGTCGGGTCACCGGCCCGGACGGCGAGCCGCTGGCCGGCGCCGCCGTCGACGTCTGGCAGGCCAACGCGGACGGCTTCTACGACGTCCAGCAGCCGGACGTGCAGCCGCCGGGCAACCTGCGTGGCCTGTTCACCGCCGACGACGACGGCTGCTTCTGGTTCCGCTCGGTGGTGCCGCGCTACTACCCGATCCCCGACGACGGCCCGGTCGGGCAGCTGCTGGCCGCGACGGGCCGGCACCCCAACCGCCCGGCGCACCTGCACGTCATCGTCGCCGCGGAGGGCTACCGGCCGGTGACCACGCACGTGTTCGTCGCCGATTCGCCCTACCTGGACTCCGACGCCGTCTTCGGGGTCAAGGAGAGCCTGGTCCGGGAGGTGCCCGAGGTCGACGACCCGGAGCGCGCGGCGGAGGTCGGGCTGGCCAACCCCTTCCGCACGCTCACCTTCGACCTCACCCTCCTCCGCGCCTAGCGCCGGAACCGCAGCACCTGCCCGGGGCGCAGCTGCGCGCAGCGGTCGACGTCGTCGTCGGCGACGTAGCCGGCCACCGGGTAGCCGCCGGTCACCGGCGCGTCCGCGAGGAACAGCACCGGCCGGCCCGACGGTGGCACCTGCACCGCGCCGCGGACCAGCCCCTCGCTGGCCAGCTCACCCCCGACCGCGCGGTCCAGCCGCGGGCCGGCCAGCCGCAGCCCCACCCGGTTGCTCTCCGCGCTGACCGTCCACGCGGCCGACCCGAGCGCGTCCAGCGCCGCACCCGTCAGCCAGTCGGCGCGCGGGCCGGGCAGCAGCCGCACCGTCACCTCCCCGGCGGGCGGGTCGGCGACCGGCGCGACGTCGACGCCGGGCACCGGGCCGGCGGTGTCCCCGACCGGCAGGACGTCCCCGGCGCGCAGCGGCGCCGGCCCGAGGCCGGAGAGCACGTCGGTGGACCGAGAGCCCAGCACCGGCGGCACGGCGATCCCGCCGCGGACGGCGAGGTAGGTGCGCAGCCCCGCGGCCGGCGTCCCGAGTGCCAGCGTCGCCCCGGCGCGCAGCAGGCCCGGCGCCGCGTGCACCGGGGACCCCGGGCACCGCGCGCCCGTGGTGACGACGAGCAGGTCGGCCCCGGCGCGCACCGCCAGCCCGCCGAGGGTCACCTCCAGCACCGCGGCCGCGGGGTCGTTGCCCACCAGGCGGCCGGCCAGCGCGGCCGCGGCGCGGTCGGCCGCCCCCGACCGGCCCACGCCGATCCCGCCGAGCCCCGGCCGGCCGAGGTCCTGCACCGTGGTCAGCGGGCCGGGGGACAGGACGGTCAGCACGGCACGAACCGCACCCGCACGCCCGGGCGCAGCAGCGCGGCCGGGTCGCGGGACAGGTCGAACACCGCGACGTCGGTGCGCCCGACCAGCCGCCACCCGCCCGGCGACGCGCTCGGGTAGACCCCGGTGAACCCGCCGGCCAGGCCCACCGACCCGGCCGGCACCCGCGTCCGCGGGGTGGCCAGCCGCGGCACGTCCCACGGGTCGGCTCCGGCCTCCAGGGACGGGACGCAGTAGCCGAAGCCGGGGGAGAACCCGCAGAAGGCCACCGTCCACTCCCGCCCGCTGTGCGCCGCGACGACGCCGTCGGGGTCGGTGCCGAGCAGCTCCGCGACGTCGGCGAGGTCGGCGCCGTCGTAGTGCACCGGCAGCTCGACCCGCTCGCCGGTGCCCGCCCGGCCGGGCCGCCACGGCAGCCGCTCCAGGGCGGCCCGCACGTCCGCGAGGTCCCCGTCGGCCACCACCAGCACCGTCCGCGCGGCCGGGACGACGTCGACGACGCCCGGCAGCGCCCGGTCGCGCAGCGCGGCGGAGAAGCCGAGGACGGCGTCGAGGTCGTCGAGCTCGACCAGCAGCGCGGCCGACCCGCTCGGCAGGACGCGCATCAGGTGAACGGCGCCAGCGCGACGCCGGCGCCGGTGAGCGCCGACCGCACCGCCCGGGCGATCGCCACCGCGCCGGGGGTGTCGCCGTGCACGCAGATCGAGTCCGGCGTCAGCACCAGCGGGCCGCCGCCGACGTCGGTCACCGGCTCCCCGGCGGCCATCGCGACGCACCGCCGGGCGATCTCGCCGGCGTCGGTGAGCACCGCACCCGGCTGCCGGCGGGGGACCAGCGTGCCGTCCGGGGTGTAGGCGCGGTCGGCGAACGCCTCGGCCACCGTGGGCAGCCCCGCCTCGCCCGCCAGCCGCAGGAACGCCGAGCCCGGCAGCCCGAGCACGGGCAGCGACCGGTCGTAGGCCGCGACGGCGGAGACCACGGCCGCGGCCTGCTCCTGGTGGGTGACGATCGCGTTGTAGAGCGCCCCGTGCGGCTTGACGTACCGCACCCGCGTGCCCGCCGCCCGCGCCAGGCCGTCGAGCGCGCCGAGCTGGTAGAGCACGTCGGCGGCCAGCTCGTCGGGCGCGGCGTCGAGGAACCGGCGGCCGAAGCCGGCGAGGTCCCGGTAGGACACCTGCGCCCCGATCGCGACGCCGGCGTCCGCGGCCTGCGCGCACACCCGCCGCAGCGTCAGCGGGTCCCCGGCGTGGAAGCCGCAGGCGACGTTCGCGCTGGTCACCACCTGCAGCATCGCGGCGTCGTCGCCGAGGGTCCACGCACCGAAGGACTCCCCGAGGTCCGCGTTGAGGTCCACGGCCACATCCTCGCGGGCGACCCGCGCACGCCGTGCGGTCAGCCGGCCGGGAGGCAACTACGGTCTCCCTGACGCCGTTCCGTACCGGCCCGCACCGGGCGGCGCACGGAGCTCGGGAGGAGGCGGTCAGGATGCACCGCGACCTGGTGGTCGTCGGCGCCTCGGCCGGGGGCGTCGAGGCGTTGCGCGAGCTGCTCGCCGGCCTCCCGCGGCACCTGCCCGCCCCGGTGCTGGTGGTGCTGCACATGCCCTCCAGCGGCCGCAGCGCCCTGCCCGCCGTCCTCGCCCGCGTGTCGGCGCTGCCCGTGCACGCGGCCATCGACGGGATGGCGCTGCGGCCGGGGACCGTCACCGTCGCCGTGCCCGACCGGCACCTGATGGTCGTGGACGGCCACCTCCTGCTGTCCCGGGGGCCGCGGGAGAACGGCCACCGTCCCGCGATCGACGTGCTGTTCCGCTCGGCCGCGCGCGTGCACGGGCCGGGGGTGGTGGGCGTGGTCCTGTCCGGCGCGCTCGACGACGGCACCGCCGGGACGATCGCGATCCGGGCGCGGGGCGGCGTCGTCGTCGCGCAGGACCCCGAGGACGCCCTCTACGCGAGCATGCCGCTGCACGCTCTGCAGGTCGGCGGCGCGGACTGCGTCGTGCCCGTCTCCGGCATGCCCGCGCTGCTCGAGCGGCTGCTGCGCGAGGAGGTCGACGACGCCGCCGCGCCACCCCCGACGGACCTGATGACCACGGAGACGGAGATGGCCCAGCTCGACGGCGACGCGATGGACCAGGACGACCGCCCCGGGACGCCGGCCGGTTTCGGCTGCCCGACCTGCCACGGCTCCCTGTTCTCGATCACCGAGGGCGGCATGGAGCGCTTCCGCTGTCGGGTCGGGCACGCCTGGTCGCCCGAGGCGCTGGCCGCCGAGCAGGCGCAGGCGCTGGAGGGCGCGCTGTGGATGGCGCTGCGTGGCCTGGAGGAGCGGGCCTCGCTCAGCCTGCGGATGGGCATGCGCGCGGAGGCGGGCGGCCACCGGCACAGCGCGCTGGCCTTCCGCCGCCGGCACGACGAGGCGCTGCGCGCCGCCGGCCTGCTGCGGCGGCTGCTCGAGCAGGGGGCGCTCAACGGTGAGGGCGTCCCGGACCCCACCGACGACGTCCTCGGCGACCCGACCGACAGCGTGACGGGGGCCTGACCCGTGGCCGAGGAGCAGCGGCGCACCGCCGACGGCCGGGCGCCCGGCGAGGGGACCGGCCGGCGGCCGGCCACGGACGATCCGGCCACGGACGACCCCGCCCTGGACGACCCGGCACTGGACGACCCCGCCCTGGACGACCCCGACCTCGACGACCCGGACACCGACGGCGCCGTGCTGGAGGACGCCGACGACGCCGAGGCCGACGTCTTCAGCGACGCCGCCGCGGGCCTGGACCCCGACTTCGAGTCGCTGCTGGTCTACCTGCGCGAGCGGCGCGGCTTCGACTTCACCGGCTACAAGCGGCCGAGCCTGGTCCGCCGCGTGCGCCGGCGCATGGCGGAGGTCGGCATCGCCTCGGTCACCGAGTACCAGGACTTCCTCGAGGTCCACCCCGACGAGTTCGCGCCGCTGTTCAACACGATCCTCATCAACGTCACGAGCTTCTTCCGCGACCGCCCCGCGTGGGAACACCTGCGCGACCGGCTGCTCCCGGACCTGCTGGCCGCGGCCGGGCCGGTCATCCGGGTGTGGAGCGCCGGCTCGGCGTCGGGCCAGGAGGCCTACAGCCTGGCGATCCTGCTGGCCGAGGCGCTCGGCGTGGACGAGTTCCGCGAGCGGGTGAAGATCTACGCCACCGACGTCGACGAGGAGGCGCTGGCCCAGGGCCGCCAGGCGCTGTTCACCGAGCGCGAGATGACCGGCCTGGGCCCCGAGCAGGTGGAGCGGTACTTCACCCAGGAGGGCACCCGCTTCGCCTTCCGCAAGGACCTGCGGCGTTCGGTCATCTTCGGCCGCAACGACCTGGTGCAGGACGCGCCCATCTCGCACGTCGACCTGCTGCTGTGCCGCAACACCCTCATGTACTTCAACGCGGAGACGCAGAACCGCATCCTCGGCCGGCTGCACTTCGCGCTCGCCCCGCACGGGCTGCTGTTCCTCGGCAAGGCCGAGATGCTGCTCTCGCACACCCAGCTGTTCGTGCCGGTCGACCTCACCCGCCGCTTCTTCCGCAAGCGGGACGGCGCGGCGGCGCCCGAGCGCCGCGTGGTCCCGGCCCTGCCGCGTGGCGACCTCGACGGCGGCCTCGGCGACCTCTCCCGGCTGCGCCGCCAGGCGATGCTCGCCTCGCCCGACGCCCAGCTCGTCCTCGACGCCGACGGGCGGCTGGTGATGGTGAACCAGCAGGCCGAGCGGCTGTTCCGGGTCGACGAGCGCGACGTCGGCCGGCCGTTCCAGGACCTGGAGGTCTCCTACCGGCCGGTCGAGCTGCGCAGCGCGATCGCCGAGGCGGTCAGCAGCCGCCGGACGGTGTGGCTGCGCGGCGTCGAGCGCCACCAGCCCCGGGCCGAGGCGCTGGTCTTCGACGTCCAGGTGGTGCCACTGTCCCGCGAGGACGGCAGCCCGCTCGGCAGCACGGTCGTCTTCGAGGACGTCACCCGCTACCGGCGGCTGCAGCGGGAGCTGGAGTTCGCCAACCGGCAGCTGGAGACCGCCTACGAGGAGCTGCAGTCGACCAACGAGGAGCTGGAGACCACCAACGAGGAGCTGCAGTCCACGGTCGAGGAGCTGGAGACCACCAACGAGGAGCTCCAGTCGACCAACGAGGAACTGGAGACGATGAACGAGGAGCTCCAGTCGATGAACGACGAGCTCCACACGACCAACGAGGAGCTGCGCGCCAGCACCGACGAGGTCGCCACGCTCAACCAGTTCATGACGGGGGTGCTCTCGAGCTTCCGCGCCGGGGTCGTCGTCGTCGACCAGGACCTGCGGGTGCTGGCCTGGAACGCCGCGGCCGAGGACCTCTGGGGCATGCGGCAGGACGAGGTGGCCGGGCAGTACCTGCTCAACCTGGACATCGGCCTGCCGGTCTCCGAGCTGCACCCGCTGCTGCGCCGCCAGGTGGCCGGGGACGGCCCGGCGCACGAGACCGTCGAGCTGCGGGCGGTCAACCGCCGCGGCCGGCCGGTGCGGGTCCGGGTGACCGTCAGCGCCTTCGCGCCCTCCCCGGGCCAGCGCGGCGGCGCCGTCGTGCTCATGGACCCGGCGGAGTAGCGGAGGACCCCGTCCCGGCTCGTCACCCGGTCAGTGGGTGGCGGCGATGACCTCGTCGACGTGGCCCTGCACGACCAGCTGGGCGAGGTCGCGGACCTTGACGTTGAGCCGGTTGCTCAGGGTGACCAGGCGGGCGAAGGCGTCGTCGGCGTCGACGCCCAGCCGCCCCATGAGCACGCCCTTGGCCTGGTCGATGACCGCCCGCGAGGACAGCGCCTGCTCCAGGTTGGACGTGAGCCGGCGCAGCGCCTCCCGCTCGCCGACCTCCTGCAGGACGGCGGCCACGGCGACGGCCACCAGCTCGGCGATGCGCCGGTCGGCGACGCCGAACGCGTCGGCGTCCGGGGAGTACACGTTGAGCACGCCGGCCGGCTCGCCCGACAGCGCCAGCGGCACCGCGAGGACGCTGCGGACCGGTCCGGCCGCGGCCAGCCGGGCCAGTGCCGGCCAGCGCTGGTCGGTGCGCAGGTCACCCGCGACGACGACCTCGCCCCGCGCGGCGGCGTCCCAGCACGGCCCCTCCTCCGCGCGCATCTGCCGCCCGTCGGCGTCCTGGGCGGCCACGGAGTCGCTGCCGACCGCCCGCGGGGACGTGGGGGAGCCGATCGTGACGCTCACCCAGCTCGCCGCGGGGACGGCGCTGGCGGTGAGCGCGGCCATCCGGCCGAGCAGGTGCTGGCGGTCCACGGAGGCGCCGGTCAGCCGGGTCAGCTGGGTGAGCGCCTCGGCCACGGTGACCGGCGCGCCGTCGCCGGTCCCGTGACCGGCGGACGGCTCCCCGCCGGGGGCCTCCGGGCCGTCGAGCGGGATGCCGCTGCTCTCGGTGACCAGCACCCAGCGGATCCGCGCCCGCAGCGCGTCCGGGTCGATCACCTCCGTCGCCCCGAACAGCTGTCCCGCGGTCGTCGCGCCGTCCCGCCCCCGGACGGTGACCGGACCGCGGTACTCGGTCGTCCCGCCCCTGCCGAGCGCCCGCAGCGCGGTGCGGAAGGCCGAGACGTCGTGCGGGTCGAGGTACACGGTCAGGGGCTTGCCGGCCAGCCGGGGCAGCGAGACGCCGAGGACCGCCGCGAGCGCCGGGTTGACCTCGACGAGCTTGCCCGTGCCGTCGGTGACGAACAGGCCGACGGGCAGGACCGCCGCGACGTGCTCGTGCCACCGGCGCTCGCCCTCGTAGCGCTGCACGAGCCGGGTGATCTCCTCCTGCTGGGCCCGCAGCTCCTCCTCGGCGACCCGGAGCTCCTCGTGGACCACGTCGAGGTCGGCGAGGTCGTCCACAACGTGCCGCGCACCCACGGGGGACGCCCGCCCGGTCTCGTTCACGGGGTCGCCTCCTCGTGCGCCTCGGCCGTGTCCTCGGCCGCCAGCCGCCGGTCCTCCGCCGCCTCGTCGCGGTGCCGGGCCGCCTGGCGCCGGTGCTCCTCGGGGTCGCCGACCCCCTGCTCGGCGGCGGTCTCGTGCACCCGGGCCGCGCGCTCGTGCACCCGGGCCGTGTGCTCGTGCCGCGCGGCGGCGCGGCGGTGGGCCGCCTCCGCGTGCTCGACGGAGTCCTCGGCCGCCTCCTGCGCCGCCCGGACGTCGTCCTCGGACGGCAGCTGGCCCGAGGTCAGGCGGACCAGCCGCTCGGCCAGCTCGCGGGTGCGCCGGGCGGCGGTCTCCGCGCGCGCCGCCGCCTGGCGCCCGGGGTCCTCAGCGCTCATGGGCCCATCGTCCTCGTCCGCGAGGCACCCTGCACCGGTGTCCGGCACGGCGCCGTCCGCCTCTCACGCCCGCTCCGCGGCGCGCTCGCGGGCCGCCGCGCGCACCCGGGAGTGCCGGTAGCCGTAGGCGGCGTACACCAGCAGCCCGAGCGCGAGCCAGGCCAGGAACCGCAGCCACGTCTCGATGCTCAGGTTGAGCATCAGGTAGAGGCAGGCCAGCGCGGCGAGGACCGGCAGCACGGGGGAGAACGGCACCCGGAAGGGCCGCTCGAGCCGCGGGCGGGTGCGGCGCAGCACCGGCACCGCGACCGCCACCAGCAGGAAGGCGAACAGCGTCCCGATGCTCACCAGGTCGGCCAGCGTCCCGAGCGGCACGAACGTCGCCAGCACCAGCACCAGGACGGCGAACAGCAGCGTGACCCGCGCCGGGACGCCGGTGCGCGGGCTGACCCGGGCCACCGACGGCGGCAGCAGCCCGTCGCGGCCCATGGCGAACCCGATGCGGCCGATGGTGATCAGGTCGACGAGGATCACCGAGGTCAGCCCGGCCACCGCGGCGATCGACACCAGCGACGACGCCCAGCCCAGCCCCACCTGGTCGAACGCGTCGGCGATCGGCGCGCCCTCGTCGATGTCGGTGTACTCGACCATCCCGACGACGACGAACGCGACGCCGACGTAGAGCGCCGTGGCCAGCCCCAGGGTGCCGAGCAGGCCGAGCGGCACGTCCCGCGCCGGGCGCCGGGTCTCCTCCGACAGGTTGGCCACCGCCTCGAAGCCGGTGTAGGCGAAGAAGACGACGGCCGCCGCGGTGAGCACCCCGCCGACGCCGAACGCGACCGGCTCCAGGCCGGCGAGCACCTCGATGAGCGGCCGCGCCAGCCCGCTGCCGCCCTCGGCCGGCTGCGACGGCGGCACGAACGGGGTGAGGTTGGCGCCCCGCACGAACCAGACGCCGGCCAGGATCACGAACAGGCAGACGGCGACCTTGACGACGACGAGCACGCCGGTGATCCGCGCCGACTCGCGGATGCCCAGCACCGCCACGAGCGTCAGGACGACGACGATGAACGCGGCGCCCACGTTCACCGTGGCGGTCTCGCCGAACATCGACGGCGGCAGGTCCAGCAGGTTGCCGACGTAGCCCGACCAGCCGCGGGCGACCACGGCCGCGCCGAGGGCGAACTCGAGGAACAGGTCCCAGCCGATGATCCAGGCGACGACCTCGCCGACCGTGGCGTAGGTGTACGTGTACGCGCTGCCCGCCGTCGGCACGGCCGAGGCGAGCTCGGCGTAGCAGACCGCCGCCAGCAGGGCGACCACGCCGGCGACGGCGAACGAGACCACCACCGCCGGGCCGGCGCTGTTCTTCGCCGTCACGCCGGTGAGCGTGAAGATCCCGGTGCCGATCACGATGCCGATGCCGAAGCCGACCAGGTGCCGGGCGGACAACCGCCGGCGCAGGTGCCCGCTGCGGCTGGGCGCCCCCTCGTCGTCCCCGGCGTCCGCGCGGACGGCCTCCACCGACTTCGTCCGGAACAGGTCCACCCGACCATGCTGGGTCGGTACGGGCCCGCCCGCTGGGTGAGGCGGGGGAACGGCCGCCCTCAGACCTCGTCGACGGGGAACGTGCGCGACGGGGAGACGAACTCGTCCTGGGCGGCGACCAGCAGGATCTCCCGCGAGCCGGCCTCCTCGGTGCGCCGCAGCAGGCCCCAGACGCTGGCCGCGGCCCGGCCGAGCGCCTCGCCGGCCGAGCGGGTGTCCAGCCAGTGCGCGAGGAACAGCGCCGCGATCGCGTCGCCGGCGCCGTTGACCGCCACCGACAGCCGCGGCGTGCGCACGCGGAAGTGCCGGCCGCCCTCGGAGGCGAGCAGGTCGACGGCGTCGTCCGGGGTGTCGTCGGCGACCAGCGACGTCGTCAGGACCACCCGCGGGCCCAGCGCCTGCACCGCCGCGACGGCGTCCTGCACCTCGGCGAGGGTGCGGGTCGTCGTCCGCGCGAGCAGGTCGAGCTCGTAGTGGTTGGGGGTGACGACGTCGGCCGCGGGGACGGCGACCTCGCGCATGAACTCCTCGATGCCCGGCCGCACGAACACGCCGCGGCCGACGTCGCCGATGACCGGGTCGCAGGCGTACACGGCATCGGGGTTGGCCGCGCGGACCCGCCCGACCGTGCCGACCACGGCGTGGCCGATGTCGGCCGAGCCGAGGTAGCCCGACAGGACGGCGTCGGCGGTGCCGAGCACGCCGCGGTCGGCGATGCCGTCGACGACCTCCTCGATCGCCTGGCCGTCGAACACCCGCCCGGTCCACGCGCCGTAGCCGGTGTGGTTGGAGAACTGGACGGTGTGCACCGGCCACACCTCGACGCCGAGGCGCTGCAGCGGGAAGACGGCGGAGGAGTTGCCGACGTGCCCGTAGGCGACGTGCGACTGGATCGAGAGGACGTTCACCACGGGCGCACACGCTGCCATGCGCCCCGGTCCGGTCAGCCGAGGGTGGCCACCAGGTCGCGGCAGGCCTGCTCGCACCGCCGGCAGGACTCCGCGCAGACCCGGCAGTGCTCGTGCATCTCCGCGTGCGAGGCGCACTCGTCGCCGCAGGCGCGGCAGGCCGCGGCGCACGCCTCGAGGACGGTGCGGGTGAGGTTCGCGTCGTAACCGGTGTGCCGGGACAGCACCCGCCCGGTCGCCTCGCAGACGTCGGCGCAGTCCAGGTTCGTGCGGATGCACTTCCGCAGCTCGGCGACCATCTCCTCGGACAGGCAGGCGTCGGCGCACGCGGTGCACGCCTGCGCGCACTCGACGCACGCCTCGAGGCAGGCGGCCAGCCGCTCGCGGTCGATGCCGCCGAGGTCGGCCGGGTAGGTGTCGAGCATCTGGGCGGCGACGGTCACGTCGGTCTCCGTTCCCTCCGTCGGGCCGGGGCGGCGGGCACCGTCCCGGGCGGGAGGTCCCCGCGTGCCGCGCGGTCGAGCCGGGCGACGGCGAGCGCGTGCGGGAGCGTGAGCGCCGCGAGGACCGGCAGGGCGGTGGCCAGGGACCCGCGCCAGCCTCCCGCGGCCGGCCACAGCAGCGCTAGGGCGGCGAGCACCGCGAGGGTGGGCAGCGCCCCCGCGACGGCGAACCGGCGCAGCGGCGCGCCGAGCCGCCCGCGGGCCAGGTCGCCGGCGTTGGCCGGGTCCGCGGCGACGAGGCGGGCGACGTGGCGGACGGCGTGCCAGCAGCCGAACCACACGCCGAACGCGGCCAACGGCGGGACGGTGAGGACGAGCACCAGCAGGACCGCGACCTCGGCGGCCTCCAGCCACCGGCCGGAGAGCAGCCGCTCGGCGGCCAGCGCGGCGGCCGCCGGGAGCACCGTGACCAGCACCGTCGTCCCGATGGCGGCCGGCAGGACACCGCTGCTCCCGGGCACGACCGCGGCCACGACCGGCGCGGCCTCGGGCGCACCGCGCACCAGGGGGACGAGCAGGACCAGCGCGCCCAGCACCGCCGACGCCGTCGCCTGCCGCTGCACCGGGCGGCCCGCGCGCTGGTCGGCGAAGGCGGTCTCCCCGGTGCCGAAGTGCCAGGTCGACACCAGCACGAAGACCAGCAGCGCCGGGCCCGGTGCCGCCCGGAACAGCAGCCACCCGGCGACGGCGACGGCGGCGTAGCCGAGGGCGAGCAGCGCCGGGCGCAGCGGCCGGCCCGGGGAGCCGGGCGCCAGGTGGTCGACCGCCCCGTGCGGGAGGCCCAGCAGCAGGCCGGCCACCAGCGGCAGCCCGGCCAGGTCCCCCCAGCCCACGGCGACCTCCACGGCCACCACCGTCGCGACCGCCGCCAGGGAGACGACGGTGGCGGCGCGTGCGGGGACCGCGAGCGGACCGGCGGGGGACGGCACGGTCAGGTCCGGTCGTCCGCCCAGGTGGCCGCGTACCGGCCGGCGGGGAGCCGGCTGCCGGGGTCCCGCTCGGGCAGGTGCTCGACCTCGTGGTGCTCGTGCGGGTACTGCGGGTGCGTGGCGAACGCCGGGGCGTCGTCGACGGTGTTGTCCTCGAACCGGGCGGTGCGGTGCTCGGCCTGCGTGCTCGGCAGCACGGCCTCGCTCTGGTGCACGCTGCTCACCCACACCGACTCGGGGTGGGTGTCGACGCCGGCGGCGACGTCCTCGGCGGTGCGCAGCTTGGCCACCTTGTGGACCAGCACGCCGAAGCCCACCTTGGCCAGCACGTCGGCGGCCGAGTAGGCCACCTGCATGCCGGCGAACCAGGCCGGCGTGACGTCGACGAACACCGGGACCGCGTAAACCAGCGGGTAGACGCCGAAGGTGGCCAGCAGCAGGACCGCCGCGTTGCGCAGGCTGGTCGCCGCCTCGACGCTCATCGACCCCGTCGAGGAGCGGACGGCACCGGCCAGCGCGACGTACAGGTAGGCGTAGAAAACGGTGCTGACGCAGCCCCACAGCACCAGGGTGCCGACGTCGCGGCCCTGGGCCAGGACCTGGCTGCCCAGGAAGCCGGTGAGGATCATCAGGGAGGCCGCACCCATCGTGGTGAACCGCAGGGTGCGCGCCCGGGAGCCGGTGAGCGAGCAGACGGCCAGCAGCTCCGCGGTCAGCAGCGGGACGGTCACCGTCCAGTCGACGTAGCGCGGGTACAGGGTCGCCCGGGCCTCGGCGTTCGGGACGTAGACGCCGTCCTGCAGGTCGAAGCCGGTGTCCCACTTGAGGAACAGCACCAGGTACGACAGCGCCGCGACGCCCGCGATGCACAGGCCGGCGAGGACGGCGGGGCGGTAGCGGGTGCCCACCTCGCCGCGGCTGGTCCACGAGTAGAGGAAGTAGGCGACCAGGGCCAGGCCCGCGCCGGCGATCGCGTAGGTGACCAGGTCGTACAGGCCGAGCGGCATGGTCTGCAGCTCGGGGGTGGGCGTGTCGGACACGTCTGCGGGACCTCCGGGGAGCCGGGGCAGCGGGGCCGCGGCTCGACCCGCGGCGGGGTTACCCCCCGTCACCCGGCCGAACCGGGCCTGCCCCGTCGGGCGGGTGGCCGTGGTCGTCGGCGTAGGCGGCGACCCGGGCCCGCACGTCCCCGCCGCGGTGGAGGAACTGCCGGTCGAGCTCGCCGGTGAGGTCCTCGAGCGCGAGGCCCAGCAGCGCGGCGGCCGCGCGGACCTGCGGGTCGGCCGAGCGGCCGGCCGCCTCCGCCAGCGCCAGCGCGACCGGCAGTTGCAGCGGCAGCGCCGTCTCGGGGTCGACGTCGCGGAAGTAGTGCGTCTCGGCGTGCTGGGTGACGTCGACCCGCACCTGCGCCAGGTCGACGGCGACCTCCCGCACCAGGCCTGCGTCGACGTCCGCCGCGGGCAGCGCCGCCCGCCCGAGCAGGGACAGCCGCAGCGCCAGCGCCCGCCGCCGGCTCAGCGCCGGGTACACCTGGAGCACCCAGGTCACCGCCGCGGTCAGCAGGACGAAGCCGACGAGGGCCTGCACCGGGACGGCGATCCGCAGCCACGGGCTCTCGGGGACGATGTCGCCGAAGCCGAGCGTCGCCAGGGTGACCAGGGACAGGTAGACGGCGTCGAGCACGCCGCTGCGGCCGGACTCCAGCCCGCTGCCGTAGACGAAGCCGTGCGGCAGGTGCGGCCAGTAGACGAGGGTCCAGCCGGTCACCAGCAGCGCGATCCAGACCAGGACGACGACGACCATCGCCATCGGCCCGCCGAGGAATCCGGCCGCGGACCGGTGCCGCGCTCCGCGGCCGGCCTGCCAGACCGCCTGCATGAGCCGCCGGCTCAGCCCGCGGCGGCCGCTGGGGTGCCACAGCGTGTGCACGATGTCCCGCAGCACGAGCAGGACGAGCAGGGCGCCGGCCGTCGTCACT
The DNA here is from genome assembly GCF_054050295.1 of Geodermatophilus sp. SYSU D01045. NCBI lineage: Bacteria > Bacillati > Actinomycetota > Actinomycetes > Geodermatophilales > Geodermatophilaceae > Geodermatophilus > Geodermatophilus sp. SYSU D01045. The sequence goes on from NZ_JBJGZB010000005.1 coordinate 77,589, forward strand.
GCCCATCCCGCCGCGGAGGCCACGCGGCGAGGGTGCCAGCAGGTGGTCCCGCGCGGACTCGTGCTCTGCCCCGTCCCGCGGGGCAGAGCACGACCCACCCGGACCCAGGTGCTCGGGTCCAGCGCGACCTTGGTCCAGCCGCTCTCGCGCCGGTCGAAGGTCTCGTACGCGTCGAGCACCGAGGGCATGTCCCCGGCCTGGGTGAGCACGGTCGTGGGGTCGATCACCGACGCCGTGCCACACGACTGCCTTCACGGTGTTCCTCCCAGGGTCTCGGGGGCGGGCCGGGAGGCCCCGCGTCGGCGGGGCGTGCGCGCTCGTCGTCGGCGCGTCGCGCGGCGGGTCGCGCGGACCGACTTGTCGCGGAACGGGAGCGGCGGGATCCTGCGGTCACCCGCCGCGGACGCCGGGCTCCCGGGCTGTGCGGCGCGGTCCAGAGGAGGGCCGCCATGGGCTGGGCTGTCGCCAGCGTCGTCGGGTTCGTCGTGCTGACCGCGCTGGTCACCGCGATGGCCCGGAGCAACACCGCCCGCTGGGAGCGGGACCACCGCGCGGCCCAGGCCGCCGCGCGGGCGCGTGCGGCGGCGGCGCGCAGCGCCTGGAGGGCGGCCCTCGGCCGGTCGCGGCCGCAGCCGCCCGAGGAGCCGCGCCGCGGCGTCCTGCACCTGCCGCACGTGCGGCTGCCGGCGGCCCTGGTGGCCCGGCTGCCGCACGCGCACGTCCCGCTGCCGCGGCACCTGCCGCACCTGCACCTGCCCGTGCTGCGCCTCCCGGGCCGCGACCGCGCCGACCGGGAGCCGGAGGAGCCGCCCCGGGCCGAGACGTCCTAGACGGCGGCCTCCCGGGCCGGCGCGTCCCGGCCCGCCGTCTCCCGGCCCGGCGCGTCCCGGCCCGCCGTCTCCCGGCCCGCGGCGGGGAGGGGCAGCTGCTCGAACCCGGGCAGCCACGGCGCCGCGCCGTGCGGCTGCGCGCGGCGCGCGGCCCGGCCGGCCCGCCGGGCGGCCGCCTCCCGCTCGGCGGTGCGCCGCGCGTGCCGGGCGCGGGCGTCCGCGAGGCCGGGCACGTCCAGCCCGTCGGCGGTCAGCCGGCAGGCGGCCAGCCGCACCCAGCGGACCGCCGCGTCGGCGTCCCGGACGCCGACCATCAGGCTGCGGTCGTGCCGGCGTACCACGAGCGCGGCGCCGCGCACCCGCGCCTCGGCGGCCGCGGCCACCTCGGCGTCCGGGCCGTGCAGCCAGGTGACCCGCCCGTCCGCGCGCCGCAGCAGGTCGTCCCGCTCCCGCCAGGCGTCGTCGGCCAGCGGGGCGAGCTGGACCTCGAGGACGCCCGCACCGGGGACGACGACGTGCAGGCCGGGGTGGCCGCCGGGGTCGGGCGCCCGCACCACCCGGGCCTCGTGCCCCTGGCCGGTGAGCCACGCGACCAGGGGGCGGCGGTAGCGCAGCGCGTCGTAGGCGGGGCCGGCCGCGGCGCCGCGCCGGGCGAACCCGCACGCCGCGGACCCCACGTGCCGGAAGGCGGGCCGCGGCCCGTGTTCGACCTCCAGCCGGCCGCCGCAGCCGCCGGCCTCGCGCGCGCACCAGAAGCCGCCGCGGGCCTGCTGCTCGAGGCGCCACGCGTCGTCGTCGTCGCGGGGCAGCTCGACGGCCGCGGTGCCGTCCGGCCCGTCGGTGACCGCCCAGCGCAGCTCGCCCGTCACGGCGCCGACGGTAGGAGCGGGGTCCGACGGTTCCGGGGGCCGACAGCGCTACGACGGCCCTCGGTCAGCGGGCGATCGAGCGGAAGAGGTCCACGAGGCGGTCGGCGTGCGCGTCGAAGACGTGCCGCTCCCGCGCGGCCACGGCGGCGGCGTGTCCCGCCCGCGTCCCGAGCTCGGCGTGCAGGGCCGCGGCGACGTCGTCGGCGCAGCGGTACAAGAGCCCCGTCCCGTCGGCGCGCAGCACTCGCTCCACCGCGACCAGGGAGCCGGGGTTGGCCTGCTGCAGCAGCGGCAGCCCCGCGGCCAGCAGCACCGGCAGCCGGGCGGGGGAGTTGAGGTCGTCCCAGCCGGCCCGCCGCAGGTCGCCGCCGTTGGCCGAGTCGAAGCGGTGCAGCCAGCCGGCGTCGTACCGGGACAGCTCCCGCACCCAGTCCTCCGGCCCGACGGCGGGGTGCACGTGCACGAACCCCGGCGCGCGGGCCAGCGCCTCGTCCAGCCAGCCGGTCCACGACCCCTTCGCCCCCGGCGCCCGGACCTGCCCGTACAGGTGGGTGTGCACGCCGCGGTCGGCCAGCGCCAGCACCCAGTCCAGGTCCAGCCCCGAGGGCCGGCCGGCGAGGACGGCGTGCGGCTGCCCGTCGGCGTCGGAGAGCCGGGGCGAGAACGGGGCGTCGAGCCAGTCGCGCTTGGGCAGGTCGCCGTCGAGGACGCCGAGCCGTGCGGGGTCGACCCGGCCGGAGAGCGCGAGGGCGAACCAGTCGCGCTCCTCCTCGGTGGCGAACAGGCAGGCGTCGGCGCCGCAGACCAGGTCGGCCAGCAGCGGCCACTCCCCGCGCACGACGCTGCGCTGCGGCGCCTCCTTGAAGTGCCACACGAACGGCAGGTGCGGGAACGCCTGCCGCACCGCGTGCGCGAACGGCACCGCCCGCCAGTTCAGCTGCGCCCACACGACGTCGGGGGCGAGCGCGCGCACCCCGTCCCGCCAGCGGTCGCGGTCGAGGTCGGGCACGTGCCCGAACGGCAGCGGCCCGACGGTGGAGTCGCCGAGGCCGTCGGCGGTCCACAGGCCGGTGAGGGAGTGGCCGCGCTCGGCCAGCGCCAGCACCCGCTCGGGGTTGAACGCCAGCTCGCCCACCACGAGTACCCGCAGCCCGTCCGGCGACGGCGGGTACGCGCGCTCCCGGAACCGCGCGTACCGGGCGACCTCGTCGGTCTCCCCGCCGTCGGTGGAGGCGAACCGCAGCGGCCCGGCCACCCGGTAGCGGCTGCGGAACACGTTGAGGCCGCCGTCGGAGGACTCGCGGATCGCCCGCGACCGCTGCCCGGGGTGCCGCGTCCACGCGCAGGTGACCCGGCCGGTGCCGGTCGTCGTCCCGCGGGCGGCCACCCGCGACCACATCAGCCGGTCGAGGTCGTCGCTCTCCAGCTCGGCGCGCTCGGTCCAGCGGTCGCCGGTGCGCCGGTGGGCGACCTGCACCAGCTGCGCGTAGGGGGTGTCGGCCGGCTCGTCGAGGTCGGCGCGGGCCAGCACCACGCCATCGTCGGCCAGGGCGTCGAGCAGGGTGGCGGCGTGCGCGGGGGACCAGACGTCGTCGGCCGGCAGGTAGGCGACGACGGGTGCGGTGGTCTCGTCCAGCGCCCGGTTGAGCGCCGCGCCCAGACCACGGTTGTCCTCGGTGCGCACCAGCCGCAGCCGGGGGTCGGCGGGGACGGCGACCGGCTCGCGGGACCCGTCGTCGACGACCACCGCCTCCCACGCCGTCTCCTCCTGGGCGAGCAGCGACTCCAGCGCCCGGGGCAGGAACGCCGCCTGGTCGTACACCGGGACCAGGACGGCGACCCGCGGGGTCACGCGGCAGGCTCGAGGTCGGCGTCGACGCCGAGCACCCGGCCGTAGACCGCGGCCACCCTCGCCAACAGCGCCGGCCACCCGTACCCGGCCGAGCGGGCCCGGGCGCCGGCGGCCAGCCGCGCGCGCAGCACCTCGTCGCCGGCCACCCGGTCCAGCGCGGCGGCCAGCGCGCCGACGTCGCCGGGCGGCACGAGCAGCCCGGTCCGCCCGTCCTGGACCACCTCGGGGATCCCGCCGACGTCGCTGGCGACCACCGGCAGGCCCGCGGCCATCGCCTCGGTGAGCACCGAGCCCATCTCCTCGTAGGCCGAGGGCAGCACCAGCGCGTCGAGGGAGGCCAGCACCCCGGGCACCCGGGCGTGCTCGACGAACCCGGCCAGCGTGATCCGGTCGGCGGCCGGGCTCTCGGCGGCCAGCCGGTGCACCAGCGCCCGGTCCGGCCCGTCGCCGACGACGACCAGCGACGCCTGCTCCCGCATCCGGCCGAACGCGCGCACCAGCGTGGCGGGGTCCTTCTGCGGCGCCAGCCGGCCGACGTAGCCGATCCGCGGCCGCGCCACGCCGGGGAAGACGTCGGGGGTGCCGCCGCGGAACAGCGCCGGGTCGAAGCCGGAGGGGATGGTGGACAGCCGGTCGGCCGGCACGCCGTCCGCGCGCAGGGCCGCCGCGGTCCGCCCGGTGAGGACGACGACGGCGTCGGCGCGGCGGAACGTGCTGCGCTCGATCCAGCCGCCCAGCGCCCGCAGCAGCCGCACCCGCGGCCCGCGACCGGTGAGCGTGTGCCCGACGCTGCAGTGCACGGTGACCACCAGCGGGACCCGGTGCACCCGCGCGGCCAGCCGGGCCAGCGGGAGCGTGGCGAGGTCCTCGCCCTGGTGGGCGTGCACCACGTCAACCGGCGCCCGGCGGCCGGCGCGCAGCACCGCCGACAGCCCGCACAGCGCCCACAGCTGCCGCAGCCGCGGCACCCGCAGCCCGGTGCGGGACACCCGGGCGCCGCGCCCCAGCGACGTCGTCCCGCGCGGGCCGGCCAGCCGCGCGGTCACCACCGTCTGCGCGACGCCGGCGGCGTCGAGGCAGCGGGTGAGCGTGGCCGTGTGGTTCTGCATCCCGCCGATCGGGTCGAACCGCGCCGTGCGGGCGTCCAGCTCCCCGGGCAGCGCCCCCGGCGCCGTGGCCGGCCGGGCCGCCGGCGGTTCGAACACGCTGCACAGGCGCAGCACGTGCAGGTCGGCAGCGGGACGGGACACGCAGGGACCTCCGGCGTCGGGGGCAGGACTCGTAGTGCACCACGAAGCGGCGGCACCCGTCGGTTGGGCGTTATGGAGTTGCGTCGCCGGGGCAGTGGGCGCTGGTGACCCCGCCCCTCGCCGACCCCGCCGTCCGACGCCTGGCCCTGGTCCGGCTGCGGGTGGGCCTGGGCGACCTGCTGTGCACCGTCCCCGCGCTCCGCCGGTTGCGCGCCGCCCGGCCCGACGTCGAGGTCACGCTGGTGACCTTCGGCCGCATGGCGCCGGTGGTCGAGCGCCTCGGCGTCCCGGTCGCGCTGCTGCCGTTCCCCGGCGTTCCCGGCGTCCCCGACGGCCCGGTCGACCGCGCGGGGTGGGCGGCGTTCACCGCCGCGGCGCGGGAGCACCGGTTCGACCTCGCGCTGCAGGCCTACGGCGACCGGCCGGCGGCCAACCGGGTGACCGCCGCCCTCGGCGCCCGGCTGACCGGCGGGTTCGCGCCCACGGGCTGGGACCCGCCGCCGGGGACGGAGGCGCTGCACCTGCGCTACCCGCTGCACCTGCACGAGGCCGCGCGGCACGTCGCGCTGCTCGAGCACCTCGGGCTGCCGGCCGGCGGGGACGCCCGCATGGGCTTCCCGGTCACCGCCGACGACGAGGCCGAGCACGCCGCCACCCTCGCCGCCGCGGGGCTGGAGCCCGGGCGCTACGCCGTCCTGCACCCGGGGGCGTCGGCGCCCACCCGCCGCTGGCCGGTCGAGCGCTACGCCGCGGTCGGGGACGCGCTGGCCGCCGAGGGGCTCGACGTCGTCGTCACCGGGGTGGCCGGCGAGCGGGAGATCTCGGCCCGGGTGGCCGCGGCGATGCGCGCCCCCGCGGTCGACCTCACCGGCGCCACCAGCCTCGGCGGGCTGGCCGCGCTGCTGCGCGACAGCGCGGTGCTGGTCGGCAACGACACCGGCTCCGCGCACCTGGCCGCGGCGGTCGGCGCCCGCAGCGTCACCGTGTTCCTGCCCGGCGACCCGGTCCGGTGGGCGCACCCCGGTCCCCGGCACCGCGCGCTGACCCCGGCGGTGGCGTGCGCGCCGTGCCCGCACCTGGCCTGCCCCATCGAGTTCCGCTGCGCGTCCACCGTCTCGCCGTCCGCGGTGGCCGGTGCCGCGCTCGAGCTGGCCGCCTCGTGAGGGTCTCCTTCGTCGCCGACTCCAGCGGGTGGGGCGGGGCGGAGGTGTGGCTGTCCCACCACCTGCGCCGCGCGGCCGACAACGGCTGGACGGCGTCGCTGGTGTGCGCCGAGCCGGTAGCGGCCGGCTTCGCGCACCTCGACGTCGAGCGCGCCGTCGTCCCGCTGACCCGGCACACCGCCGCGGCGCCGCGCACCCGGGCGGCGCTGGCCGCCCAGCGCCCCGACGTCGTGGTGGTCAACCTCGTCGACCCCGCCTCCAACGCCGCCGCGGTGGCCGCCGCGCAGCGGGTGGCGCCCACCGCCGGGGTGCTGCACCTGGTCGGCGACACCCGCGGCGGGGAGGAGCGCGCCGTGCTGTCCGCCCTCTACCGGCGGATGGGCGCGGTGGTCAGCCCCTCGGAGGAGGGCCGCCTGCAGGTGGTGGCCGACCTCGGCGTCGACCCGGCGCGGGCGCACGTCGTGCCCCACGGCGTCGACGTCCCGCCGGACCCCGCCGGCCCGGCCGGCAACGCGGTGCCGCGGATCGGCGCGTTCGGCCGGCTGACCGCGCAGAAGGGCTTCGACGTCCTGCTCGCCGCGCTGCGCCGGCTCGACGTGCCGTTCGAGGCGGTGGTCGGCGGCGCCGGCCGCGACGGCGAGGCCCTGCGCGCCGCGGCCGAGGGCCTGCCGGTCACGTTCCCGGGCTGGGTGGACGACCACCGCGCCTTCCTCGCCGGCCTGGACCTGTTCGTCGTGTCCTCCCGGGTGGAGGCGGGACCGCTGGTGCTGCTGGAGGCGATGGCCGAGGGGCTGCCGTGCGTGAGCACCGACGTCGGCCGGGTGCGGCGCGCGCTGCGGGACGACGTCGCCGTCGTGCCGGTCGGGGACGCCGGCGCGCTGGCCGCGGCGCTGCGCGGCCTGCTCACCGACCCGGCGCTGCGGGCCGACCTCGGCGCACGGGCCCGGGCGCGGGCGGAGCGGGACCTCGGTGCCGACCTCATGGCGGAGCGGACCTTCCGGGTGCTGTCCGGCGTGGCGGACGGGGAGCCGGGTACCGCCGCCCCCATGAGCAAGAAGACCGATCCCGACGCCCAGCGCGCCGCCGCCCGCGAGGCGAAGAAGGAGGGGCTCTCACCCAGCGAGGCGGGCGCGACCACCGGCGCCTCCAAGCAGACGAGTCACGTCCGGAAGGGCGACGACCGGCACGAGCACTCCAGCGCCCAGGGGAAGAGCAAGACCTGACCCCGGTGGTCCGGGGACGGCGGTGGCCTCCGTCGCGCGCCGCCGTCCCCGGACCGGTCTACGCGGCCGTCCCGCCGGTGGTCGGCAGCCCGGCGGCCACCCACGCGCGGTGCCCGCCGACGACGTCGCTCGCCCGCGCCAGGCCGAGCGAGCGCAGCGCGTCGGCGGCCAGGCTGGAGGTGTAGCCCTCCTGGCACAGCACGACGACGTCGACGTCGTACCCGGTGGCCTGCGGCAGCCGGGCGTCGCTCTCCGGGTCGAACCGCCACTCCAGGTGGTTGCGCTCGACGACGAGCGCGCCGGGCACCTCGCCGTCGGCCTCGCGCTGCGACTGCGGGCGGATGTCGACGAGCACCGCGCCGTCGGCGACCCGCCGCACGGCCTCCTCCGGCGTCACCCGCGTGATCCGCGAGCGCGCCTCCTCCAGCAGCTGGTCGACGCTCCTGGCGCCGGGCGGACGGCCGGTCACCAGTCGACGCCCGCCTTCTCGGTGCCGGTGCGCAGCAGGGTGCCTGCCTCCAGGCGGTAGCTGGTCATCAGGGACAGGCGCGGGGTGTACGCGTGCACGCTCACGGCGGGCACTGTCCCGCGGTTGGTCACCCGGTGCACGTGGTGGGGCCCGAACGGCCGCACCCGGCCGGCCCACAGCTCGGTGGGCGCCTCGCGCACTGCGCCGGGGCGCCCGCCGACGACGTCCTCGGTGAGCACGCCGCCGACGACGGCGAACGCGCCGGCCGAGCCCCCGTGGTCGTGCAGCGGGGTGCCCTGGCCGGGCAACCAGGTCAGCAGCCACACCTGGGCGTCGGTGAGGTCGGCGTGCAGCGCGGGGTCGACCAGGTCGGCGGCGTCGCCGGGAGGGAGCAGGCCGGTCCAGCGGCTGCCCTCGCGGTACTCGACGCGGGGCAGCCACTCGTCGGCGACGGCGAGCAGCGCCGCGGCCAGGGCGGCCGCGGAGGTCGTGCGGGCGGCAGTGCGGGCGGACTGGGCGGCAGGGGACAGCAGCGAGGTCATGCGGGGCTCCTGAGCAGGGCGCGCCGGTCCCGTCGGGGCGGCGCGGAGGGAGGTGGGTGTCGGCGCTCAGGCGGCCGGACACAGCGCGCTGGCCACCCGCACCAGGTCCACGGCGGACCGGCGGGTGAGCGTCAGGGCGGGTGCCACGCCGACCATCCGACCCCGCCCGCCAAAGCCTGTCAAGTCCATCGGTCTGGTAGGGATTACCGCGTGTCGAGGTCGCGGACGGACCGGTCAGGCGGGGAGGACGACGGTGCGCAGCTCGTGCGCGCCGTCGGCGCGGGTGGCCTCGTAGAACCACCGCGCCCCGCCGCCCGGCAGCGCGACGACGTCGGCGTAGCGCAGCCCGTGCGGCGTGTGCGGGCTCTGCAGGTGGGGCCCGCCCGCGGCGGCGCGGAAGCCGAGCTCGCCGTCGTGCTCGGCCAGACCCGTGCGCTCCTCCCAGTTCTCCTCGGCGGTGGCCCGGCCGTCGTAGAGCGCCCAGGTGCGCGGGCCGTCGAGCACCACCGCGGTGAACCGCACGCCGCGGGCGTCCCAGCTGCCCGCGGTCCCGGCGAGGGCGGTGCCGCGCCAGGTCCAGGTCACGCCGTCGGGGCTGGTGGCGTGCTCGGTGGTCATGCGGTCGGTGGCGCCGGGGTCGTCGAGCGGGTGCACCGACGCCCACAGGTGCCACCGGTCGCCGTCCCGGCGGACCACCGGGTCCTTGGGTGCCGTGGTGGCGTCGCCGGGCAGCACCGTGCGCGGCTCGGCGGTGGCCAGACCCTCCACGGTGTCCGCCTCCAGCAGGTCGACCCGCCAGTGCTTGCTGCCCGGCGTGGCGCAGCTGACGTAGAGCCGCCAGCGGCCCTCAGGGGTGTGTACCAGCGCCGGGCGCTCCAGCGACTCGGCGCCGAAGCGGTCCTTGCCGATCGCGACGACCGGCTCGAAGCGCACGCCGTCGTCGGAGCGGGCCACCACGTTGCCGAAGCCGCGGCCCTCGCCGACCGGGCGGCGCAGCCGGTACGCCAGCCACCACGTGCCGTCGACGAGCTGGGCCGACGGGGCACCGGCCCACGAGCCCGGGCGCGGGTCCTCGGGCTCGACGACGACCTGGGCGTCGGACCAGAAGCGGTCGGGCGCCGGAGGGCGGGGCGCGGACGCGGTCACGCGGCGGCTCCGTTCGGGGGAGGGGGCGGGCCTCTCCGTGTGTACACCGCGGGACGCCCGGGGCAGGGAGGGGACCGATGAGCACCGACGCCGACCGGCTGCCCCAGTTCGTGCTGGCCGGGGCGCCGAAGGCGGGGACGACGGCGCTGCACGCCGCGCTGGCCACCCACCCGGGGCTCTACCTGTCGCCGGTCAAGGAGCCGAAGTACTACCTGACCGACGGCGGCCCGCCCGCGCGCAGCGGCCAGCGCGGCCCGGGCGACGCGCACAGCGCCCGCGAGTGGGTCTGGCGCCGGGGGGACTACCTGCGGCTGTTCGACGGCGCCCCGCCCGGCACGGTGCGCGGGGAGAGCACGCCGTTCTACCTGTACGACCGGGCCGCGCACCGCCGGCTGGCCGCCGACGTCCCGGGGGTCCGCGTCGTCGCGATCGTGCGGGACCCGGTGGACCGCGCCTGGTCGAACTGGGTGCACCTGCGCGCCGACGGGCTGGAGCCCGAGGCCGACTTCGCCACCGCCGTCGAGCGCGAGGAGTCCCGCGTCGCCGCCGGCTGGGCGCCGTTCTGGCACTACCGCCGGCTCGGCCGCTACGGCGAGCAGCTGCGCGACCTGTACTCCGTCCTGCCGCGCGAGCAGGTGCTCCTGCTGCGGTACCGGCAGCTGGTCGACTCCCCGCGCGAGACGCTGGACCGGGTCAGCGCCTTCCTCGGCGTCGAGCCGGGTGTGGCGCACACGGTGGCCCCGGAGAACGTGAAGCCGTTCGTGGCCGACACCGCCCGCTACCGGGCGCTGTCGCGGGTCGCGCGGGCCGGTGCGGCGCTCGGGGCGTACGCCCCGCCGCAGGTGTGGCGGCTGGTGTCCCGGCCGCTGCTCGCCGCGCTGCACGCGCAGAGGGCACCGCGGCCGCCGATGCCGGTGGAGGTGCGGCGCGAGGTCCTGGCGCCGCTGCTGCCCGACGTCGCGCTGCTCGAGGAGCTCACCGGCGAGTCCTTCGACGACTGGCGCCGCGACACCGGCCGCGGTGACTTCCGCTCCCGCCGTCCCTGAGTCAGCCGAGCACGCGGTAGGTCACGTGCGTGCACACCGGCGAGACCTCGACGGCGGCCTGCTCCAGCCGGTGCCGGCCGGCGCCGGCGAACAGCGGGGTGCCCGCGCCGAGCAGCTCGGGCGCCACGTGCAGGCGGAGCTCGTCGAGCAGCCCGTCGCGGAGGCAGGAGCCGACCAGCGCGCCGCCGCCCATGACGAAGACGTCGCGGTCGCCGGCGGTCTCCCTCGCCTGCTCCACGGCCGCCTGCGGGCCCGCGGTCACGAAGGTGAAGTCGTGGGTGGCCGCGAGCCGGTACTCCCGGGGCGGGCTGCCGGTGACGACGAAGAACGGCGGCCGGGCGTCGACGGCGGCGCCGTAGCCCATCCCGTCGGTCCACCCCCGGTCGACCTCGTCGAAGGTGCGCCGGCCCATGACGACGGCGCCGCTCGCGGCCGCGTGCCGCTCCAGGACGCCGCGGTCCACGGGGTGGTCGCTGCTCAGCGCCCAGGCGTGGAGGGCCTCGACGCCGTCGGCGGAGCCGCTGACGAAGCCGTCGAGGGAGACGGTGATGTCGCCGATGACGAGGGTCATGCAGGGGTGACCGGTGTGCCCCGCGGGAGTCATCGCGGAGGTGCCCGGCGACCGCCGCGCAAGGGGTCGGCGAGGACTGTGGACAGGCGTCTGCCCTGCAGATTCGGCTCGCGCCGGGGGGTTCCATCGGCCAGGCTTCGATCATGTGTTCGGAGGAGCTGGGCAGCGGGGACGTCCTCGACGACGTCGCCGCGCTGGTCGCCGAGCGCAACCGGGTCGACGCCCGGCTGGCCCGCGCGGTGCGGTCCGCGGAGAACCAGCAGGCGCCCGGGCACGACGGGCAGAGGTCGATGACCTCGTGGCTGCGCGGGCACTGCCGGCTGTCCACGGCGGAGGCCGCTCGGCTGGTGCGCAACGGCCACGCCCTGGAGCACCTGCCCGCGCTGGCGGAGGCGCACGAGGCGGGGCTGGTGTCGGCCGAGCAGGTCGCCGTGGCCGCCCGCGCCGTGACCCCCGAGCGGCTGGCCTCGGCTCTCGAGCAGGGCGTGGACCTGGCGGTGATCGACGCGGTGCTCACCGGCGTCGCGATCGAGCGCGAGCACGCCGATCTGGTCCAGGTGGTGCAGCACTACTGCAACGACCTCGACCCCGACGGTCCCGAGCCGGACCCGACCGAGGGGCGGTCGCTGACCCTGGCCAGGCACGCCGACGGCTCGCTGACCATCCGCGGGCACCTGGACGCGGTCGGTGGGGAGAGGCTGCAGACCGCCCTGGAGGCGCACGTGCAGGCCGACCGGCCCGCCGGGGACGACCGCACCCGCGCCCAGCGGCTCGGCGATGCGCTGGTGCAGGTCGCCGACAACACCCTGGCCGCCGGGTCGCTGCCGCTGCTGCGCGGGCACGAGCCGCACGTGGTGGCGCGGATCGACAACCGGACGGCCGATGGCGCACCTACCGTCCGGACGGCACCGAGATCACCATCCGCCGGCCCCTGCTCGCCCCTGCGGCCTGATGCTGGACGCAGGAGTGCAACCGTGGTTGCATCAGTGCTGTGACGGGGACCGGCGAGTGGGTGCTGCTGTCCTACCGCCTCCCGCGAGAGCCCTCGGGTCCGCGGACGACGCTGTGGCGGCGGCTGCGCCGACTCGGTGTCGCGCAGCTGGCCGACGGGGTGGTGGCCCTGCCGGCCGACGCCCGCACCCGGGAGGCGCTCGAGTGGCTCGCCGACGACGTCCTGGCCGCCGGCGGCAGCGCCGGCATCTGGACCGCCCACCCGGCGACCGCCGCACAGGAGCGCGAGCTCGCGGCCGGCATGGCGGCGGCCCGGGCGGAGGAGTACCGCCAGCTGGCCGCCCAGTGCACCGCGGCGCTCGGGGAACCGCCGGCCGAGCGCACCCGGGCGCTGCGGCGGCTGCGGCAGGAGTGGCGGGCCGTCGGGCGGCGGGACTTCTTCCCCCCGCCCGAGCGGGACGCCGCCGGCGCCGCGCTGCGGGCCCTGGCGACCGCGGCCGGCGAGCCGGTGGCGGCCGGGCGGGGGATCCGGTCGTGAGGTGGGCGACCCGCGCCGGGATCCACGTCGACCGCGCCGCCTGCGCCTGGCTGATCCGCCGGTTCGTCGACCCGGGCGCCGAGTTCGTCTTCGTCGCCGACCCCGCCGACGTCCCGGCCGACGCCACGCCGTTCGACATGCGCGGCGTCGCGCTGGGCCACGTCGGCGGCGACTGCTCGTTCGAGACGATCCTGCGGGTCCACGGCCTCGACGACCCCGTGCTCGAGCGGATCGGCGAGATCGTGCACGAGGCCGACCTGGACGACGGCCGCTTCGACGCCCCCGAGGCACCGGGTCTCGACGTCCTGCTGCGCGGGCTGTCGATGACCGGCGACGACGAGCGGACCCTCGCCGTCTCCGGCCCGCTGTTCGACGGCCTCTACGAGTACACCCGACGCCGCCTGCTGCTCGGCCGTGAACCGGCCTGACCCGACGGAGCCCGCGATGACCGAGCCGACCCCCGCCGGGCCGACGGCGGCCCCCGCCACGGCGTACCCGTCCTTCCGCGAGGCGGTGCGCGCCTGGTTCCTCGTGTCGCTGCAGACCTTCGGCGGTCCGGCCGGCCAGATCGCGGTCATGCAGCGGGAACTGGTCGACGAGCGCCGCTGGATCGGCCAGCGCCGGTTCCTGCACGCCCTCAACTACTGCACCCTGCTGCCCGGCCCCGAGGCCCAGCAGCTGGCCACCTACGTCGGGTGGCTGCTGCACGGCACCCGCGGCGGCCTGGTCGCGGGCGGCCTGTTCGTGCTGCCCGGCGTGCTCGCGCTGCTGGCGCTGTCGGCGGTCTACGTCGCCTTCGGCGACACCACCGCGATCACCGCCCTGTTCACCGGCCTGGCGGCGGCGGTGCTGGCGATCGTCGTCCAGGCCGTCGTCCGCGTGGGGAAGAAGGCGCTCGACAGCCGCGCCCTGGTCGTCCTGGCGGTCGCGGCGTTCCTCGCGCTCGCCCTGTTCGGCGTGCCGTTCCCCGCGGTGGTCGCGCTCGCCGGGGTCGCCGGCTGGGCCCTGGGCCGGTGGCGGCCGTCGGCGCTGCCGCAGGAGAAGGCAGCCGAGGGGCCCGACGCCGGACCGCCGCCGGTCGTCTCGGACGACGTCCTGCACCACGAGGCCCCCAGCGCGCGGCGCACCGTGCGGGTGCTCGTCACCGGGCTGCTCGTCTGGGGGCTGCCCGTCGCGGCGGTCGCCGTGCTGACCGGCGGGGGCAGCGTCCTCACCCAGCAGGGCCTGTTCTTCTCCGGCGCCGCGGTGGTCACCTTCGGCGGCGCCTACGCGGTGCTGGCCTACGTCGCCCAGCAGGCGGTCGAGGTCTACGGCTGGCTGACCCCGCGCGAGATGGTGCGCGGGCTGGCGCTGGCCGAGACCACACCCGGGCCGCTGATCATGGTGGTCCAGTTCGTCGCGTTCCTCGGCGCGTACCGGGCGTCCGGGGACCTGGACCCGTGGGTGGCGGCCGTCGTCGCCTCGCTGCTGGTCACCTGGGTGACCTTCGTCCCCAGCTTCCTGTTCGTGCTGCTCGGCGCCCCCTACATGGAGCGGCTGCGCGGCAACCGGTCGCTGTCGGCCGCGCTCACCGGCATCACCGCCGCCGTCGTCGGGGTCATCGCGAACCTGGGCGTCTACTTCGCCGTCCACACGCTGTTCTCCGGCACCCACGAGGTCGACGCCGGGCCGCTGGCGCTCGAAGTGCCGGACCCGGGCACGCTGCGGTGGGTCCCGCTGGCGATCGCCGCGGTGGCGGCGGTGCTGCTCTTCCGCGTCCGGTGGTCGGTGCTGCGCACCCTCGGGGTCTGCGCGGTGCTGGGCCTGGTCGCCGGGCTGGCCGGGCTCCCGGTCGGGTGAGCGTGAGCGGGGCGGGGACGGGTAGGGGCTCTGCCCGGGACGGCGTGCAGCCCCGCGCGCCGACGAGGGAGGGACCGACATGGCCATCGCCACTACCAACCCGGCCACCGGCGAGACGCTCAAGACCTATGAGCCGCTGTCGGACGAGGCCCTCGACGAGAAGATCGGCCGCGCCGCGGCCGCCTTCCGCAGCTACCGGCTGACCGCCCCCGAGGAGCGGGCGGGCTGGCTGCGCGCGGCCGCCGACGTCCTCGACGGCGACGCCGACCAGGTCGCCGAGCTCATGGTCACCGAGATGGGCAAGACGCTGGCCGCGGCGAAGGCGGAGGTCGCCAAGTGCGCCAAGGCGCTGCGGTACTACGCCGAGCACGGCCCGGCGATGCTCGAGCCGGAGCCCGCCGACGCCGGCGCCGTCGGGGCGGAGCAGGCGTACCTGGTGCACCAGCCGATCGGCGTCGTGCTGGCGATCATGCCGTGGAACTTCCCGCTCTGGCAGGCGATGCGCTTCGCCGCCCCGGCGCTCATGGCCGGCAACGTCGGGCTGCTCAAGCACGCCAGCAACGTGCCGCAGACCGCGCTGTACATGGAGGAGCTGTTCCGCAAGGCCGGCTTCCCCGCCGACGTCTTCCAGACCCTGCTGATCGGCTCCTCGTCCATCGAGCAGGTCCTGCGCGACGACCGCGTCGCCGCCGCCACCCTCACCGGCAGCGCCCCCGCCGGGCAGTCGGTGGCCGCGATCGCCGGGGACGTGCTCAAGAAGACGGTGCTCGAGCTCGGCGGCAGCGACCCGTTCATCGTCATGCCCTCGGCCGACCTCGACCGCGCCGCCGAGGTCGCGGTCACCGCCCGCTGCCAGAACAACGGGCAGAGCTGCATCGCGGCCAAGCGGTTCTTCGTGCACGCCGACGTCGCCGAGGAGTTCACCCGGCTGTTCGGCGAGAAGATGGGCGCGCTCGTCGTCGGCGACCCGATGGAGGACGGCACCCAGGTCGGCCCGCTGGCCACCGAGTCCGGCCGCGAGGACGTCGAGCGGTACGTGCAGGACGCCGTCGACAAGGGCGCGACCGTCGTCGTCGGCGGCAAGCGCCCCGACCGCCCCGGCTGGTTCTACGAGCCGACGCTGCTCACCGGCATCACGCCGGAGATGGACCTCTACGCCGAGGAGGTCTTCGGCCCGGTGGCCGCGCTGTGGACCGTCGACGGCCTCGAGGAGGCCATCGAGATCGCCAACAGCCACCCCTACGGCCTCGGCGCCAACCTGTGGAGCGAGGACGAGCAGGAGCGGGCCACCTTCATCCGCGACGTTGAGAGCGGCATGGCGTTCGTCAACGGGATGGTCACCAGCTACCCCGAGCTGCCCTTCGGCGGGGTCAAGCAGAGCGGCTACGGCCGCGAGCTCACCGAGCTCGGCATGTACGAGTTCACCAACGCCAAGACGGTGTGGATCGGGCCCCCCAGCAGCGAGCAGGCGCAGGGGGACACGGCCAGCGCGTCGGAGTGACCCCGGCGTGGCGCGGGTAGCCGACCCGGACGTCCGTCTCACCTCAGCAGCGGGGACCCCGGCGGACGTCCAGAGGGTGCGCGGCACCCGGACGGGAGCACCCGTGACGACGACGGACAACCGGTACCTCACCCAGGCGGTGCACGACCTCGGCACCGCCCTGTGGTTCGGCGGCTCGGTGATGGGCATCGCCGGCGTGAACAAGTCCGGCAGCGACCTGACCGCCGGCATCGACAAGGTCCGGGTGGCGAGTTCCGCCTGGGGCCGGTTCGCGCCCGCGCAGTGGGGCGGGATCGCGGCCACCCTCGTGACGGGGCTGCAGCTGACCCGGTCGAACACCCAGCGGCTGGCGCTCCAGCAGGGCTACGGGACGGTGGGTGCGCTCAAGGCCGCGCTCACCGTCGCGGGCGCCGGCGCCACCGCGTACGCCGCCTACACCGGCCGGAGGATCGGGCAACTGGCCGAGCAGGCCGCCTCCGAGGGCGGGCTCGAGGTGAAGGACGCGACACTGCCCTCGGCCGGGACCCCGCCCGAGATCCGGAAGTGGCAGGCCCGGCAGCGGTTCACCCAGGCCGCCGTCCCGGCCCTGGCGGGCGCGGTGATCACCTGCAACGCCTGGCTGGTGCAGTCCTACCGGGTGGGCTCCACGGTCCGGGGCGTCCTGGGGCGGCTGCTCCCGTCCTGAGGCCGCGCCCGGCCCCGGCTCAGGCCGGGGCCGGGCCGGCGGGGACCGCCGTCAGGCGCACCCAGCCCCCGTCGCCGGCCTCGACCCGCACGGCGGTCGCCACCGAGGCGGCGAGGGCGAGCCGAGCGGCGTCCCCGGGCAGCCGACCGGCCGGCCGCACCTCCAGGCCGGGCCCGCCCTCGAGCAGCCGCACCGGCCGCGGACCGGGGGCCGCCGCGTCGGCGACCAGCACCTCCGACAGGAGCAGCAGCACCTCGTCGACGACGTCCGGCGGCCACCCGCGCGCCGCGGCGGCCGCGCGCACCCACGCCCGCGCCTGCTCGGGCCGGCGTGGGTCCACCGCCCCCTCGTACACCCCGCTGTCGGTCATCGGTCCACCACCCCGGTGACCAACGAGACCCGCCGCGGCGGGGTGCGCGACACGCCGACGAGCGGTCAGGCGGTGTCGGGGTCCAGCGCGCACACCACGATGCGGCTGCCGGTCCCGTCCGGCCGCACACCCAGCGACACCGCGGGGGAGACCTTCCCCGCCAGCCACAGCATGAGCAGCCGGTGGTCCGCGGGCACCGCGTGCGCCTCCAGTGGCGGGCAGCCGGAGCGGACGCCCACCTCCGCGGTCAGCGTGCCGCCGTGCCGGGTGATGCGGACCCGGACACCGCCCCGCCCGCCACCCCGGACGCCGTCGAGGACGGCCGCGGTGCCGACCGCCTCGTGCAGCGCGAGCACGAGCTCCTCGCGGCGCGTGCGCGCCAGACCGGCCGCGGCCAGGCACGCGTCCCACCAGCGGCGGTTGGCCATGCCCGCGGACGGGTCGACCAGGCGGTCGGCGAGGAGGACGCCGTCGCCCGGCGGCGGGCCGGCCGGCGGCCGCAGGTCCGGGTTGGGGACGTCGGCGCCGTCCCACCACAGCACCGGGTGCGTGGCGCGGGCGACCGCGAGCCGCTCGGCCGGCCCCCCGGCGGTGTCGACCAGGCAGGTGACCGCGAGCCCGTGTGCGGCGACCGCCGCGGTCGTGGCGTGCTCGGCGCGCCGCCACAGCCCGGCGTCGGGCAGGAGGGGGAACGCCTCCTGGCACAGCACGGTCACCGGGCCGTCCCCGCCGGGCGGCCGCCGCGCGGCCCAGTCGTCGAGCAGCGACCCCAGCGACCGCTCGGCCAGGCCGCGGTGCGGCGCGAACGCGACTCCGGCGGCGGGCAGCCGCGCCACCACCTCCCGCCGGAGCTCGTCGTCGACGTGGGCGACCACGGGCCGCCCGGCCGCCAGCGCGCGGCGGCACAGGTCCGCGGCGATCACGCCGGCCTCCGCCCGTCCCGCGTGGAACGCGCACCGGTGCACCGGTGCGGCGTCCGGTCCCGTCACCGGCCGGCGCCCTCGGAGGTCGCGTCCACCAGCTCCACCGCGCGATCGGGGTAGCGGTCGGCCAGCAGGCGGACCAGCCGGGCGGTCAGCCGCGAGGCGCCGACGACGGTCAGCCCGGGCGGGCCGGCGGCCGCCGCGACGAGGGAGTCGGCCGCGCCCACGTCGAGGAAGCGCAGGTCGCTGAGGTCCCACGCGCCGCCCCCGGCCAGCGTCGCCTGCAGCACCGCGCGCAGCGCGTCGGCGTTGGCCGAGTCCAGCTCGCCCGCGAGGTGCAGCCGGTCGCCGCGCCGGGTCAGCCGGAAGACGCCGTCGTCGTACTCCGCGGTGGCGTCGACCTGTGCGCGGTGCAGCGCGGTGAGGTCGGCGTGCTGGCCGGGCTCGAGCAGGTCGCGGAAGTAGGGGCACAGCACGGTGAGCGGGTGCCGGGCGGTCAGCTCGCCGACGACGGCCTCGAACGCGTTGACGCCGGGGGTGGTGATCGCGCCGGTGAACCGGACGGCGGGCCACCCCTCGGACAGCGCCCCGGTGACCGCCGCGGGCAGCTCGGCCGGGTCCGGCGGCACCAGCCGGACCGCCGTCGTGGCGGTCGGCTCCCAGCTCTCGCCGACGACGCCCGCGCGGCGCAGCCGGGCCCACAGCCGCTCCTCGCGGCCGCCGAGGGCGGTGACCAGGACGCACTCGCCACGGCGTACCCCGTCCGCGACGAAGTCGCCGACGACCTGCGCGTGCGCCTCCTCGCTGTCGAGGACGACGAAGTCGTGCGCGCCGCCGGTCACCGCAGGCCGTCCGCGGACACGACGGCCGGGGCCTCCCCGGTCTCGGTGACCAGCACGGCGACGTCGCGCACCGTGCGGCCGGTGTCCCGCGAGGCGCGGACGAGGATGCCGAAGGCGGCGTCGGCGGTGATCCGGTAGCGCTCCATGAGCACGCCCTTGGCCTGGCCGATGACGTCCCGGCTGTCCAGCGCGACGGTCAGGTGCGCGGTCCGCCGCACGGTGCGCAGCGCCAGCGCGGCGTGCCCGGCCACCGGGGTGAGCGCCGCGCGGTCGGGCCCCGGCCCGGGGCCGGGCACGTACACCGAGAGCGCCCCGACGACCTCGCTGCCGGTGTCCAGCGGCAGGCAGGTGGCGCGCTGCACGCCGGCGGCGGCGGCCCGCTCGGCGAGCGCGGGCCAGCGCAGGTCCCGGCCGAGGTCGGCGCTGCCCGCCGGCGTCCCGGCGAGCGCGGCGCACAGCGGGCCCTCGGACAGGCGGAGCTGGGCGGCGTCGAGCCCGGCGGCCGGGCCGGCGCTGCCGACCGGGGCCGCGGGGGAGCGCCCGGGGCCGAGCAGGGTGACCGCGACGCCACACCCCTCGGGGAGGACGGCGGCCAGGTCGTCGGCGACCGCGCGCGCCGCCGGGCCGGCGTCGTCGCGGGCGTGCCAGCCGCGGACGGCGCCGAGCAGCCAGCCCGCGAGGTCGAGACGGGCGTGCAGGGAAGTCGTCGTCGTGGTCCTCGTCGTGGTCGTGGAACTGGCCGCAGACTGCACCGCGACACCTCCAGCCGGGCGAGCCCGGAGTCGGCGTGCACCGCCGTCCGGCATCTCGACCGGCGGGCCCCGTGGATGACCATGCTGCCACCCGGTGCGGTGACACGCCGAGGGCCGACCCCGGAGGGTGAGTTTGACCACACCGGCCGCTCAAGGACCGGCCCGGCTGCGCCGATGGGAGGGCGTGACCGCCACCCCGAGAACGCCGGCCGAGCGCGCGGACGTCCTGTTCTCCCTGCTCCGGCTGCCCGACGCCGTGCTGGCCGCGATCGCCTCCGACGGCGTACTCGTCCCGATGCCGGCCTCGCTCGGCGTCCCGCCGGAGCGGGTGATGACCCCGCCGGCCGACCGCGCCACGTTCCTCGACGCCGTCGTCCCCGCCGACGCGATGCTCGTCGTCACCGCCTTCGAGCGGGCGCGCACCAACGGGGTCGGCCTGGCCACCGTCCACGGCCGGCGCGAGCCCGCGGTGGCGCTGGCGCTCACCTTCGTCGACCTCCGCGAGCAGCACGGCGTCCTGCTCGGCGCCCTCGACGTGCTCGACGCGGCCGCCGGCGACCGCGGCCCCGCGCCGCTGGCGGGGCTCGAGGTGTCGCGGCGGCCGCGCACGGCGTCGGTCCGCAAGACGTCGCTGGCGGTGATCACCGAGATCGACGAGCGCACCACCCGGATGCTCGGCTGGACGCCGGCGCAGATGGTCGGCCAGCGCTCCTCGGAGTTCGTCCACCCCGACGACCAGGAGCGGGCGATCGCCAACTGGCTGGAGCTGCTCTCCCGCCAGGAGGCCCAGCGGGTGCGGCTGCGGCACCGGCGCGCCGACGGCACGTGGGCGTGGCTGGAGCTGGAGAACCAGTACGTGCCGGCCGACGACCCCGCCGACGCCGTCGTCGTGACGCAGATGAGCGACGTCTCCGACGAGATGGCCGCGCACGAGGCCCTGCAGCAGCAGGAGCGGCTGCTGCGGCGGCTGACCGAGGCGCTGCCGCAGGGCATCCTGCAGCTGACCTCCGATCGGGAGGTCGTGCACACCAACTCCCGCCTGCCGGTGCTGCTGGGCGTGCCCGCGGTGACCGGCTGGGACGACGTCGCGGCCCGGGCGGACGAGGCCGGGCGGGCGGCGCTGGAGACCGCGCTCGCGCAGGTGCTCGGCGACGGCGTGGACGCGGCGGTGGAGGTCGGCATCCGCACCCCGGCCGGCGAGGCCCGGGTGTGCGCGGTGAGCCTGGTGGCGCTCAGCGACCGCGAGGGCGCCCCCGGCGCGCTGGTGTGCGTCTCCGACGTCACCGACAGCGCCCGCATGCGCGAGGAGCTCACCGCCAAGGCGACCTTCGACGCCCTCACCGGCTGCCACAACCGCGCCTCCACGATCGCCGTCCTGGAGGCCGCGCTGGCCGGGCCGGACGCCGGGACGACGGCGGTGGTCTTCGTCGACCTCGACGACTTCAAGCCGGTCAACGACACCCTGGGCCACGACGCCGGCGACGAGCTGCTGGTGACCACCGCCGCGCGGCTGGCCGGCGTGCTGCGCCGGGACGACATCGTCGGGCGCATCGGCGGCGACGAGTTCCTCGTCGTCAGCCGCGGGGTCGACGGCCCGGTCGCGGCCGCCTCGCTCGGCGCGCGGATCCGGGCGGCGCTGTCGGAGCCGGCCGAGATCACCGCGGGCACCGTGCCGCTGCGGGCCAGCCTGGGCGTGGCCTGCGGGGAGCCCGGGCTCGGCGCCGCGGCGCTGACCAAGCGCGCCGACCAGGCGATGTACGTCTCCAAGCAGGACCGCCGCGGCGAGCCGGTGCTGTGGCGCGAGGAGCCGGTCCTCGCCCCGGCCTGAGGGCCGGCGGCCGTAGCGTCGGGGGCGTGACCTCCGTCCGCGACGCCGGCCCGGACGACGCCGCCGCCTGCCGGGACGTCTACGCCCCCTACGTCACCGGCACCGCGGTGTCGTTCGAGACCGAGCCGCCGACGGCGATGGAGATGGCCCGCCGCATCGCCGACGCCCAGGAGCGGCACGCGTGGCTGGTGCTCGAGGCGGACGGCGCGGTGCGCGGCTATGCGTACGGCGGGCCCTTCATGGCCCGCGAGGCCTACCGCTGGTCGTGCACGGTGAGCGTCTACCTCGAGCCCGGCCGGCGGCGCACCGGCGCGGGCCGGCTGCTGTACACGGCGCTGCTCGACCGGCTCGCCGCACGCGGGTACCGGGTCGCGCTGGCCGGGATCGCGCTGCCCAACGAGGCGAGCCTCGGCCTGCACCGGGCGCTGGGCTTCGAGCCCGTCGGCACCTACCGGCGGGTCGGCTGGAAGGACGGCGCCTGGCACGACGTCACCTGGCTGCAGCGCGACCTCGGTCCCGGCCCGTCGGGCAGCCCCGCCGAGCCGCGCTGAGCGCTCAGCCCCGGTCCACGGACAGGAAGGACGGGAGGTCGGCGGGCACGTCCCCGGTGCGGGCGAAGTGCGCCCACACCCGGCGGACCTCCCGGCCGGCCGCGACGACCTCGACCCACGGGATGCCGGCCAGCAGCGGTGAGGCCTCCCAGGTGTGCCGGTGCGGGAACAGCAGCGGGAGGTCGATCGCGTGCGCTCCGGTCAGCGCGCCGGTGCCGTACGCGAGCGTGTAGTGCACCGCCCGGCCGCCGGCCGCGCGGTGCCGGCGGGCGGCCCGGGCGGCGTCGCGGGCGTAGATGCGGCGGGTGAGCACCCGCACGACCGCCTCCACCAGCGGCCGGCCGACGACGGGGACACGGGCCAGCCGCGCGGCGGGCGGCAGCAGCGCGGCGAACAGCGCCACCTCGCGGCTGTTCGTGCCGACCAGCAGGTCCACCTCCGGCGCCGCCTCCGCCCAGGCGTCCTCGACCGCCTCCTCGGCCGGCAGCGGCGGGAGGCCGTACTGGGTGCCGAACGGCATCGCGGCCACCAGCCCGTACCGCCGGGCGCGCGCGGCCAACCGCGCCTGCGCGTCGACGACCTCCTCGACGGGCGCGGCGGGATCCAGCGACCGGGCCTCGGCGGCCATCGCGGCGCTCATCCGCGCCCGGCCGCGGGACAGCCCCAGCGGGGCGCTGGACACGACCGCGCGGCGGAACAGGCCGCGGGCGCCGTCGGCCGTCACGAGGTGGGCGATCGCGTCGCCGCCGGCGGACTCGCCGAACAGCGTCACCGCGTCCGGGTCGCCGCCGAAGGCCGCGACGTTGGCCCGCACCCAGCGCAGCGCCTCGACGAGGTCGAGCAGGCCGAGGTTCGCCGGCCACCCGTCCCCGTCGCCGAGGAAGCCGAGCAGCCCGAGCCGGTAGGTGACGCTGACGACGACCACCCGCTGCTCGCGCACGAGCGCGGCCGGGTCGTAGGCGGGGGCGTCGCCGGCGCCGCTGACGTAGGAGCCGCCGTGCACCCACACCATCACCGGCAGCCGGTCGCCGGGGGCCGGGTCATCGGGGACGAGGTCATCGGGGACGAGGTCATCGGGCACGGTCACCGACAGCCGCAGGCAGTCCTCGTCGGCGACGAGCTCGCCCATCGGGTCGGTGACCATCAGCTCGAGCTCCGGCGCCGGCGGCTGCGGGCACGCGGGCGACCACGACGTCGCGTCGACGACGCCGGTCGCGGGCGGCTCGGGCACCGGCGGGCGGAACCGCTCCGCCCGGGCGTACCGGATGCCGGTGGCCCGCACGACGCCGTCGGACCGCCTCGCCGTGAACGTCCCCGCGGGCGCCGCGAAGTGCGGCGTGGTGGCCTGCTGCGTCACGCGGTGCCGACCGCGGCGCCGAGGGCGTCGAAGGCGGCCTGCTGGAAGGCCCGCATGGTCGCGACCGTCGTCTGCAGCTCCAGCTCGGCCGCGTGGTACATCCCCGGCTCGACGTGCAGCCGCACCGGCACGCCGGCCGCCTGCAGGCGCCGGGCGTAGGCGACGTCCTCGTCGTGGAACAGGTCCAGGCCGCCGACACCGATCCACGCCGGCGGCAGGCCGGAGAGGTCCAGCCGGCGGGCCGGCGCCGCGTGGGGACGGGGCTCGTCGGCCCGCGGCCGGTGCCCCAGGTAGGCGGTCCACGCCCAGCGGTTGGACCGCGGCGTCCAGACCAGCTTCCCGCGGCCGGCGGTGCTCCGGCGCAGCACCGTGCGGTCGTCGAGCATCGGGTAGACCAGCAGCTGGAAGGCGACCGGCACGCCCTCGTCGTGCGCCCGCTGCGCCAGCGCCGCGGCCAGCCCGCCGCCCGCGCTGGCCCCGCCGACGGCGACGCGGGCCGGGTCCACGCCGAGATCCGCGGCCCGCCGGTGCAGCTCGCACAGCGCGGCCAGGAGGTCGTCGAGCGCCGCGGGGAACGGGTGCTCGGGCGCCAGCCGGTAGCGGGCGCTGACCACGACGACGCCGAGGTCGCGGGCCATCCGGCTGCACAGGTCGTGGTCGCCCTCGGGCTGCCCGATCACCGTGTCACCGCCGTGGACCCACAGCAGCGCGCCGCCGGTGCGCCGCACCGGCTCGTACACGAACACGTCCTGCCCGCCGGGGACGTCGTGCCGCGTCACGGTCACCCCGGCCACCGGCTCGGTGACCCGGGACCCGAACAGCCGGCGTCCGATCCGCAGCTCGGCCCGCGAGCCGATCGACAGCGGCAGCCACAGGTCCGGACGGCGCAGCTCGGGCGGCACGGCAGCGACGGTGCGGGCGCGGCGGGCGAGGGCGACGGCGAGGCCGAGCGCGGCGAGGCGCGTCAGGCGGCGGGAGCGGGCGGTCACCGGGCGGACGCTAGCGGTCGGCCCCCGCGCGGCCGCGGGGGCTACGGTGCGCGACGGCGCCCGGGACGGGCGCGGGCGACGGATCGGGAGGACGCGTGACCACAGCGGTGCGGCACGGGGAGGGCACGCTGCCCTCGGGGCAGTACTGGCAGGGCTGGAGCGTCCCCGGCCCGGCCGGCGTCGTCGTCCTCGTGCACGGCGTGCACGAGCACGGCGGCCGCTACGCGCACGTGGCCGATCGGCTCGGCCGCGGCGGCTACGCCTCCTACGCGCCCGACCACCCCGGCCACGGCCGGTCGCCCGGCCGGCGGGGTGACATCGGGAGCATGGCGGGGACCGTCGAGGGCGTGGCGCAGACCGTCCGCGCCGCCGCCGACCGGCACCCCGGCGTCCCGCTGTTCGTCTACGGACACAGCCTCGGCGGGCTCATCGCGCTGCAGTACCTGACCGGCGAGCCGGACGCGCGGGTCGTCGGTGCGGTCCTCTCGGCCCCCGCGCTCGACACCAGTGCCGCCACCCCGGTGCAGCGGGCGGTGGCGCCGGTGCTGGCCCGGCTGGCTCCGGGCCTCGGCGTGCTCGCCCTCGACGTCGAGACGGTCAGCCGCGACCCCGAGGTGGTGGCCGCCTACCGGGCCGACCCGCTCAACCACAACGGGAAGATGGTCGCCCGCACCGGCGCGGCGCTCATGCAGACCGCCGCGGCGATGCCCGGCCGGCTGCCCGGGCTCCGGGTCCCGCTGCTGGTCGTCCACGGCAGCGCCGACCGGCTGGTGGCGCCGGCGGCCAGCGTGGTGGTCCGCGAGCACGCGGGCTCGCCCGACCTCACGCACCGGGTCTACGACGGGCTGTTCCACGAGCCGCACAACGAGCCGGAGAAGGAGCAGGTCCTCGACGACGTCGTCGCCTGGCTCGACGCCCACCGGCCGGCCTGATCGGTCGTCGGGCGCCGCGATCCGTGGCAGGGTCGGGGCGGCCGCGCCGCACGGGTGCGGCGGAGGGGAGGCCCGTGCCCCAGGCCCTCACGGACGGCGTGCGGCTGCTGCGCGCCTTCGTCACCAACCCGCGCCAGGTGGGGGCGGTGCTGCCGACGTCCCGGACGGCGGTGCGCGCCCTGCTCGACCTCGCCGACGTCCCGGGCGCCGGCCTGGTCGTCGAGCTCGGTGCCGGGACCGGGGTGGCCACCCGGGAGATCCTCGCCCGCCTCGGCCCGGACGCCCGGCTCCTCGCGCTGGAGATCGACCCGGAGCTGGCCCGCCGGCTCACCGAGCGCCACGACGACCCCCGGCTGCGGGTGGTGTGCGGCTCCGCGGAGGACCTCACCGGCCTCCTCGACGGCGAGCGAGCCGACGTCGTCGTCTCGATGCTGCCGTTCACCTCGCTCGAGGTGGGCCTGCGCCGCCGGCTGCTCGACCAGCTGCCCCGTGCGCTGCGCCCCCGCGGCACCGCGGTGGTGATCCAGTACTCGCCGCTGGTGCTCGGCGAGCTGCGCCGCCGCTTCCCCGACGTCCGGACGCGCGTGACGCCGTGGAACGTGCCGCCCGCCTTCCTCTTCGCGTGCACCGACGGCGCCGGGGGCTGACGCGGCGGCGCCGCGATGAGCCGCCGTCCCCACGACGGTCTACACGGGCATGACCACCGGACAGATCGACCCCCGGTACGGCGACGCCACGGCGACCGCACCCCCGTGGGCCGACGTCGAGCGGCTGCTCACCGACGCCCAGCTGTACTGGATCACCACCGTCCGCGCGGACGGCCGGCCGCACGCCGTCCCGCTCGTGGGCGTCTGGCACGACGGCGCGTTCGCCTTCTGCACCGGCGCGGACGAGCAGAAGGCGCGCAACCTCGACGGCAACCCGCACGTGGCCGTGACCACCGGCAGCACCGGCGCGCACGGCTGGGACAGCGGGCGCGACGTCGTCGTCGAGGGGGTCGCGGCGCGGGTCACCGACCCCGGGGAGCTGCAGGTGCTGGCCGACGCCTGGTTCGCGAAGTACGGCGAGGACTGGCACTTCGCGGTGCGCGGGGACGAGTTCGTCGAGCTGAGCTCCTCCGGCGGGGCCACCGGGGGCGGCGCGCGGGTCTACCGGGTGCCCCCGGACAAGGTGCTGCTGTTCGGCGGGCCGCACGGCCAGACGCGGTACCGCCCCTAGGCCGGGCGCGCGGGGAGCAGGTGCTCCTGGTGGTCCAGCTCCCGCTCGAGCGTGCGCAGCCCCTCGTCGGGCAGCCGGCCGAGGTCGCGCCAGCGCAGCAGCTCCTCGCGCTCGGCGTCGATCACCGCCCGGCGCACCCGCAGCGCCGCCTCGTACTGCGGCGACATCGGCACCTCGCCCTCGGCGTCCTCGAGCACCTGCAGTCGGTGCCGGTAGCGGTCCAGCCGGGCGCGCAGCGCGGCGCGGATCGACTCGATGGCGGCGTCGTCGACGTGGTCGTGCTGCTCGGCCTGCAGCTCGTCGAGCCGGTTCAGCCCCGCCTCGACGGCGGCCGTCCGCGCCTGGTTGCGCAGCCGGGCGGCGTCGGCGGCGTCGGCGCGCAGGCGCAGCCGGCGCACCAGCGGGGCGAACGTGGTGCCCTGCCCGACCAGGGTGACCAGCACGACGAGGAAGGCGCAGAACAGCAGCAGGTCGCGGTCCGGGAAGGGGTCGCCCGTGTCGGTGACCAGCGGGATGGTGAAGACGGCGGCCAGGCTGATGACGCCGCGGGTGCCGGCCCAGCTCAGCACGGCGATCTCCCGGCCGGACAGCTGGCGCGGCGGGGTCGCCGGGTCGCCGTCCTCGTCGGCGGCGGGAGCACCGCTGAGCCGCATGTGCAGTGCCCGGGGCGCGTGCTCGGTCAGCCACAGCCACAGCGGCCGGACCAGCAGCACCGCCCCCACGGTGATCACGGCGGCGGTCACGACGGTCGAGGGCGCGTACTGGCCGAGGCCGCTGATGACCGCGGGCAGCTGCTGGCCGATGAGCAGGAAGACGACGCCCTCGAGCAGGAAGTCGACCAGCTTCCACACCGCGTCGGTCTGCAGCCGGGTGGCGCCCGACTGCCAGTACGGGGCGTTGTGCGCGATGACCAGCCCCGCGACGACGACGGCCAGCACGCCGGACACGTGCACCGACTCGGCCAGCAGGTAGGCGACGAACGGCGTCGCGAGGGACACCGCGTTCGACGACAGCGGGTCCCGGCGGAGCCGGCGCAGCGGCCGGACGCCGTAGGCGACGGCCAGCCCGGCGGCGACACCGCCGGCGGCGGCGAGCGCGAACTGGCCCAGCGCCGACCAGGTGGAGAAGCCGTCGCCCACCGCGGCCGCGATGGCGACGCTGAGCAGGGTCAGCGCGGTCGCGTCGTTGAGCAGCCCCTCGCCCTGGATGAGGGTGACCAGCCGCGGCGGCAGCCCGACCCGGCGGCCGACGGCGAGCGCGGCCACCGGGTCGGGCGGGGCCACGGCGGCGCCGAGGGCGATCCCGGCGGCGAGCGTCGCGCCGGGCACCCACAGCGCGAACCCGACGCCGATGACCAGCGCCGTGACCACCACGAGCAGCACCGACAGCCCGACGACGGTGCGCAGGTTGGCCCGGATGGCGATGAGGGAGGAGTCGAGCGCCGCGCTGTAGAGCAGTGGCGGGATGAGGACGCTGAGGACGATCTCCGGGTCCAGGCCCAGGTTCGGGCCGGGCAGCAGCGCGTACACCAGCCCGGCCACGGTGAGCAGCGCGGCCGCCGGGATGCCGGTGCGGCCGGCCAGCCAGCGGGCCGCCAC
Source organism: Geodermatophilus sp. SYSU D01045 (assembly GCF_054050295.1). Classification (NCBI taxonomy): domain Bacteria; kingdom Bacillati; phylum Actinomycetota; class Actinomycetes; order Geodermatophilales; family Geodermatophilaceae; genus Geodermatophilus; species Geodermatophilus sp. SYSU D01045. The sequence continues at coordinate 105,424 of NZ_JBJGZB010000005.1, forward strand.
GATCACCGCGACCGCGGCCAGGACGAGCAGGATGACGGTCTCGGCGTGCACCGAGTCATCCTCCCCGAGCGCCGATCCCCGCTCATCCCGACGCCCCGGTGGCCGGGGTGGCGGAGATGGCCGTCGCCGCCACCCGACCGGCTCAGGCGGCGGCGACGGACTCCATCGCCTCGGCGGTCAGCGTCACCGAGCGCAGCCGGGCCTCGGTGCCGGGCGCCTGGTGGGCGACGATCAGCTCGTCGGCGTCGGCGAGCCGGGCGAACTCGGTGAGCCGCTCGCGGACCTCGGCCGGGGTGCCGGCGGCGGTGTGGGTGAGCATCGAGTCCACGTGCCGGCCCGCGCCCGAGGACAGCAGCAGCTCGGCGGCGTCGTCGTCGAGGTCGCGGCCCTGGCCGAACAGCCCGACGGCGAGCCGGCGGCGGGTGGCCTGCAGCATCTCCCGCGCCGCCTCGGCGGTGTCGGCGGCGATGGCGTTCACCCCGGCGATGACGTACGGGGCGTCGAGCTGCGCGGACGGGCGGAAGTCGCGCCGGTAGGCGGCCACCGCGGGCTCGAGCAGCTGGGGGGCGAAGTGCGAGGCGAAGGCGTAGGGCAGGCCGAGCGCGGCGGCCAGGCCGGCGCCGAACATCGACGAGCCGAGGACGTACAGCGGCACCTCCGACCCGTGGCCGGGGACGGCCCGCACGCCGGGCACCCGGGACTCGCCGGTCAGGTAGCCCTGCAGCTCGAGCACGTCCTGGGGGAAGCGCTCGGCGGAGGCGGGGTCGCGGCGCAGGGCGTACGTGGTGTTCTGGTCCGAGCCGGGCGCGCGGCCCAGGCCCAGGTCGATGCGCCCGGGGTACATCGCCTCGAGCGTGCCGAACTGCTCGGCGATCGTGAGCGGCGAGTGGTTGGGCAGCATGACGCCGCCGGCGCCGAGCCGGATGGTGGAGGTGTGCGCGCCGACGTGCGCGATCAGCACGCTGGTGGCCGACGACGCGATCGCCGGCATGTTGTGGTGCTCGGCGTACCAGACCCGGCGGTAGCCGGCCTCCTCCGCCCGCTGCGCCAGCGCGACACTCGCGGCGATGCTGCTGCCGTGGGTCTCCCCGGGGGCGACGGGAGCGAGGTCGAGCACGGACAGCGGGATGCGCACGGGGGTCCTCCTGGGGACGGGTCGTCGTTGCCCGGTGCAACACCCGGCGGTCCCGGGCGCTTCCGCCGCGGCGGTAGTCGGACGCAAGTCACCGGCAACCGGGCCGGGGGACGGTGGCGCCGTGACCGCGACCGCACCGCTGCCGTTCCCCGTCACGCCCCGCCGGCCCGGCGACCCCGAGGCCGACGTGACCCGCCTGGCGCTGGCGCACCGCGCGCTGCGCGGCGGCTGCCGGCTGCTGGCCGGCGTCGCCGCGGAGGCCGCCGGCGGCGCGGTCTGGCCGGCGGAGCGGCGGCGGGCGGTCGTCGCCTTCGGCCGGTGCGTGCTGCGGGAGGTGTGCGCGCACACCGGGCGGGAGGACGCCGTCCTGTGGCCGGTGGTCGCCGCCTCCGCCGGGACGCACGCCGCCGACCTCGAGCCGCTCACCGAGGACCACGCCGTGCTCCGGTCCGTGCTGGACCGCGCCGACGCGGCGCTGACCGCGTTCGCCGCCGGCCCGGACGCCGCGGCCCCTCTGGCCGCCGTCCTCGCCGAGCTGGCCGACGCGCTGGACGAGCACGTCGAGGAGGAGGAGCGCGAGGTGTTCCCCGTGATCCGCCGGTGCGTGTCGGCGCGCGACCTGGCCCGCTACGAGGGCGTCTGCGCCCGCGGCTCCGGGCCCCGGTCCGCGGCGTTCGCGCTGCCGTGGGTCGCCGACGCCTGCCGCACCCCGGGCGAGCGCGCCGGGCTGCTCGGCGCGACGCCGCTGCCGCTGCGGGTGCTGCTGCGCGCGGCCGAGCCGGGCTGGCGGCGCCGGCGCGACCTCGTCGCCGGCCGCTAGTCCAGCGCCGCGCGGGCCTGCGCGGTCCAGGCCGCGTTGCCGGTGCGCTCGGCGACGGCGACGGCGACCGCCCGGTGCGCCTCGGCCGCGGCCCGGTCCCCGCGGGCGGCGGCGAGCCGGGCCAGCACCGTCGCCGTCGGGCCGAACGCCATCTGGGCGGTGTGCGTCCCGCACACGGTGTCCCGGTAGGGGAGCAGCCCGGCCTCGGCCTCGGCCATCCGCTCCGCGTCCCCGAGGGCCAGCCCGACGAGGCCGCGGCAGTACTGGACGAACGGCGCGAACAGGTCCCGCACCGCCCGGGAGGGCGGCGGGACCAGCGCCCGCGCCTCCTCCGTCCGCCCGGCCAGCACCAGGGCCAGGGCCTGCGCCTCGACCGCCAGCTCGGGCGAGATGGGCGCCAGCGCGGCCATCTCCTCGGGGGCGACCGGCCGGGCGCCGGGGTCGGCGAGCCGCAGGGAGAGCTGGGTGGTCAGCCGCAGCGCCCGGGCCACCGCGGGGTAGTAGCCGGCGTCGAGCAGGGCCTGCTCGGCCACGTCGTACGCCGCCTGGGCCTCGCCCACCCGCCCGGCGACGGCGGCGCGCAGGCCGGCGTAGCAGCGGGCGATGCCGCGCAGCAGCGGCAGGCCGTAGGCGGTGGACAGGCGCTCGGCCTCCGCGGCGTGCCGGTCGGCGGCCTCGAGGTCGAGCACGGCGCAGGTGTCCTGCAGGAGCACCAGCCGCGCCACCGCCTCGAAGACGCCGAACCCCTCGCGCCGGGCGAGGTCGAGCAGTTCGGTGCCCAGCTCCGTGGCCTCGCTGCGGTCGCGTCCCCGCACGGCGTGGAACTGCCGGACGGTCAGGGCGTGGGCGAGGGCGAGCGGGTCCCCGCCGAGCCGGGCCTCGGCCAGCGCCCGGGCGGAGGCCTCGGCGGCCCGATCGTCGTGCCGCTCCTCGAGCTCGGTGGCCAGCATCGCCAGCAGCCGGGTGCGCTGCGGGTCGCCGGGCCGCAGGGCGGTGGTCACGCGCTCGGTGCGCGCGACGAACCGGTCGTCGACCGGGTCCACCCAGGCGTTCCAGAGGGTCGGCACGTCCGAGGACAGCAGGACCGCCGCGGTCAGCTCCGCCGGGGCGTCCTCCGGCAGCACGGCCAGCGCGCGGGTGCGCAGGGCGCGGGCCTCGCCGATGGCCCCGGCCAGCGCGGTGGCGTGCGCCTGTGCGGCGAGCAGCCGCGCGAGGCCGGCCGCGTCGTCCGGGCGGGTCCTCCCGGTGGCCTCGGCCGCCCGCCCCCACATGACCGCCGCGTCGGCGTAGGCGAAGTGCCGCTCGGCCAGCTCCGCGGCCGACCGGGCCCAGCGGGCGGCCGAGGCGGCGGAGCCGGGACCCGCCGCGGCGGCGTGGTGCGCCAGGGCGGTGACGTCGTCGGGCCGCAGCCGCTCCAGGACCGCGGCCACCCGGCCGTGCAGCCGGGTCCGGCGCAGCGAGGACAGGTCCTCGTACAGCGTGTCCCGGACCAGCGCGTGCACGAACCGCAGCCGGCCCGGGCCGGGCTCCACCAGGAGGCCGCTGACCAGCGCCGTCTCCAGCGCCTCGACCAGCGACTCGTCGTCCTCGTCGGTGCCGCCGCCGGCCGGGGCCGCCGCGGCGAGCAGCACCTCGGCGTCGACGTCGCGGCCGATGACGGCGGCCAGGCGCAGCAGCGTGCCGGTGCGCGCGGGCAGGCCGGCCAGCCGGTGCCGGACGACGTCGCGCACCGTGCCCGGGACCGCGTCGACGTCCTCGCCGGTGTCCACCAGCCGGACCAGCTCGCGGACGTGGAAGGGGTTGCCGTCGGCGCGGGCGGCGATCGCGGCGCGCGTGCGCCCGTCGACCGGGGTGAGCGCCCAGTCCTCGACCAGCTCCTCCACCGCGGCGGCGTCGAGGCCGCGCAGCGCGAGGCCCACGGGGGAGCGGCGGGCCAGCGCGGCGAGGACCTCGGCCAGGCCGGCGCTCTCCTCGGGGCGGTGCGCGGCGACCACCAGCACCGGCGACCCGGCCAGCGCCGGCAGCAGGTCCAGGAGCAGCGCCGTCGTCTCCCGGTCGGCGCGGTGCAGGTCGTCGACGGTCACCAGCAGCGGCGTCCTCGCGGCGACGGCGGCCAGCCAGCCGGCCACCGCCTGGTGCAGCCGGAACCGGTTGCCGGTCGGGTCACCGCCGGTCACGGCCGGCGCGTCGTCGGTGAGCAGCATCGCCAGGGGAGCGGGGTCGGCCGGCGGGACCTCGGCGGCGAGGGCGCGCAGCGCCGCGGCCCACGGCCAGCCGGGCGGGGCGCCGTCGGTCTCCGGGCAGCAGACGGCGACCGTCGTCCAGCCGCGGGCCGCGTGCTCGGCCCGCAGGTGGTCGAGCACCGTGGTCTTGCCGCCGCCCGCCTCGCCCGCCAGCAGCGCGACCTCGACCTGCCCGCCGGCCGCCCGCCCGGCCGCGGCTGCCAGCGCGGCCAGCTCGGCGTCGCGGCCGACCGGCCGGGGCACGTCCGGCGCGGGGGCGGCCGGAGCCGGGACGGGCGCGGGCGCCGGGCGGCCGACCGGCGGCGCCGGCCGGCGCGCCGGCAGCAGCGAGGGGGACTGGGCGAGGACGGCCTCCTCCAGCGCCCGCAGCTCCGGGCCGGGGTCGACGCCGAGCTCGTCGGCCAGCCGGGCCCGCACCTCGCGCAGGGCGGCGAGCGCCTCGCCCTGCCGCCCGGCCCGGTAGAGGCCGAGCGCGAGCAGCCGCCAGCCCTCCTCGCGCAGCGGGTGCTCGGCGACGTGCGCGCGCAGCTGCGGGAGCGGGTCCCGCCCGCCGGGGGCGTCCAGCGCGACGGCGGCGCGCCGCTCGACGGCGGTCAGCCGCAGCTCGTCCAGGCGGGCGGCCTCGGGGCCGGCCCAGGGCTCGTCGCGGTACTCGGCGTAGGCGGGGCCGCGCCACAGGTCGATCGCGGCGCTGTACCGGTTGCGAGCCCCGGCGGGGTCGGTCGCGGCCAGCCGGTCGCCCTCGTCGAGCAGCCGCACCGCCTCGAGCACGTCCACGGCGTCCTCGGCCGGGCGCAGCGCGTAGCCCGGCGGCACGGTGACCAGCAGCCGCGCGGGCGTGCGCGGGGCGCGGCCGGGCTCCAGCACCCGCCGCAGGTGGCTGACGTGCGCCTGCAGCGTCCCCAGCGCGTCGGCGGGGGAGGCGCCGCGCCACAGGTCGGCGACCAGCACCTCGGCGGGGACCACGTGCCCGCCGGCGACCAGCAGGCGGGCGACCACCGAGCGCTGGCGGCGGCCGCCCAGGTCGAGGGGCTCGCCGTCGCGGACGGCGCCCACGTCGCCCAGCACCCGGAACCCGACCGTTCCGGCACCCCCGCTCCCCATAGCGGCGCGAGCATAAGCGCGTTCCGCCGGATCGCGGAGCGGTCGTGAGGAGTTCCACCGGAAGCGGTCACGGCCAGGTCACGCCGCGCGTCGTCCTGCCCCGGGAGGCGCCCGACCAGTGGCCCGCAAGCCGGTGCCAACCGCGTGCCGTCACCGTCCCGGCATGACCTCGACCGCCCCCGCCCTGCCCTTCCCCGTCACCCCGCGCCGTCCCGGCGACCCCGAGCCCGACCTGTTCGGCTTCACCCTCGTGCACCGCGCGCTGCGGTCGGGCTGCCGGCTCGTGGCCGACGCGGCCGCCCGGATCGCCGCCGGCGAGCCGTGCCCGCCCGGGCGGCGGCGCGCACTCGCCCACCACGCCGGGGCGGTGCTGCACGAGGTGCACGTGCACCACTCCCGGGAGGACGACGTCCTGTGGCCGGTCATCGTCGCCTCGGCAGGGGACGCCGTCGACCTCGGCCCGCTGTCCGACGACCACACCGCGCTGCAGGGCGTGCTCGACCGCGCGCAGGCCGCGCTCGCCCGGTTCGCCGCGGACGGTCCCGCGCAGGCCGGGCCGCTGGCCGCCGTGCTCACCGAGCTCGCCGACGAGCTCGACGAGCACATCGAGGAGGAGGAGCGGGAGGTCTTCCCGGTCCTGCGCCGGTTCGTCTCGGCGGGGGACTTCGCGCGGGTGGAGACCCGCTTCCGCCAGGGCACCGGCCCGCGGCACATGGCCTTCGTGCTGCCGTGGGTCGTCGACGCCTGCCGGACGCCGGAGGAGCGGGCGCGGCTGTTCGCCGGCGCGCCCGCGCCGCTGCGGCTGCTGCTGCGGGCGGTGCAGCGCCGCTGGACCCGCCGCCGCGACCTCGCCGCCGGCGCCTGACCCCGGCCCCGGCCGGGGTCCCTCCGCGGGACCCCGGCCGCCGGCGGTCAGGCGCTGCGGGCGCGGCGGGGGCGGGTGGGCACGGCCTCGACCGGGGCGTCGGCGCCCTCGACGCCGAGGCGCCGCTCGAAGCCGGGCGGGACGACGAGGTCGTCGCGGGACAGGTCGGCGGCGGACTCCCGCGCCAGGCCGGTCAGCGCGCAGCCCAGGCCGTCGCGCAGCAGGTCCAGCACGTTCTCCACCCCGGCCTGCCCGTTGGCGGCCAGGCCCCACAGGTAGGCGCGGCCGATCATCACGGCCTTGGCGCCCAGGGCCAGGGACTTGGCGACGTCGGAGCCGCGGCGGATGCCTCCGTCGAGGAGCACCTCCACCTGGTCACCGACCGCCTCGGCGATCGCGGGCAGCGCGCGGATGGAGGCGGGGGTGCCGTCGAGGTTGTTGCCGCCGTGGTTGGACACGGAGATCGCGGTGACGCCGGCGTCGACGGCGCGCTTGGCGTCGTCGACGCGCATGACGCCCTTGAGCATGAACGGCCGGTCGTCGCCCCACAGCTCGCGCAGCCAGGCGACGTCCTCCCAGGTCGGCATGGGGGACTGCATCCAGGCGCCGTAGGCGCCGAAGAACGTGGGCGGGGTCTCGGCCGGGTCGCCGACCATGTTCGGCACGGTGAGGTCGGGCAGCCGGCGGGTCCTGGCGAACTGCCACAGCCAGCGGGGCCTGAGCGCGACCTGGGGCGCGTAGCGGCGGACGGCCTCGAGGTCGATCTTCTCGGGGATGAACGGGGAGCCCCAGTCGCGGCCGTAGGAGAACGACCAGTCCAGGGTGGCGATCAGCCCGGCCACGCCGGCCCGCTTCGCGCGCTCGACCTTGGCGGCCATGGTGTCGCGGTCGCCGACCCAGTAGAGCTGGAAGAAGGTCTTGGGGTTGGCGGCGACGACCTCCTCCATCGGCTTGCTGGCCATCGAGGACAGGCCCATCGCCACGTTCCGGGCGGCGGCGGCGCGGGCGACGGCGACCTCGCCGTCGGGGTGCACCGCCTGCACGCCGGTGGGGCTGATCAGCACCGGCATCGAGACGTCCTGGCCCATGACCGTGGTGGCCAGGTCGCGCTTGTTGGACAGGCCGGCGGTGTGCGGGGCGAAGCCCAGCTCGTCGAAGGCGCGCAGGTTGTCGTCGACGGTCAGGCCCTTCTCCGAGCCGGCCACCAGCGCCCCGTACACGCCCTTCGGCAGCCGCCGCTCCGCCCGCCGCTGCGCCTCGGCCACCGTCTCGAACCAGGGGTTGGCCATGTCGTCTCCGTCCGGTCGGTCCCCGGGACCGACCCCCGGTGGCACTCAGTGCCACCCTAACGTCGCCGGTGTAGCGCAGGCCACACCCGGGGAACGGAGCAGCCCCGCGGCCGGGAGGGCCACGGGGCTGTCGTCGGGGGTGCGCCGGCGGGCGGCGCGGGTGCCGCGGTCAGAAGCGGGCGGCCACGGCGGCGATCTCGTGCGCCGACTCGAGGGTCGGGGCGGCGGCGAGGGCGCGCTGCAGCTCGCGCTCGTCGCGACGGCGGGCGCGGGTGCTGCGAGCGGAGGCCAGGGCGGTGCGCAGGCGGGTCATCTCGGTTTCTCCTCGGGCGGGGTGCCGCCGATCGATCCACGGCGGCGGCCACTTCCGGTCGTCACCGGCGGGCCCGGGCGGGTGGGGCGTCGGTCACTGTGATCGCCGTCTCGACCTGCTGGGTCTGCATCTCCAACCATCCTCGCCGATGCACGGTTCGTCAAGCGAACCCAGCGTGACCTACGCTGCACCCGTGACGGCCGACACACCTCCCGACGGGTACGACCGGACGCGCTGCTCGGTCGCCGGCACCCTCGCCGTGGTGGGGGAGAAGTGGAGCCTGCTGGTGCTGCGCGAGGCGTTCCTCGGCGTGCGCCGGTTCGCCGACCTGCAGCGCGCGCTCGGGGCGCCGAAGGCGGTGCTCACCGACCGGCTCAACTCCCTGGTCGCCCAGGACCTGCTCGCCCGCGTCCCGTACCAGGAGGAGGGCGCGCGGCAGCGGCACGAGTACCGGCTCACCGAGCGCGGCCGCGACCTCTACCCGGCGCTCGTCGCGCTGATGCAGTGGGGGGACCGGTGGCTGGCCGGGGACGGCGTCCCGCCGCTGGCGCTCACCCACCGGGACTGCGGCGCGCCGGTGGCGCTCGGGCTGCGCTGCGCCGCGGGACACGAGGTCGGCGGGCCGCGCGAGGTCACCGCGACGCCGACGGGCCGTGATCGGCCCGGTGAGACGGCCGCCACACCCGCGGGCTAGCGTCGGCGGCGCCCGTGCTGCTGCGACCCGGGAGGCCCCTCTGCCCACCACCGTCATCCCCGGTGCCGCGAGCGCCCCGGAGCTGTCCGCCCACCTCGCCGTGCCGCCGGTGGGGGAGGGGCCCTGGCCCGGCGTCGTGGTCGTGCACGAGGTCTTCGGGCTCACCGACGACGTCCGCCAGCACGCCGACCGGCTGGCCGCCGCCGGCTACCTCGCCGTCGCGCCCGACCTGTTCACCGCCGGCGGCGCGGTGCGCTGCCTGCGCTCGACGTTCCGGTCGCTGAGCCGCGGCGAGGGCCCGGCCTTCGGGGACCTCGAGGCGGCCCGCCGGTTCCTCGCCGGCCGCGACGACTGCACCGGCCGGATCGGCGTCCTCGGCTTCTGCATGGGCGGGCAGTTCGCGCTGCTCGGCGCCACCCGCGGTTTCGACGTCGCCGCGCCCAACTACGGCCCCCTGCCGAAGGACGCCGAGAGCGTGCTCAAGGGCGCCTGCCCGGTGGTGGCCGGCTTCGGCGGCCGCGACCGGGCGCTGCGCGGCGCGGCGGGCCGGCTGGGCCGGGTGCTCACCGACCTCGGCGTCGAGCACGACGTGAAGGAGTACCCGGACGCCGGGCACTCGTTCCTCAACCGGCACAACGCGGGGCCGTTCACGGCGCTGGAGAAGGTGCTCGGCGTCGGCTACCACGGCCCCTCGGCCGAGGACGCCTGGGCGCGCATCCTGCGCTTCCTGGACCGGCACCTGCGGGCCGCGGCGTGAGCGGGGGCGCGAGCGGCCCGCTGGCCGGCCTGCGGGTCGTCGAGCTCGGCGGCATCGGGCCCGGCCCGCATGCCGCGATGGTGCTGGCCGACCTCGGCGCCGACGTCGTCCGGGTGGAGCGGCCCTCCGGTGGCCTGTCGCTCGGCGGCGCCGCCCGCGACGTCGTCATGCGCGGCCGGCGCTCGCTCGGCGTCGACGTCAAGGCGCCCGAGGGCCGCGACCTGGTGCTCGGCCTGGCCGGGCACGCCGACGTGTTCCTCGACGTCTTCCGCCCCGGCGTCGCCGAGCGGCTGGGGCTCGGCCCCGACGCGTGCCTCGAGCGCAACCCCGGGCTGGTCTACGCGCGGATGACCGGCTGGGGCCAGGACGGGCCGTGGGCCGACCGGGTCGGCCACGACGTCAACTACCTCGGGCTGACCGGCACGCTCGCCGCGCTCGGCCGGCCCGGGCAGGTGCCGCGGCCGCCGATGAACCTGGTCGCCGACTACGGCGGCGGCTCCATGCTGGTGCTGGTCGGCATCCTCGCCGCGCTGCACGAGCGGTCCCGCTCGGGCCGCGGCCAGGTGGTCGACGCCGCCATGGTCGACGGCGTCGCGCTCATCTCCCAGGTGCTGTGGTCGATGCGCGGCATGGGGCTGTGGTCCGACCGGCCGGGCACCAACGTCCTGGACGGCGGCGCGCCCTACTACGACGTCTACGCCTGCGCCGACGGCCGGTTCGTCGCCGTCGGCGCGCTGGAGCCGCAGTTCTACGCGGCGCTGCTGGAGGGGCTCGGGCTGGCCGGGGACGACCTGCCCGCGCAGACCGACCCGCGCGGCTGGCCGCGGCTGCGGGAGCTGTTCACCGCCGCGTTCGCCGCCCACCCGCGGGAGCACTGGGAGCTCGTCTTCGACGGCACCGACGCCTGCGTCACCCCGGTGCTCACGACGGGGGAGGCGGCCGCGCACCCGCACCTGGCCGCCCGCGGCACGCTCGTCGAGGTCGACGGCGTGCAGCAGGCCGCTCCCGCGCCGCGCTTCTCGCGCACCCCGGCCGCCCCCGCCGCGCCGGTGACCACCGGCCCGGCCGACGCCGCCGCCGTCCTGGAGGAGTGGTCGCGCCCCCGATGACGGGAGCGCACGAGCCGCGGTGCGCCGCGGAGGAGGAGGGACCGTGACCGAGCCCGTGCTGGTCGAGCGCCGCGGCGCCGTCCAGGTCATCACGATCAACCGGCCGGAGGCGAAGAACGCCCTCGACGGCGCGGTGGCCCGCGGCGTCGCCGCGGCCGTGGACGAGCTGGACGCCGACGGCGACCTGCGCGCCGGTGTGCTGACCGGCGCCGGCGGGACGTTCTCCGCCGGCATGGACCTCAAGGCGTTCCTGCGCGGCGAGCGGCCGGCGATCGAGGGGCGCGGGCTGTGCGGGATCACCCAGACGCCGCCGCGCAAGCCGCTGGTCGCCGCCGTCGAGGGCTGGGCGCTGGCCGGCGGGTTCGAGCTGGTGCTGGCCTGCGACCTCGTCGTCGCCGGGGCCTCGGCGCGCTTCGGCGTGCCCGAGGTGACCCGCTCGCTGGTGGCCGCCGCCGGCGCCGCGCTGTTCCTGCCGCGGCGCGTCCCGCAGGCGGTGGCGATGGAGATGCTGCTGACCGGCCAGCCGATCGACGCCGAGCGGGCGGCGGCGGTCGGGCTGGTCAACCGCGTGGTCGCCGAGGGCGGGGCGCTGGAGGCCGCCGTCGAGCTGGCCGGCGTCATCGCCGCCAACGGCCCGCTGGCGGTCGCCGCCACCAAGGAGATCGCCCGCGGCACCGCGGACTGGACCGCCGAGGAGGGCTGGGCCAGGCAGCAGGCGCTGGTCGAGCCGGTGTTCTCCTCCGAGGACGCCCGCGAGGGCGCGACCGCCTTCGCCGAGCGCCGCGCGCCCGTCTGGCGCGGCCGCTAGCCGACCGGGCCGGTCGAGGTCCGCACCACCAGCTCGGCGGGCAGGGTGCGCGGCGGCGGGGCGGGCCGGCCGGCGAGCAGGTCCAGCAGGGCCTGCCCGGCCGCCCGCCCCTTCTCCCGGGTCGGCTGGCGCACGGTGGTCAGGCCGAGGCCGGCCGCCGTCGTCGCGTCGTCGAAACCGGTCACGGACAGGTCCTGGGGCACGCGCAGCCCGCGCCGGGCCGCCGCGCGCAGGGCGCCCTCGGCCAGCCGGTCGCTCAGGCACAGCAGCGCGGTTGGCCGGGGGTCGGTGGCGAGGACGGCGTCGGCGCCGGCCTCCCCGACGTCGGGTGTGCTGTCCCCGCCGTGGAACACCGGGACGGCGGCCCAGTCGAGCCCGGCCCGCTCCGCGGCGTCGCGGTGGCCGGCCAGCCGGTCGCGGGTGACGGCGTAGGTGGCCGCCTCCTGGGTGGCGAGGTCGGCGAGCCCGGGCCGGATCGGGTCGCCGTGCATGCCGAAGGACACGACGGCGAGCCGCCGGTGCCCCATCTCGAGCAGGTGCGCAGCGACGGCGGCCGCGGCGGCGCGGTCGTCGACGCCCACCCACGGCGCCGCCGGCGCCCCGAGCGCGGCCAGCCGGTCCGGGCGGGGCTGGTCGACGACGGCCAGCGGGAGCCCGCGGGCGATGGCCGCCGCGAGCAGCGGGTCCTCGTCGCCGACCGAGGAGACGACCAGCCCGTCCACGACGGCGTCGGTCACCGCGGTCAGGCGCCGGGCGGGGTCGGTCGAGCCGGGGACCAGCAGCAGCCCCGACCCGGCGGGCTCGGCGACCTCGGTGACCCCGGCCAGCAGCGCGACCGCCACCGGGTCGTCGAAGGCGTAGGACAGCCCGTTGTCGTAGGCGACGCCGATCGCGCCCACCCGGCCGCGGCGCAGGCCCGCGGCCAGGGGATTGGGGCCGGGGTAGCCGAGCCGGCGCGCGGCGGCCAGGACCCGCTCGCGCAGCGCGGCGGAGAGCTGGTCGGGCCGGGAGAAGGCGTTGGACACCGTCTTCGCCGAGACGCCGACCTCGGCGGCCACGTCCCGCAGCGTCACCGGGCGCGTGTGGTCGGCGGGCACGCGGCCATTCTGCGGCCGCCTGCCTCCCGCGCAGGCCGCTGCAGGACGGGTGCTCCGCGGTGGACACGCCTCCCCCGCCCTCTCGAGGCGGCGTCGAGAGGGCCACCGGCGTGTGGTGGTCCCCGAGGCGGTGGCCCGCACGGGCCGCGGGCCCTAGTTGATGCAGCCGGTGTCGGCCGCCGTCCGGGGCTCCTCGGCGGGCGCGGCCGTGTCGCCGGTGCCCGCCGGCGGGGCGGTGGCCTGGCCGATGCCGGTGAAGTCCGAACCCAGGATCAGCTGGACGGTCCCGGAGGTGGCGTCGTCGGTGACCTCGGTGACGGCGCCCGGGACCTGCACGGCGAGCGTGGCGGCGAGCGCCTCGTCGCCGGGGGCGTGCCGGATCGTCGTCGTCCCGTGGTCGCTGCTGTCGGCGTTGCCGGTGCTCGTCACGGGAAAGCCCGCGGCCTCCAGGTCGGCCGTGGCCTCCGCGGCGATCCCGGAGATCCCGGAGCCGTTGTAGACCTCGACCGAGACCTCCGACGGGTCGACCGTCGCCGGCGGCGCCGGGGCCTCCGGGGCCGGCGCCTCGGGCTCGGCGGACAGACCCGCGAAGAACGCGCGCAGCGTGTCCTCGTCGGCCAGCTCCACGATCGAGGCGCCGTCCCCGTTCTCCGCGTTCGGATCGGCGATGGGGACGGTCTGGAACTGGATGTCCCCGGCCGTCACCGACTGCATCTGCTGCGCGAGGTCGAGCAGGTCGAGGTCCTCGTCGACGGTCAGCGACTCCGACACCGCCCGGACGAGCTCCCGCTGCTTGCCGAGGTCGAGCAGCACGTCCTGGGAGAGGATCTTGCGGAGCACGCCGCCGATGAAGACCTGCTGGCGGACGATCCGGTCGAGGTCGCCGCGGGGGAGGGCGGCGGTGCCGTCCGGCCGGACGCCGTGCCGCTGGCGGACGAACTTCAGCGCGTCGGCGCCGGAGATCGTCTGCTCCCCGGCGGGGAACACCGCGCCGGAGTACTGCGAGTCGTCGACCGCGTGGCAGAGGTTGACCTCCACGCCGCCGACGACGCTGGTGAGCTCGAAGAAGCCGAGCAGGTCCACCTCGGCGTAGTGGTCGATCTGCAGCCCGCTCAGCCCGTTGATCGTCTGGATCAGCAGCTGCGCGCCGGCGGCCTGCTTCTCGGACTCCGGCGCGTCGTCGTCGACCTCGGCGGCGCCGTAGGCGTAGGCGGCGTTGAGCTTGTCCGTCCCGTGGCCTGGGATCTCCACCCAGGCGTCGCGGGGGAACGAGACGAAGGAGGCGCCCGACCCGTCGGCCGGGACGTGCACCAGGATCATCGTGTCGGTGTTCGTGCCGGAGTCGACGCCGGCGTTGAGCTCGGCGAGCTGCTCGGGCGTGAGGTCGGCCCGGCTGTCGTTGCCGACCAGCAGCAGGTTCATCGCCTCGGGCATGCCGCCGGACTCGGCGTTGCCGTCGGCCGGGATCGCGTCGGTGCGGTCGACCGCCGCGTCGGCGAGCCGGCCCAGGTACCAGCCCCACCCGCTCCCGGCCAGCACGACCACCGACACGACGGCGGCGACGACGCGGGCCACGACGGCGCCCCGGGAGGAGCGGCGGCAAGGCGCCGGGTTCCCGCGGGCGCCGGGAGTCCGGGCGGCACCGGCGGTGCGGTCGCGGGCCGGGCGACCGGCGCGCGGGTCGAGCCGCGGGGGGATCGGCCGGCCCTCGGGGCTGCCGTGCTCGGGGCGGTCTCGGCTCACGCGGCGGAGGTTAGGGGCGCACGGCGCTCCTGTGGGGCCCAGGACACGGGGCGGCCGTGCCTTCTCCGGGACGGATCGGCGTCGCCGAGGGCTTCATCGATGAAGAAGCGGGTACCCGCCCCGGCATGGCAGGTCCCGCAGCGGTCCCGACCCTGTGCGCGGTGCAGTTCGTCGACGTCCTCGGCACCACGCTGGTCGTCGCCGCCCTGCCCACGGTGCTGGCCGACCTCGGGGCGCCGCCCTCGGCGGCCGCGCCGGTGGTGACCGTCTACGCGGTCCTGTTCGGGGCACTGCTCATGCCGGCCGCACGCCTGGGCGACCGGTACGGCCACGCGCGGGTCCTGGGGACCGGGCTGGCCGGCTTCGGCGCGGCGTCGCTGCTGGCCGCGGTCGCGCCGTCGGCCGGCGTGCTGGTGGTGGCGCGCGGCGCCCTGGGGGCCGCGGCCGCGCTGTCGGTGCCGACCGCGCTGCGCCTGCTGACCGCCGCGACGGAGGAGGGGAGCGCGCGGCGGCGGGCGCTGGCCGCCTGGAGCGCGACCGGCGCGGCCGCCGGCGCGAGCGGGCTGGTGCTCGGCGGCGTGCTCACGGACCTGGCCGGCTGGCGGGTGCTGTTCTGGGTGCAGGTGCCGCTGGCCGCGCTGCTCCTGGCCGCGGTGCGCCGCACGGCGCCGCCGACCCCGCGCCGCACCGGCGGAGCGCTCGACCTGGCCGGCGCCGGGGTGCTCACGGCCGCGGTGGCGGCGGTCGTGGCCGGCGCGTCGCTGCTCGAGGACGGTGCCTCCCGGACCGCCGGCGTCGCGCTCCTGCTCGCCGGGCTCGCCGCCGCCGCGGGCCTGCCCGCCGTCGAGCGGCGCTCGCCCGACCCGCTGCTGCCCCGGGCCGCCGTCGCGCACCCCCGCCTGCGCCGCGGCGTGCTCGCCTCGGCGGCGAACACCGCGACCACCAGCTCGGCGGTCACCGTCGCGACGCTGCACCTGCAGGACGCCGGCGGCCTCGGCGCGACCGCCGCGGGGCTGGCGCTGGTGCCGTTCAGCCTGTGCGTCGTCGCCGGGGCGGGCCTGGCCACGCGGGTGCTGCGGCGGTCGCCGGCGCGGGTCGCCGCCGCGGCGGGGCTGGCCGTCATCGCCGCCGGTGACCTGGCGCTGCTCGGCGCGGACGTGGGCACGTGGGTGGTGTCGGCCGCGGTCGCCGTCGCGGGGCTGGGCATCGGGCTGTCGTCGGTGGCCGCGACCTCGCTGGGCACCGACGTCGGCCCGGAGCTGCAGGGGACGGCGGCCGGCGCGGTCAACACCGCCGCGCAGCTCGGCACCGCCCTCGGCGTGGCCGCCGTCCTGCTCGTCGTCCGGGCCTCCGGCGGGACGGGGCTGCCGCTGGCCGGCAGCGGGCTCGGCTGGGTCACCGCGGCACTGCTCGCGGCCGTCGCGGCGGGAGTCCTGGCGCGGCGCCCCGCCCGGGCGTCGGAGCCCGCCGGGAGCGCGGGTTAGTGTGCCGGGCACCACACCCGGTCGGAGGGAGCAGACATGCGTGACGCGGTGATCGTCGAGGCGGTGCGCACGCCCGTGGGCAAGCGCAACGGCGGGCTGTCCGGGGTGCACCCGGTCGACCTGTCCGCGCACGTCCTCACGTCGCTGGCCGAGCGGGCCGGCATCGACCCGGCCGAGATCGAGGACGTCATCTGGGGCTGCGTGTCCCAGGTCGGCGAGCAGACCTTCGACATCGCCCGGACGGCGGCGCTGGCCGCGGGCTGGCCGGAGACGGTCACCGGCGTGACCGTCGACCGGCAGTGTGGTTCCTCGCAGCAGTCGGTGCACTTCGCCGCCGCGGGCCTGGTGTCCGGGCAGTACGACGTCGTCGTGGCCGGCGGCGTCGAGTCGATGTCGCGGGTGCCGATGGGCAGCGCCCGGCAGGACGCCAACCCGTTCGGCACCCGGTTCTTCGAGCGCTACGGCGGCGCGAAGATCAACCAGGGCCTGGGCGCGGAGACGATCGCCGAGCGGTGGGGCCTGTCGCGGCAGCGCTGCGACGAGTTCTCCGTGGCCTCGCACGAGAAGGCCGCCGCCGCCCGCGCGGAGGGCCGCTTCGACGCCCAGATCGCCCCGGTGACCACGCCCGACGGCACCGTCGTCAGCCAGGACGAGGGCATCCGCGAGTCGTCGGTGGAGAAGCTGGGCACGCTCAAGACCGCCTTCACGGAGGACGGCGTCATCACCGCCGGCAACTCCTCGCAGATCTCCGACGGCTCGGCCGCGCTGCTCATGACCACGAGCGAGAAGGCCGCCGAGCTGGGCCTGCGCCCGATCGCCCGGGTGCACACCGCCGTGCTCGCCGGCGCCGACCCGGTGGTCATGCTCACCGCGCCGATCCCGGCCACGCAGAAGGCGCTGGCGAGGTCGGGGCTGTCGATCGACCAGATCGGCGTCTTCGAGGTCAACGAGGCGTTCGCGCCGGTGCCGCTGGCCTGGCTGGCCGACCTCGGCGCCGACGAGAAGTCGCTCAACCCCAACGGCGGCGCCATCGCGCTGGGGCACCCGCTCGGCGGCTCCGGTGCGCGGATCATGACGACGCTGGTGCACCACATGCGGGACAACGGCATCCGCTACGGCCTGCAGACGATGTGCGAGGGCGGCGGCCAGGCCAACGCGACCATCCTCGAGCTGCTCTGACCCCTCCGCTCCCGGGCCCGGGGCCGCCTCACCAGGCGGTCCCGGGCCCGGTTACGTTCGGCGGCCGTGAGTCCGACCGCGGGAGAGCCCAGCCTGCTCGACGTCCTGACGCTCGAGGAGATCGACCGGGACCTCTACCGCAGCACGCTGGTGTTCACCGACCCGTTCCCCCTCTACGGCGGGCAGGTCGCGGCGCAGGCGCTGCTCGCCGCCGGCCGCACGGTGGCGCCCGACCGGCTGCCGCACTCGCTGCACGGCTACTTCCTCCGCAGCGGCGACGCCGCCCGCCCGACCGTCTTCCGCGTCGACCGCGACCGGGACGGCGGGTCGTTCTCCGCGCGCCGGGTGGTCGCGGTGCAGGGCGGGGAGGTGGTGCTGTCGATGTCGGCGTCGTTCCAGGCACCCACCGCCGGGCCCGACGTCCAGGTGGCCGCGGCGCCGGGGGCCGAGGACCCCGCGGAGTGCGAGCCGTTCGCGCTGCCCCGGCTGTTCACGATGGACGGCCGCCGCCCCTCCCAGCCCCACCCGGCCGCCTCCTGGCCGACCCGGTTCTGGTCGCGGTCCACCGTCGCGCTGCCCGACGACCCGCTGGTGCACGCCTGCGCGCTCACCTACCTGTCCGACATCGGCACCGGGCTGTCGGCGCTGCCCGAGGACGAGGCGGCGCCCGGCCCGACGCTGGACCACGCGGTGTGGTTCCACCGGACGGCCCGGCTGGACGACTGGGTGCTCGTGGACCTGGTGCCGCACACGGTGTCCGGCGGGCGCGGGTGGTACACCGGGTCGGTGACCACCCGCGACGGCGTCCTGGCCGCGAGCCTGACCCAGGAGACGTTGTTCCGGCCGGGCCGCAACCCGTTCCGCCCGGGCCGCTGAGGCCGTCCGCGGCCCGGTCCCGGGGCCCGGCGGTGGCACCGTCGGCGGGATCGGCGAGGATGGTGTGTCAGCGAGGGGGAAGGACGGACACGTGGCGAAGCACCGGGCAGCAGAGAGCGACCCCACCGACTTCGACGCGGCGACGGCTGCGCTGGCCGACGTCACGGGCGACTACACCATCGACGTGGCGCACACCCGGATCGGCATCCGGGCGCGGCACGCGATGGTGACGACCGTCCGCGGCTCGTTCACCGAGTTCGCCGGCGAGGCGCACCTCGACGTGCAGAAGCCGGGTGCGAGCAGCGTGTCGATCCGGATCAGGACCGCGAGCATCGACACCGGCCAGGCCGACCGGGACGCGCACCTGCGCTCGCCGGACTTCCTCGACGTCGAGCGGTTCCCGGAGATGGTGTTCACCTCCACCGACGTCGAGCAGGTCGACGACGACACCTTCGAGGTGACCGGCGACCTCACCATCCGCGACGTCACCCGGCCGGTGACCGTGGAGTTCACGATGACCGGCTCGGCGAAGGACCCGTTCGGCAACACCCGGGTCGGCTTCGAGGGCGCGCTGGCGATCAAGCGCAGCGAGTGGGGCCTGACCTGGAACACGGCCCTGGAGACGGGCGGGTGGCTGGTCAGCGACCGCATCCAGGTCGAGTTCGACGTCTCGGTGATCCGCGCCGCCTGACCGCCCGGTCCGGCACGCGGCCCGGTCCTCCCTCCCCGGCGCGCGTGCTGCCGGACGTAGCGGTCCCCGTCGACGGCTGGTGAGCGGCCCCGGCGGGGCCGACGTCGCCCGGCAGTGCCTCGCCGCGGGCCTGGTCGACGAGGTGCTGGTCGACGAGGTGCAGCTGCACGTCGTGCCGGTGGTCGCCGGCGACGGGCTGCCGCTGTTCGCCCGTCCCGGCCCGGCGGTGCGGATCACCCCGCTCCGCGTGGTGGCCGCGCCCGGCGTCATCCACTGCCGACACCGCGTCGAGCGAGACCGAGCCGGCCGGTCGACGGGTCGAGGAGTCGGCAGGTCGCGACCTCGCCTCGTCGAGCTGTCGCGACGTCGCCTCGTCGATGTGTCGACACCTCGACCGGGTCAGGAGCCGGGGCGGACGACGTCGTAGCGCACGACGGCGAACTCGCCGTTCTGCGCGACCTCCCGGGTGACCAGCTCGACGTGCGCCGGCAGCAGCGGCATCCCGGCGCCCAGGGTGACCGGCGCGATCGAGACGACGAGCTCGTCCAGCAGCCCCGCCCCGGCGAACTGCGCGGCCACCGGCCCGCCGCCGACCACCCACACGTCGAGGTCCCCGGCGGCCGCGACCATCTCGCCGTGCAGCGCGCGCAGCTCCTCGGGGGTGTCCGCGCTGGTGAAGCGGATGTCCGCTCCCTCGTACGGCGTCAGCTGCCGGTGGGTGAGCACCCAGGCGGGCTGGTCGTAGGTCCAGGCGTCCGGGCCGCCGTGCTCGCGCACCCACTCGTACGTCGAGGCGCCCATGACCAGCGAGCCGACGGTCTTCTCGAACGCCTTGTAGCCCATCGCGCCCTCGTGGTCGGCCTCCCGCGTGAGCAGCCAGTCCAGGGAGTGGCCGGGGCCGGCGATGAAGCCGTCGAGGGTCGTGGCGGTGTAGTAGACGGTGCGGGTCATCGGTCCCTCCGGGAGAGCCACTCGATCGGGTCGCCGGCGTCGACCGCTACGCCGGCGTCGCGCAGCCAGTGCCGGGCGAGCAGCCGGCGGTGCGCGGAGAAGGTGAGGACGTGCGCGACGACGCTGCCGAGGACGAAGCTCTCCGGCGGCTCGCACAGCGCGTCGACCAGCCGGTCGCCCCAGGCGCCGCGGCGGGCGATCTCGCGGACGGCGGCCAGCCAGCGCGGCGCGACGACGTCGTGCCGGTCGATCAGCGCGGCCGGGTCGTCGGCGCCGCGGGCGGGGTGCTCCCCGCCCTCGATGGAGGCGACCCACACCTCCAGCGACCAGACGAGGGTGTCGAGGACGGCGGCGAGCGTCTCCTCGGCGCCGTCCCAGGCGAGGACCGTCAGGCCCGGCGCCCGCACCCGGCGGTACTCCTCCTCGGGCAGGCCCTTGGCCAGCTCGAGCAGGCCGCGGGTGTCCTCGACACCGTGGTGCACCAGCAGCGCGGTCACCTCGTCGCCGCCGCGGCGCGCGGGCTCGTCGGCCACCCACAGCGACGCCGGCGGGTGGAAGTGGATGCCGTTGGGTGCCGGCAGCCAGTGCCCGTCCCTCGCGGCGCTGCCCGGGTCGGCCGAGCCGGGGCTGCGGCCGTAGGCCCGCGCGAACGCCCGGCTGAAGCCCTCGACCGACTCGTAGCCCGCGGCGAACGCGGCGTCGGTGACGCTCGCGCCCTGGCGCAGCTGCCAGGCCGCGCGCTCGAGCACCACCCGGCGGCGCAGCGCGACCGGTGACTCCCCGGCGCCGCCGGACACCTGCCGGCTGAAGTGGAACGGCGAGGCGTAGGCGTCGCCGGCCATGTCCGAGAGCGTGCGGTTGTCCTCGTCGAGGACGGCGTCGAGCAGTTCGCGGAGGCGGTCGCGGCCGGGCGGTGTCACGCGTCGAGTCTGGCGACCCGGGCGGCCGCGTGGCCCGACCGTTCTTGCGCTGTGTCAGCTGGCCGACCAGGCGCGCTCCACCGACGCCCGGCAGCGGGCGGGGTCGTCGCCGGCGGCGGTGAGCAGGGCGACGGCGGTCTCGACGGCCTGCGGCACGAGGACCCCGGCGGGCAGCACGCCCTGCACCACCAGCGACACGAGGCCGTGCCCGGCCGCCCAGTACCGCGTCGCCAGGGCGCGCGGGTCGGTGCCCGCGGCCAGCCGGCCCTCGTCGCGGGCGCGGGCGGCGGCGTCCACCAGCCGCCGGAACGTCGCGTCGGCGGCTCCGGCGTCGGCCAGGTCGGCGCGGGCGTCGAACATCGCCCGGTACAGCTCCGGGGCGTCCAGGGCGTTGCGCGTGTAGGCGACGCCGAGCGCGGCCAGGTCGTGCACCGGGTCGGCGGTGCGGGCGACGGCGTCCAGCCGGGCCGCGAGCCGGGTGAAGCCCTCCTGACGGACCGCGCTCCACAGCCCCGGCATGCCGCCGAAGTGCGTGTACACAGCCATCGTCGAGGCGCCGGTGCCCTCGACCAGCGCGCGCAGCGTGACCGGCTCGCGGCCGGCGAGCATCCGCGCCGCCCGCTCGACCAGCAGCCGGCGGACGGCGGGGTCGGGGCTCCTCGGCATCCCGGAACTGTCGCATAGCGCCGCTATGTTCTGGCTCCCACCACCCCCGAGGAGGAGCCGTGACCGTCCAGCTGATCGACCCGCCCGGCCTGCCCGTCCCCGGCGTCTACCGCCAGGTGGCCGTCGCCACCGGCCGCCGCACCGTGTACCTGGCCGGCCAGGTCGCCCGCACCGCCGCGGGCGAGCCCGTCGGCCCCGGCGACCTCGCCGCGCAGACCGAGCAGGCGTTCCTCAACGTGGCCACCGCGCTGGAGGCCGCCGGCGGCACGTTCGACGACGTCGCCAAGCTCGTCCTGTACGTCGTCGGCTGGTCGCCGGAGGCGCTGCCCGCGCTCGGCGAGGGTGTGGCGCGGGCGTCGGCCCGGCTCGGCCGCGACCTGACCCGGCCGGTCACCCTGCTGCCCGTGGCGGCGCTCGCCGAGCCCGACCTGCTGATCGAGGTGGACGCCACCGCCGTCCTCGACTGACCTCGACCACCGGCACGCGCGGGTGTCGGTGGGGCACGACCGGGTAGGGCAGCACGGCACGGCCGTGCCGGACGGCGGTCGCGCCCCCCGCTGCACCACCGGAAGAGGCCTCCCCGTGCCGCCACGCGCATCCACCGACGCCCCGTCGCAGGCCGCCACCGAGGAGGGGTACCGGCCGGACCCGAAGCGGTGGACCGCGCTGTCGGTGACCCTCGTCGTCGGCTTCATGAGCCTGCTCGACGTCAGCATCGTGTCCGTCGCGCTGCCCTCGCTGCAGTCCGACCTCGGGGCGACGCCCGCGACCGTGCAGTGGGTGGTGTCCGGGTACGCGCTGACCTTCGGGCTGATGCTGGTCCCCGCCGGCCGGCTGGGCGACGCGTTCGGCCGCCGGCGGCTGTTCCTGCTCGGGCTGGCCGGGTTCGTGCTCTCCAGCGCCGCGGCCGGCGCGGCGCCGTCGGTGGGCTGGCTGGTGGCCGCCCGGCTGGTGCAGGGGCTGGCGGCCGGGTGCCTGGCGCCGCAGAACTCCGCGCTGATCCAGCAGCTGTTCCGCGGCGCCGAGCGCGGGCGGGCGTTCGGCCTGTTCGGCGCCACGGTCGGGATCTCGACCGCCGTCGGCCCGGTGGTCGGCGGCGCCATCCTCGGTCTGGCCGACGGACCCGGCGGCTGGCGGTGGCTGTTCTACGTCAACGTGCCGATCGGCGTCGTCGCGTTCGCGCTCGCCCTGCGGCTGCTGCCCCGCGGCGGCAGCGGCGGCCGCGGGCGGATCGACGTCGTCGGGGTGCTGCTGCTCGGCGCCGGGGCGCTGGCCGTGCTGTTCCCGCTGGTGCAGGCGGAGTCCGGCGGGCTGGCGCAGCTGTGGTGGCTGTTCCTCGTCGGGGCGGCGCTGCTCGCGGTGTTCGTCGCGTGGGAGCGGCGGGTGGTGGCCCGCGCCGGGCAGCCGGTGTTCGACCCGCGGCTGGTCACGCAGACCCGCGGCTATGGCATCGGCGCGGCGCTGGGCACCGTCTACTTCGTCGGGTTCAGCGGCATCTGGCTGGTGTTCGCCCTGTTCTTCCAGACCGGGCTGGACTACACGCCGCTGCAGTCGGGGCTGGCGGTGACGCCGTTCGCCCTCGGGTCGGCGTCGGCGGCGGTCGTGGCCGGGCGGCTGGTGGAGCGGCACGGCCGGAGGCTGACGGTGTTCGGCCTCTCGGGCGTCATCCTCGGCCTCGCGGCGGCGGCGGTCGTCCTGCTGCTGGTCCCGCCGTCGGCGGCCGGGTGGGCGGTCGCGCCGGCGCTGCTGGTCGGCGGCATCGGGGGCGGGTTCGTCATCTCGCCCAACATCACGATGACCCTGCGCGACGTGCCGGTGTCCATGGCCGGGTCGGCCGGCGGGGGCCTGCAGACGGCGCAGCGCTTCGGCGCGGCCGTCGGCACCGCGGCGCTGCCCGGGCTCTTCTACCTCGTGCTGTCGGCGTCCGGCGACTACCCGACGGCGGCCGCGGCCGGGTTGGCCGTGTCCGTGCTCGGCGCCGCTGCCGCCCTGGTCCTCGGCGTGGTCGACCTCCGGCGCAACCGCGGCCACGACGACGGGGTGGAGCAGGCCGCCGACGACGGCGGCCCGGCGCCCGACGAGCGGCACGGTCCCGACGGCGTGCACAGCCACGGCCACGCCTCGCACGGCTGAGGGCCCCGGGACGACGACGGAGGAGGACGGCGTGGCCGGACCGACGGTGGCGGTGCTGGGCACCGGGACGATGGGCGCGGGGATGGTCACCTCGCTGCGGCGGGCCGGGCTGCCCGTGCGGACGTGGAACCGGGACCCCGCCAAGGCCGAGGCGCTCACCGGCACCGGCGCGGAGGCGTTCGGCTCGTCGGCCGAGGCCGTCGACGGCGCCGACGTCGTCCTCACGATGCTGCTCGACGCCGACGCGGTGCTCGACGTCGTCCGGCAGGCCGCGCCCGCCGCCGGGACGACGTGGCTGCAGTGCTCGACGGTCGGCGTCGAGGGCGCCGACCGCACCGTCGAGGCGGCGCGCGAGCTGGGCCTCGTGCTCGTCGACTGCCCGGTCCTCGGCACCAGGGAACCGGCCGCGAAGGGCGCGCTGACCCTGCTGGCCAGCGGCCCGGAGGAGGCGCGCGAGCGGCTGGCGCCGGTGTTCGGCGCGCTCGGCTCGAAGACCCTGTGGCTCGGCGAGGCCGGCGCCGGCAGCCGGCTCAAGCTCGCCTGCAACTCGTGGCTGTTCATGCTCACCGCCGGCACCGCGCAGGCGATCGCGCTGGCCCGCGCCCTCGGCCAGGACCCGCAGCGCTTCCTCGACGCGATCGAGGGCGGGCCGGTCGACTCCGCCTACGCCCACCTCAAGGGCCGGCTGATGCTGGCCGGCGACTACCCGCCGAGCTTCGGCCTCACCGGCGCGGCCAAGGACGCCCGGCTCATCCGCGCGGCGCTACAGGCCGGCGGGGTTCCCGACCGGCTCACCGCCGCGGTGCTCGAGACGATGGAGGCCGCCGCCGGCCGGCTCGACGACCCGGGCGCGGTGGACATGGCCGCGGTGGTCGAGGGCCTCACCCCGGCCGACCGCGGCTGAGCCGGGCCACCCGGCGGGCCGCGCGCAGCGGCTCCGGCGTGCGGACCCCGGCCGTCGTCGCCAGGACGACGGCGGCCGCGGTCGCCGGGCCGGTGCGCCAGCCGGCGGAGGCCACGACCGGGCGCACGCCGGGTACCACGCGCACCGCCCGCGCCACCTCCTCGCCGTCGAGCAGCAGGGGAGCGGAGTCCCCGCGCGCCGGCCCGGGCGGGTCGCCGAGGGCGGCCAGCGGCCGGGCGGTGACGCCGACGCTCGGCAGGTCCAGCACGGCGCCCAGGTGCAGCGCCAGCCCGGCCCGCCGCGGGTGGTCCCGCCCGGCCGCGGCGACCAGCAGGACGTCGGGCCGGCGGGGCAGCGCGGCCACCGCGGCGGCCAGCAGCGGCCCCTCCCGCAGCGCGAGCAGCGCCGGCGTGTACGGGCCCGTCGCCGGTCCCCGGACGACGGCGGCCGCGTCGCCCAGCACCCCGGCCGCGACCAGGTCCTCCCCGTCCTCGACCGCGGCCACCGCACCGGCGAGCGCCCCGGCAGGTGGGGACCACGGCGGCGGGCGCAGCGCGGCGAGCCGGTCCTGCTCGGCGGCCAGCGCCGCGGCGTCGGCCGGCCAGCCCGCCGCGGCTACCGCTTCGAGCTCTCGGTCAGCCGGCGCAGCCCGGCTTCGGCGTCCCGGTGGCGGGGGCCGGCGCCGGTGGCGTCGTCGGGCAGCGTGCGGTCACGCCGCTGTCGAGGGGGCGGGCGGTCGCCGTCGGTCGGGGCGGCGCCCGGGTCCCTCGACAGGGAGGCCATGGCAGCTCCAGGACGGGGAGGGGACGGCGGTCGCCCCACGGTGGGCTGCCGGGTCGGGGCCCGCAACACGGACGGCGTGCGCCGGAACGGGTCGGGGTAGTCACCCACGGTGGCAGACACCCAGGACGGCCCCGCGCTCCACCCGGTCACCCGCGAGCTCGCGGAGGGCCCCAACTACGCGGCGATCAGCACGCTGCTGCCCAGCGGGCGCATCCAGACGCAGTACATCTGGGTCGGCACCGACGGGGAGCGGCTGTTCGTCAACACCGAGACCGGGCGGCGCAAGTTCGAGAACCTCCGGCGCGACGCCCGGGTGACCCTGGCCATCCGGGACGAGTCCGACCCCTACCGCTACGCCGAGGTGCGCGGCCGGGTGACCGACACGACCACCGGCCCCGAGGCGCGGGCGCAGATCGACGAGCTGTCGCAGAAGTACGACGGCCGGCCCTACCCGCCGGAGAACATCAGGACCGAGCGGGTCATCGTCTGGATCGAGCCGGAGCGGCAGACGACGACGGGATAGCCCCCGTGCTCTGCCCCTACTGCGCGTAGCGCACTCTGCCCCTACTGCGCGTACCGCGCGGCGAACTCGCCCGGTGTCATCCCGGTGACCCGGGCGAAGTCGCGGGTCAGGTGCGGCTGGTCGGCGTAGCCCAGGTCGGCCGCCACCCCGGCCAGCGTCGCCGTCCGGTCGCGCAGCCGGCCGGCGGCCTCCTGCAGCCGCCGCCGCTGCACCAGCCACTTGGGCGTCAGGCCCAGCCGGCGGGACACCAGCCGCTGCAGCGCCCGCTCGGACAGCCCCGTCTCGGCACACAGCTGGTCGACCCGGGTGAGGTCCGGCCGCGACTCGACCAGCGCCACCAGCCGGTCGACCAGCGCGCCCTCCTCGTCGACCGGCAGGAACCGGTGCAGCGCGTCGTCGTAGGCGGCCCTCGCCTCCGCGTGCGCCGCGGGGGAGTGCGGGTCGGCGGCCATCGCCGCGCGCACCCGCGCGGCCAGCCGGGCGCCGTCGGCGCCGAGCACCTCGCCGACGTCGACGTGCCGGTCGGTGTACGCCGCCACCGGCCCGCCGGCCACCAGCGCACCGGCGGCGGGGGTGAGCATGACGCCGACCGCCCAGCCGTCGCCGGTGAGCGTCGTCGTCGACAGCCCCGACACGACGCCGTAGAAGCGGGCGTAGTCCGGCGCGACGACGACCAGGCAGACCGGGTACTGCAGCACCCGCTGCACCGCCTCGTCCCCGGGCGGCACCGACCAGACCGGGATCCAGAACCGCTGCACCAGCGCCGCGAGCGGGCCGGTGGCCTCGTGCCGGTACATGACGTGCGAGGCGTCGCGCGGGTCGCGCAGGTGCGCCCGCTCGATGGTGTCGCGGCGGTGGACGGCGGCGCTGTCGGGTTCCATCAAGACGCAGGCTGCCGCACGCGGCCAGGCTCGGGCCATGGACACGACGACCACCACGCCGATCGCCGCCGACTACGCCGCCGTCCTGGAGCCGCTGCTCGCCGTCGCCGACGCCGTGCCCGCCGCCGGGTGGGACGCCGCCACGCCGTGCGAGGACTGGACCGCCCGCGACCTGGTGACCCACCTCGTGGACACCCAGCGCGAGTTCCTCACCGGCCGGGGCATCGACCTCGGCCCCGCGCCCGACGTCGCCACCGACCCCGCCGCGGCCCTGCGCGGGCACGCCGCCCGGGTGCTCGCCGCCGTCGCCGACCCGGCCGTGGCCGACGCCGGGTACGACGGCTTCTCCGGCCCCACGACGGTGGGCGAGACCCTGGCGCAGTTCTACGTGTGGGACATGGTCGTGCACCGCTGGGACCTCGCCCGCGCCACCGGCCAGGACGCGACGCTGACGGCCGCCGAGCTCGACCGCATCGAGTCCGGCGCCCGGAGCTGGGGCGACGCCCTCTACACGGACGGCATCTGCCGGCGGGTGGACGCACCGGAGGGCGCCGACCGGCCGGCGCGGGTCCTGGCGCTGCTCGGCCGCCGCGCCTGACCCGCCCGCCCGCCGGGTAGCCCCCGGGCATGCACCCCGGGAGCACCCACCTCGCCGACGGGCCCCGCGAGGGCCGGCTGCAGCTGCGCGACGGCCGCACCATGGCCTACGCCGAGTGGGGCGACCCCGACGGCCGGCCGGTGCTCGGCTGCCACGGCTCGCCCAGTTCCCGGTTCGAGCGGCACGTCGAGGACCCCGCCGCCTACCGGCGGTGGGGTGTGCGGTTCGTCGTCCCCGACCGGCCCGGCTTCGGCGCCTCCGACCCCCAGCCCGGCCGGCGGGTGACCGACTGGCCCGACGACGTCGTCCAGCTGCTCGACGCCCTCGGCATCGACCGGTTCGCCGTCCTGTCGCTGTCCGGCGGCGCCGCCTACGCGCTGGCCTGCGCGCACGCCCTGCCCGACCGGGTGACCGCCGTCGGCATCCTCGGCGGCGCCCCGCCGCCGGACGTCCCGTGGCCGTGGCCGGGCTGGCTGCCGACGTCGGTCCGCGCGGCCGCGCACCGCCCGTCCCCGGCGACGGCGGCGCTGCTGCGGCCGGTGTTCGCGCCGCTGACGGTCCGCCCGCAGCTGCTGCCCCGCTACCTGCAGCTGCGGCTGAACCCCGCCGACCGGCGGGTGATCGGCCGGCCCGCGGTGCGGCGGGTGCTCGCGCGCACGTTCACCGAGGGGCTGCGCCAGGGCGCCGGGGTGCTGGCCGAGGACCGGGCGCTGCTGTTCCGGCCCTGGGGCTTCCCGGTCGGGGAGGTGCGTCAACACGTCCACCTCTGGCACGGCACCCAGGACTGGCAGGTGCCGGTCGCGCTCGGCCGGGTGCTGGCCGGGATGCTGCCGTCGGTCACCGCGCACTGGCACGCCGGCGAGGGGCACTTCCTCGTCTTCGACCACGCCCGCGACGTCTACGGTGCGCTCGCCCGCGACGTGGGTAGCCGCCCGGCATGACTGCCGCGCGCGGGAGCAGCACCGTGCCCCCGACCTACGTCGACGCCAACCGCCTGTGGGTCGACTCCCGCCTCCGGTACGAGATCGGCCTGCGGGTCGAGGGACGCATCCTGCGCCGGCTGGGCGCCCGCGGCGAGCGCGTCGTCGAGATCGGCACCGGCCGCCGCGGCCTGGGCGCGCGGGTCGCCGTCGAGCGGCTCGGCGCCACGCAGGTGACCGCGTTCGACCTCCACCCGGCCAGCGTGGGCCGCGCCCGCATCGCCTGCGCCGACCTCGCCGACCGGGTGGCCTTCCGCGTCGGGGACGCCACCGCGCTCCCGGTCGACGACGCGAGCACCGACCTCGTCGTCGACTTCCACGCCCTGCACCACGTCCGGGACTGGCGGGCCGCCGTCGCCGAGGTCGCGCGGGTGCTGCGCCCGGGCGGGCAGCTGGCGCTCACCGAGATGACCGCGCGGTTCGTGGACGCGCCGTGGCTGCGCGCGGTCTCCCGCCACCCGGCCGACCGGTTCTCCACGGAGCAGCTGCTGGCCGAGCTGCGCGCGCACGGGCTGGAGGTGCCGCCGGGGCGGCTGCGGCGGGCGGCCGGCGACCGCTGGATCCAGGCCGTCGCGACCCGCGCGTGAGCGTCTCCGCGGTCGTCCGGGAGACCCTGGCGCTGCTGCGCCGGCACGCCGGGCGGGTCTACGCCCTCTCGCTCGCGGTCACGCTGGTCAACACCGTCCCCGACGTGCTGCGCCAGCTGCTCGTGTACCGGGACCCGAGCGTCGCGCACGCGCTGCTGGTCGACGTCGTCGGCTTCGCCACCGGCCTGCTCGCCCAGCTGTGGCTGACCGGCGCGCTCACCGACCTGCCCGGCACCGGCCGGGTCCGGCCCGTCGGCGCGCTCGCCCGGGGGACGGCGACCGCGCTGCGGGCGGTGCGCACCTCGCCGGCCGCGGTGGTCGCCGGCGTGGTGCTCGGCGGCGCGGTGTCGGCGCTGCTGACCGTGCCCGCGTCTGTCGCCGCGCTCGGTCTCGAGCACGTCGTCGGCCCGCTGGGCGCCCCGTCGGCGGCGGCGTTCACCGTGGCGACGCTCAGCGACGTGGTGGCCAGCTGGGCGACGCTGCCGTTCCTCGCCGTCGTGCTGGTGCTCACCGCCGGTTCGAGCAGGGCGTTCGCGGGCAAGGGCCGCCCGTGAGCAGTCACGACTGGGACGTCACCCGCAGGACCGTCGGGTCGCTGTCGGTGTGGATCGGGACGGCGGCGCTGTTCGCGCCCCGGTGGATCGCCGAGACGCTCGGGGTGCGCCCCGACGCGGCGCGGGACGACGTCGCGCTGCCGCTGCTGGTGCGCCTGGGCGCGGCCCGCAACATCGCGATGGGCGCCGCGCTGCTGGTGACCCCGGCACCGCAGGCGCGGCGCACCACCGAGGTGACGCTGCTGCTCACCGCGCTGGACGCCGCCGCGGTGTGGACCTCCCGCGTCGAGGGCGACGTGGCCCGGCGCAGCGCCGTCCTGTCGGGGATCGTGCTGGGGCTCGCCTCCTACGGCGCGGCTCGCTGGCACCGCCGCTGACGCCGGACCGGACGCGCTAGCGCCAGGCGAAGACCGGCTGCTCGAGGTGCGCCACGCGGGTGTGCCGCCCGCGGCACACCACCTGGCAGAACTGGTACACGACCGCGGCGGTCGGGGCGTGCACCCAGCCGCCGAGCAGCGGCAGCCGGATGACCGGCGCGTCGGACTCGGGGATGGACACCAGCACCGGCTCGACGTCCAGGTCGGCCAGCGGCACCTGGTACGCCGCGGCCACCTCGGCCTCGGCCGGGCGCAGCTCCCCGGCGTCCCCGGCCCACACGACCACCGGGGTCATGACGTAGCCGGAGCGGGTCACGTAGTCGTCGAGCAGGCCGAGGACGTCGTCCGCCCCGCGGACCAGCCCGACCTCCTCCTCCAGCTCGCGCAGCGCGGCCTGCACCGGGGTCTCGCCCGGGTCGAGCCGGCCGCCGGGCAGCGCCCACTGCCCGGCGTGCGCCCGCAGCCCGGCCGCGCGGCGGGTGACCAGCAGGGCCGGGACGTCGCCGGTGCAGGTGACGCAGACGGCGACGGCGGCCTGGCGCAGGTCGGGGCGGCCGGCCGCGCGCCGCGGGAGGTCCCGCAGGCGCGCGGCCGCCGTGTCCCGGTCGGGGGTGCTCAGAGCCAGCCGCGCCGGGCGCCGAGCTGGCGGACGGCGGCGTCGAGCTGCGCGGCCACCGCGGAGACGTCGGTGTCGTGGTGGCCGAACTGCAGCCGGCCGCCCACGTCGCGGCCCTCGGTGAGCAGCCCACCGCGCCGGTCCACCTCGAGCACGACCTCGACGCCGTGCGGGCCGGCCAGGAAGGTCACCTCGAGCTCGTTGACGCGCCCGCGCAGCGACGACGGCGGCGCGAACTCGACCTCCTGGTAGAAGGGCAGGTCGCTGCCGGCCAGCCGGCCCTTCTCGACGTCCGCGCCGCGGAAGCGGAAGCCCAGGCCGTCGAGCGCCCGGACGACGGTGCGCTGGACCGGCAGCGGCTCGACCGTCACCGCGTCGAGGTCGCCGGGGTCGACGGCGCCGGGGATGTCGACCTTGGTGCGCAGGCCGATCTTCACGCCGCGCAGCGTCCAGCCGTCGAGCGTCGTGAAGGGGCACTGCCAGGGCACCGGGAAGCTGAACGGGATCGCCGCCTTCGCGCCCGCCTCGATCCGGCCGTCGCCGGCGATCGGCGCGGTGCCGAAGGTGACGTTCTCCTTCCACTCGTTGTCGCCGCTCTCGACCTCGACGGTGGCCTGCAGGGACACCCGGATCTCGTTGATCTCCTGGGCGACCTGCCCGCCGGTGAGGTGCACGGTGCCGGTGACGGTGCCGCCGGGGGTGGTCACGGGGCGGTCGAGGACGGCGTCGACGCTCGCGTTGCCGGCGCCGAGCTTCGCCATCAGGTTGCGGAAGGCCATGGGGGTGCTGCTCCGTTCGGTTCGGGGACGGCGGGCACCCTGACACGACGGCCGGGACCTGACGAGGGGTTCCCGCGCGTGCCGGTCAGCCTCCCACCGGGCCGACGTCACCGGGCCGGTCCGCGACGCCCCGTGTGGGACACGCCGAGATGGTTGGGCGTCCTACTAAATCGCGCCTACCGTGCAGCCATGGCGTCTGCGGAGCTGCACGTGCCCGTCCACCCCGTCCGCTTCGTCACCGCGGCCAGCCTGTTCGACGGGCACGACGCGGCGATCAACGTGATGCGGCGGCTGCTGCAGAGCCAGGGCGCGGAGGTGGTGCACCTCGGCCACGACCGTGGCGTCGACGAGGTGGTGCGGGCCGCCGTCGAGGAGGACGTGCAGGGCGTCGCGATCTCCAGCTACCAGGGCGGGCACGTCGAGTACTTCAGCTACCTCAAGGAGCGGCTGGCCGACGCCGGGGCGGGCCACGTGCAGGTCTTCGGCGGTGGCGGGGGCGTCATCGTGTCCGAGGAGATCGCCCTGCTCGCCGAGCGCGGGGTGCGGGTGTTCAGCCCCGAGGACGGCGCGCGGCTCGGTCTGCCCGGGATGATCAACGAGCTGGTGCGCGCCTGCGACGTCGACCTGACGGCCGAGGGTCCCGACGTCGACGCGCTGCTCACCGGCGACCCGCGGGCGCTGGCCCGGGCGATCAGCGTGCTGGAGGCCGGCGCCGACGAGGCGCTCGCCGCCCGCGTCCGCGAGGCCGCCGCGACCCGCACCGTGCCGGTCCTCGGCATCACCGGCACCGGCGGGTCGGGCAAGTCCTCGCTCACCGACGAGCTGCTGCGCCGGCTGCGCCGCGACCAGGAGGACAAGCTGCGGGTCGCCGTCGTGGCGATCGACCCCAGCCGCCGCCGCGGTGGCGGCGCGCTGCTCGGCGACCGGATCCGGATGAACGCGCTGGAGTCCGGCGACGGGTCGCACACCTTCTTCCGCTCGATGGCCACCCGCACCGCCGGCGCGCAGGTGCCGGCGCACCTCGACGACGTCCTCGCCGCGGTGAAGGCCGCCGGGTTCGACCTGGTCATCGTGGAGACGCCGGGCATCGGGCAGGGCGACGCGGCGATCGTGCCGTTCAGCGACGTCTCGCTCTACGTCATGACGCCGGAGTTCGGCGCCGCGTCGCAGCTCGAGAAGATCGACATGCTCGACCTCGCCGACGTCGTCGCGATCAACAAGTTCGAGCGGCGCGGCGCCGAGGACGCCCGCCGCGACGTCGCCCGCCAGATGGTCCGCAACCGCGAGGCGTTCGGCGTCCCGTGGGAGCAGATGCCGGTGTTCGGCACCAGCGCCGCCCGCTTCGACGACGACGGCGTCACCGCGCTCTACCAGCACCTGCTCGGCCTGCTCGTGGAGAAGGGCCTGCCCGCGGGCACCGGTGTGCTGCCGCGGGTGGACGTGCGCGCCTCGACCGGGCTGGCCAGCGTCGTCCCGTCGTCGCGGTCGCGGTACCTGGCCGAGGTGGCCGAGGCGGTGCGGGCGCACCACCGGGTGACCGAGGAGCAGGCCGCCGTCGTCCGGCGGCGGGAGCACCTGACCACCGCGGCCGACGTGCTGGACGGGGACGCCGCCGAGGCGGCGAGGGCGGCGGCGGAGGCCGCCGACCGGGAGCTGCTGCCCGAGGTGCGCACGCTGCTGGAGGAGTGGCCGGCGCGGGTGGAGCAGTACTCCGGCGACGAGTTCGTCTACACGGTGCGCGGGAAGGAGATCCGCACCCCGCTGAAGCGCCAGACGCTCAGCGGGACCGAGGTGCCGCGGGTGGCGCTGCCCCGGACCTCCGACGCCGCCGGCCTGCTGCGGTTCCTGCGGCGGGAGAACCTGCCCGGCGCGTTCCCGTACACGGCCGGCGTCTTCCCGTTCAAGCGCTCCGGCGAGGCCCCGGCGCGGATGTTCGCCGGCGAGGGCGACGCGTTCCGCACCAACCGGCGGTTCCGGGTGCTGTCGGCCGGCAACGAGGCCACCCGGCTGTCGACGGCGTTCGACTCGGTGACCCTCTACGGCCGTGACCCGCAGCCGCGGCCCGACGTCTACGGCAAGGTCGGCACCTCCGGCGTCTCGATCGCCACGCTCGAGGACATGCGGGTGCTCTACGACGGGTTCGACCTGTGCGCGCCCACGACGTCGGTGTCGATGACGATCAACGGCCCCGCCCCGGCGATCCTGGCGATGTTCATGAACACCGCGATCGAGCAGCGGCTGGACCGCTTCCGCGAGGAGGAGGGCCGCGAGCCCGACGCCGCCGAGGCCGAGGAGATCCGCGCCTGGGTGCTGGCCACCGTCCGCGGCACGGTGCAGGCCGACATCCTCAAGGAGGACCAGGGCCAGAACACCTGCATCTTCTCGACCGAGTTCGCGCTGCGCTGCATGGCCGACATCCAGGAGTGGTTCATCCAGCACCGGGTGCGCAACTTCTACTCGGTCTCGATCTCCGGCTACCACATCGCCGAGGCCGGGGCCAACCCCATCAGCCAGCTCGCCTTCACCCTCGCCAACGGCTTCACCTACGTCGAGGCCTACCTCGCCCGCGGCATGGCGATCGACGACTTCGCGCCCAACCTGAGCTTCTTCTTCTCCAACGGGATGGACGCCGAGTACACGGTGATCGGCCGGGTCGCGCGGCGGATCTGGGCGGTCGCGATGCGCGACCGCTACGGCGCCGGCGCGCGCTCGCAGCAGCTCAAGTACCACGTGCAGACGTCGGGCCGGTCGCTGCACGCGCAGGAGATGGACTTCAACGACATCCGCACCACCCTGCAGGCGCTGTGCGCGATCTACGACAACGCCAACAGCCTGCACACCAACGCCTACGACGAGGCGGTGACGACGCCGTCGGAGCACTCGGTCCGCCGGGCGCTGGCCATCCAGATGATCATCGACCGCGAGTGGGGGCTGGCCGGCAACGAGAACCCGCTGCAGGGGTCGGCGATCGTCGAGGAGCTCACCGACCTGGTCGAGGAGGCGGTGCTGGCCGAGTTCGACCGGATCGCCGAGCGCGGCGGCGTGCTGGGCGCGATGGAGACCGGCTACCAGCGCGGCCGGATCCAGGACGAGTCGATGCTCTACGAGCACCGCAAGCACGACGGCTCGCTGCCGATCGTCGGCGTCAACACCTTCCTCGGCCCCCGCTCGGGCTCCGAACCGCCCAAGGAGCTGGAGCTGGCCCGCGCCACCGAGGCGGAGAAGCAGTCCCAGCTGGACCGGCTGGCCGACTTCCACGCCCGGCACGCCGACGAGGCGCCGGCGGCGCTCGCCCGGCTGCAGGAGGCGGCGACGTCGGGCGGCAACGTCTTCGACGCGCTCATGGACGCCGTCCGGGTGTGCTCGCTCGGCCAGATCTCGGACGCGTTCTTCGAGGTGGGCGGCCAGTACCGCCGCAACGTCTGATGGAGGACCCCGCTGCCCCCCACCACTCGCTGCGCTCGTGGCGGGCCCCTGCAGCGGGGCCGTTCCAGCACGTCACCACCGATGACCTCGGGGAGCCGGTGCCGCTGGCCGGGCCGGCCCGGCGGGTGGTGTCGCTGGTGCCCTCGCTGACCGAGGCGCTGGCGGTGACCGTGCCCGAGCGGCTGGTCGGCGCCACCGACTGGTGCACCCACCCCGCGGACCTCGACGTGCCGCGCGTCCGCGGCACCAAGAACCCCGACCGGGCGGCGATCGCGGCGCTGGCGCCCGACCTCGTCGTCTGCAACCGGGAGGAGAACCGGCGCCTGGACGTCGAGCGGCTGCGCGCGGCGGGCGTCGCGGTGTGGGTGACGGTGATCGAGTCGGTGGACGAGGCGCTGGCCTCGATGCGGCGGCTGTTCGCCGAGGCGCTGGGCGTCCCCGAGCCCGGCTGGCTGACGGACGCCGCCCGCGCGTGGGCGGAGCCGGCGCCGGAGCCGCCGCTGCGCTGCGCCGTCCCGGTGTGGCGGGACCCGTGGATGGTGGTCGGCCCGCGCACCTTCACCGGTGACGTGCTGGCCCGTCTCGGGCTGGTCAACGTCTTCGGTGCGGGGGTCGACCGCTACCCGCACGTGTCGGTCGACGACGTCCTGGCCGCGCGGCCCGACGTCGTCCTGCTGCCCGACGAGCCCTACCTCTTCACCGCCGACGACGGCCCCGAGGCGTTCCCCGGGGTGCGGTCGGTGCTGGTCTCCGGGCGGGCGCTGACCTGGTACGGCCCGTCGCTGGCCACCGCTCGCGCGGACCTGCTGGCCGCGATCCGGCGCTGACGGATTCCGCAAACCGGGCGTCCTCCGATACTGTCCGGTACCTCAGTGTGACCCTCGTCACCTGCCCGGATGCCCGCGAGGAGCCGTCGTGAAGACCCGCAGTGCCGTACTCCACACCCAGCCCGGCCGGTACGAGGTCACCGAGGTCGACCTCGACGAGCCGCGCGAGGGTGAGCTGCTCGTGCGGATGGCCGCCGTCGGGCTGTGCCACACCGACGACCACGACGTCCCGCCGGGGAGTGCCCCGCCCCTCCGGCTGCCCCTCGCCGGTGGCCACGAGGGCGCCGGCGTCGTCGTCGGCGTCGGTCCCCACACCCCCGGGTGGGCCGAGGGTGACCACGTGGTGCTGAGCTTCGTCGCGGTCTGCGGACGGTGCCGGATGTGCTCGACCGGCCGGCAGAACCTCTGCGACCTCGGCGCGCGGCTGTTCAGCGGGGCCCGGATCGAGGACCCGACCAGCTTCCGGATGTCCTACCAGGGCAGGCCGGTGGGCCAGGCCTACGGCCTCGCCGCGCTGAGCGAGCACACCGTCGTCGACGCGCGGTCGGCGGTGAAGATCGACCCCGACGTGCCGCTCGACAAGGCCGCGCTCGTCGGCTGCGGCGTCCCCACCGGATGGGGGTCGGTCACCAACCTGTCCGACGCCCGCGACGGCGACGTGGTCATCGTCATGGGCGTCGGCGGGATCGGGATCAACAGCGTGCAGGCCGCCCGGGCCATCGGCGCGCGGGCGGTCATCGCCGTCGACCCGGTCGAGTTCAAGCGCGAGACCGCCAAGCAGCTCGGCGCGACGCACACGGCCGGGACCATGGCCGAGGCCACGGAGCTCGCCCGGTCCATGACGAACGGCCAGGGCGCCGACGCGACCGTCGTGGCGGTCGGTGTCGTCACCGGCGACCACATCGCCGAGGCGGTGGCCTCCATCCGCAAGGCCGGCACGGTCGTGCTCACCGGCACCGGGAGCATGCGCCAGGCGGGCGGCATCCCGATCAACCACACGATGTTCACGGTGTTCCAGAAGCGGCTGCAGGGCGCGCTGTTCGGCGGCTGCAACCCCCGGTGGGACATCCCCAGCCTGCTGAGCCAGTACGTGGCCGGGACGCTCAAGCTCGACGAGCTCGTCACGCGGACCTACTCGCTGGACCAGGTCGCCGAGGGCTTCGACGACATGAAGGCCGGCAAGAACATCCGCGGGCTCGTCGTCTTCGACTGAGCGGCCGGCCGCCCTGACGGTGCTCAGCCGCGGGGGGTCACCGCGTCCCGCAACAGGGCCAGGGCCGGGGCGTACAGGCGGGACTTGATGGTGCCCAGGGTCGGGCCGGCCTTCCCGGCGTGCGCGGCGGCGATCTCGACGGCGGCCGGGCGGACGTCCTCCTCGGCGACGGCGCTGTCGACGATCGCCGCCGCGAGGGCGTCCGTGCCGCCGTAGCGGCGGCCGGTGGTCATCGCCACGTGCGCCGTCTGCGGGGTCAGCCGGGCCTGGACCAGCGCGGACATGCCGGGGCTGAACGGGAGGTCGATGTCGATCTCCGGCAGGCACCAGAAGCCGCGGTCGGCGCGCATGACCCGCTGGTCGTGCGCGAGCGCGAGCATCGCCCCGGCGGCGAAGGCGTGGCCCTGGACCGCCGCGACGCCGACCACCGGCAGCGCCAGCACCCGGGCGAACAGCCGCTGGACGCGGGCGACGTAGGCGTCGCGCTGGTCGGCGTGGTCGGCCAGCCAGGCGAGGTCCAGGCCGTTGGAGAAGAACTTGCCCGTGGCCGTGGTGACCAGAGCCCGGGGGCCGGGGGCGCCCTCGACCTCGTCCAGGGCGCTGTCGACGGCGGTGAGCCAGTCGGGGGAGAAGCGGTTCTCGTCGTCGCCGAGGTCGAGCACGAAGACGTCGTCGTGGCGGTCGAGCGTGGGCACGGGAGGCTCCTGGGTCCGTGGTGGGGGTGGGGGAGGGCGACTCAGGCCGGGGGACCGCAGTCGACGACCGCGCCGACGGCGGCGGCGAGCTGGGTGCGGGTGTGCGGGTGGACCCGCCCGGCGCGGATCCCGGGGAACAGCAGCGCGGCGGGCAGGCGCACGACGCAGGTGGTGACGGCACCGACGGCGGCGGCGTCGTCGCGGTCCCAGAGCGAGCGGGCGAGCCGGCGCAGCGTGTCGAGCAGGGCGGCGTCCAGGGCGCGCAGGCCGTCGGCGACGTCCGAGGCGACGGCGGCGGTGATCACGTCGTCGCGCTGCAGCCCCACCAGCAGCCGCGCCGCCCGCAGGTCCTGCTCGGCGAGCCGGGCCGGGGCGTCCGCGGCGGCCTGCACCGCCCGGCGGGCGTCCCGGCCGGCCTCCGCGACGGCCGCCTGCTGCTGGTCGAGGAACTGCCGCGCGCGGCGCAGCCAGGCGGCCCCGGCGACGGTCTCCAGCGAGCCGAAGGCGTGGTAGATGCTGCCGTTCGAGGCCCCCGACCGGGCGGCCAGCGCGCGGACGGTCAGTTGCGCGCGGCCGCGGTCGACGAGCAGCTCCTCGGCGGCGTCGAGGACCGCGTCGGGCGCGTGGAGCCGGGGCCGGGGCATCGGTACCTCCTCCGTGGACGAGGTACCGCAGCGTAGTGGAGCGAGCGCTCCACCACGTCAGCCGGGGGCGCGGGCACCCTCCGCGGGCTCCGTCCTGGGTGCCGGCACCGCCTCGGGGACCGTCCGTGGCGGGCCCATCTCGCGGGCCATCATCCCCTGCTCGAGGCGCATGACCAGCGAGGGAGACAGGCGCATCAGGCGCCACATGACCCGCGCCCACCGGGGTGCGACGATGACCGCCCGGTTGCGGTCCACCCCGCGCAGCACGTCCGCGGCCAGCGCGTCGGCGCTCTGCACGTGCCCCCCGCTGGCCCTGGTGAGCACCCCGCGGACGTCGGTGGCCTCCGCGGTGGGGACACGTGGGAGGTCCGGCGGCATCCCCTTGTCCAGCAGCGGGGTGTCGACGACGCCGGGACACACCACGCTGACCCGCACCCCCCGGGGCGCGGCCTCGACGCGCAGTGCCAGCGACAACCCCACCACCGCCCACTTCGTCGTGCCGTACGGAGCGGCCCCCGGGTTCGGCAGCAGGCCGGCGAGCGACGCGGTGTTGACGATGTGCCCGGAACCCTGGCGCAGCATCAGGGGATAGGCGGCCCGGACGCCGTGCACCACCCCGCGCAGGTTGACGTCGATCGCCCGGTCCCAGTGGGCCGGGGACAGCTCTTCGACGGGCCCGTGGATGCCCAGGCCGGCGTTGTTGAACATCAGGTCCAGCCGCCCGTGCCGCCCGGCCGTGTCGGTCACCAGGGCGCCGACCGCGTCCGCGTCCCGCACGTCGACGGCAGCCGCCGAGGCCGTCCCCGGGCCGAGGGCCGCGAGCCGCTCCGCGGCCTCGGTCGCGGCCGCACCCTCGACGTCCGCGAGGACCACCCGGTCACCCCGGCGCACCAGCGCCGCTCCCAGCGCCCGCCCGATCCCCGAGGCGCCTCCGGTCACGATCGCCACCCTGGTCATGGCCCACTCCCGACAGCCGGCTCCGTGGACGTCGCTCCTGGGGACCAGCCTCGTGCGCCCGTGGACACCGGACACCGTCCTGCGCACCGCCGGCGGTCGCGGTCGGCGTGGGCCGCCCGATCGTCGACCGGCTGTGACGACCGGTGACGTCCCGGGTCAGGGGAGGGCGCGGCGCACGAGGACGCGGGGGAAGCCGCCGGCGACGGCGTCGGTGTCCGCGGCCTTGGTGAACCCCGCCCGCTCGAACAGCCGCCGGGTGCCGACGTAGGCCATGGTCGTGTCGACCCGCTCGTCCCCGCTGTCGGCGGGATAGCCCTCGACGGCGGGGGCGCCGTTCGCCGCCGCGTACTCGACCGCCCCTCGGAGCAGGGCGTGCGCGATGCCCTTCCCGCGGTGCCCCGGACGCACGCGCACGCACCACAGCGACCACACCGGCAGGTCGTCGACGTGCGGGATCTTCCGCGACCGCTCGAAGGGCAGCTCCGACCGCGGCGCGACCGCGGCCCAGCCGGCGACCTCGCCGTCGTCGTAGGCGAGCACCCCCGGCGCGACCGGGCGCCCGGTGAGCTCGCGGACGTACTCCCGCCGGGCGGGCCCGACGAGCTCCCGGTTGGTGCGCGAGTCGAGCCGGTGGCTCAGGCACCAGCAGACGTTCGCGTCCGGGGTCCGCGGGCCGAGCACCGTCGCGACGTCGTCGAACCGCTCCCGCGTCGCCGGGTGGACCTCGATGGCCATCGCGCCACGCTAGTGACGCCGGCGGCGTGCGGCCACGCCCCGGAGCCCGGGCTCAGGTGCCGAGAGCCGCCGGAGCGGTGCCCTCGGGCGCGGTTCCGGATCCCCCGCGGTCGACGGCGCGACGGCGGCCGAGCCACCGGTCGGTCAGCCGGACGGTGAGCACGGGCAACAGCCCGATGGTGGCGAACACGGCGGAACCGAAGCTCACGACACCGAGCCACTGGAGGGCGCCGAACCCCGCCGTCGCGCCGACCTCCGCCGCGGCCACCCCGACGGCCGGCAGGCAGAGGAACAGCGCCCCGGCGACCGGCAGCAGCCAGCGCAGCCGGTGCACCGTCAGCCCGGCCACCGCGCCGCCCGGGACCGCGACCAGCACGTGGAGCAGCAGGACGAAGGACGTCCCGCTCCACGAGAACGTGCTCGACCCGCTGGCCGCGAGGCTGACCAGGGACATGAGCGCGCGGCTGACCGCGCCGAGTGACGCGCCGGCGACCAGGGCCGCCAGCACCCCCGTACCGATCCTGAGGCCCACGTTCCTCCGTCCGCCGCGCCGATGGCGGCGGGAGGCTAGCGGTCAGGCGCCGCGTGGAGGGGCGTCTCGCGTGCCGCCTCCCCGGGTCAGCGGCCCGGCTGCGCGCCCGCCAGGAACCGCTCGACGATCCCCGTCCACCGCTCGCGGGCAGCCTCGTTGGCCTCGAGGGTGGGCAGGCCCATCTGGGTCGCCACGAGCGACGCCGTCCCGTTCCTCTTCGGCTCGCTGGTGACGACGACCGAGGAACCGTCGGCCGCCTTCGTCCGCCAGGTGATGCGCCGGTCGGTGCCGCTGACCCGGAGATCGCCGCCGGCGACGACCTCCTGCACGGCCGCGTCGCCGTCGGCGAACGCCCGCCACCGCTCCATGAGCTCGGCCATGCCGAGCGGCGTGGCCCGGCTGACGCTGGTCTGGAAGGTGCCGTCGGAGCGCTGGCCCGGGACGCGGCGGCCGATGTGGTGCTCGTAGGCGACCGTCACCGACTGGGTCCACCAGCCGCGCTGCTCGAAGCCGTCGCCGAGCTCCTCGTAGACGTGCAGCGCGATCTGCTGGTGGTCGAGGTCCCGCGCGCCGACACCGTCCAGGAACCGGAGCCACTCGTCCCACGTCCGCTTCGTGGTCCGCTCGATGGGCCCGATCCGGGGGTTGTCCGCCATGCCCGCGATCCTGCGGGACGTGGGCTCGGCGCGTCGAGCACCACCGGACGCGTCCACGCAGCGTCGTCGTCGCTGTCTCCCGGGATGCGGGAGGCGGCGGTCGAGCCCTCGCCGACGGCGGCCCTCGTCCGCACCTCGGCGACCAGGCGTGCCCGGTGTCGACCTGCTGCGGTCTCCGCCGGCCCGGGACAGCCGGAGGTCGGCGACCGGCGGCAGGGTCAGCGGGTGGGGACCTACGAGCCGTCGCGCCTCGTGGTCGCGGCCGTCGGCGGCGACCGACCGGCGTGGGCAGGATGGCGGCATGCCGCGGCTGCTCGTCGTCCACCACACGCCCTCGCCGAACCTGCAGGCGGTGCTCGAGGCGGCCCGCGAGGGCGTGGCGATGGTCGAGGAGGCCGAGCTGGTCGAGCGGCCGGCGCTGTCGGCCGGGCCCGCGGACCTGCTCGCCGCCGACGGCGTCCTGCTCGGCACCCCGGCCAACATCGGCTACATGAGCGGCGCGCTCAAGCACTTCTTCGACACGGTCTACTACCCGTGCCTGGACGCCACGGTCGGCCTGCCCTTCGGCGTCTGGGTGCACGGCGGCGACGACACCGCCGGCGCGCTGAGGGCCATCGGCACGATCACCGGCGCCCTGCGGTGGAAGCAGGTCGCGGCACCCCTGTCGCTCACCGGCGCCCCGACGAAGGACGACCTCGAGGCGGTCCGCGAGCTCGCCGCCACCGTCGCGGTGAGCCTGGAGGGCCGCTGAGTCCTAGCCTGCCGGGATGAGCACCCGTCTCGTCGTCATCGGAGGGGACGCCGCCGGCGGCAGCGCGGCGTCCCAGGCCAGGAAGCGGCGGCCCGACCTCGACGTCGTCGTGTTCGAGCGCGGCCGCGCGACCTCCTACTCCGCGTGCGGCATCCCGTACTGGATCTCCGGCACCGTCGACAGCGAGGCGCAGCTGGTCGCCCGCACGCCCGAGCAGCACCGCGCCGCCGGAATCGACGTCCGCACGCGCACCGAGGTCGTCGGCATCGACACCGACAAGGGCGTCGTCCACTGGCGCGACCTCGACGCCGGCACCCAGGGCACCGAGCCCTACGACGACCTCGTCTACGCCACGGGCAGCGTGCCGATGCGCCCGCCGGTCGAGGGCATCGACGCGAAGGGCGTGTACGGCGTCCAGGTGCTCGACGACGGCGTCGCGCTGCGGGCCGAGCTCGACAGCGGGCGGGTGCAGCGGGTGGTCGTCGTCGGCGGCGGCTACATCGGGCTGGAGATCGCCGAGGCGTGCCGGGTGCGCGGGCTCGAGGTCACCGTCGTCGACAAGTCGGCCACCCCGGTGGGCACCTTCGACCCCGACGTCGGCCGGTTCCTCGCCGACGGCGTCCGCAGCGAGGGCGTCGACCTGGTCCTGTGCGACGGCGTCGCGGGCATCGACGTCGACCGCGACGGGCGGGCGCGCGCGGTGGTCACCGAGAGCGGCCGCGAGCTGCCCGCGGACCTCGTCGTCCTCGGCCTCGGGGTGCGGCCGAACGTGCGGCTGGCGAGGGAGTCGGGCATCCCGCTCGGCACCTCCGGGGGCGTCGCCGTCGACCAGCGGATGCGCACGCAGGTGCCCGGGGTGTGGGCGGCCGGCGACTGCGTGGAGTCGGTGCACCGGCTGTCGAAGCAGCGGGTCGTCGTCGCGCTCGGCACGCACGCGAACAAGCAGGGCCGGGTGGCCGGCATCAACATCGGCGGCGGCTACGCCACCTTCCCTGGCGTCATCGGGACGGCGATCACCAAGATCTGCACGGTCGAGGCCGCGCGCACCGGGCTGTCGGAGCGGGAGGCCGAGGACGCCGGCTACGCGTTCGTCACCGCCGCCGTCGACTCCACTACCACCGCCGGCTACATGCCGAACGCGTCCCCGATCCGGGTCAAGATGATCGCCGAGCGGCGCAGCGGCCGGCTGCTCGGCGCCCAGGTGGTCGGCGAGGAGGGCGCGGCCAAGCGGATCGACGCGCTGGCCATCTGCATCTGGAACGAGATGACCGTCGACGAGGTCCTGTCCCTGGACCTGTCCTACGCGCCGCCGTTCGCGCCGGTGTGGGACCCGGTGCTCATCGCCGCCCGCAAGGCGTTCGAGGCGGTGGAGGCCGACACCCGCCGGTGACGCAGCCGGGGGTCCGCGTGCACGCGCCGTGTCCGGAACGCCCGGGGGCGCGCGGGTTCCTTGACCGTCCGGTCGGGGCGGCGGGCCGTCCGGGCCCGGGGCGGGCTCCCGGCCCGCCCCGTCCCGGGGGGAGGGACGGCATGCCCCATCTGGTGCCGGAGTTCGACTACCACGCGAACGTCGAGCCCCACCCGGTCGGTCCGGGGCCCTACGGGAACCGCCTCGAGGCGACCATCACCGGCGGCGAGATCTCGGGGGACCGCCTCAAGGGCACGATCGTCGGCGGTGGCGCGGACTGGATGCTGGTCGGCCCCGACGGCTTCGGCCGGCTCGACGTGCGCACCACGATGCGGACCGTCGACGGCGCCCACGTCTACGTCCAGTACGGGGGGATCTGGGAGCTCACCCCGGCCGTCCTGGCGCTCATGCAGGGCGGGGACACCCCGACGGACTTCGGCGACCAGTACTTCATCACCACCCTCCGGCTCGAGACCGGCGACGAGCGCTACGCGTGGGTCAACCAGACGGTGTTCGTGGGAGAGGGGCGCCTGCTGCCCGGGGCGCGGGTGGAGTACCGGGTGTACCGGGTGGCCGCCGGGGAGCCGCCCTCCTAGCGGGCCAGCACGCCCGCCATCCGCCCGACGATCGCGGTCAGCACCGGCTCGGGGGTGGCCAGGTTCAGCCGGACCGCGCCCCGGCCGGCCTCGCCGCAGCGGGCGCCGTCGACCACCGCCACCCCGGCCCGCTCGAGCAGCAGGTCGCCGGGGGCGTCGGCCGGGAGGCCCTCCAGCCAGGCCAGGTAGGTGCCCTCCGGCGGGCGGTAGCGGACGCCGGGCAGGTGCGTCGCGACGAGGTCGGCGAGCAGCCGGCGGTGCCGGTCGAGGACGGCGATCGTCTCCTCCAGCCAGCCGACGCCGTCCCGGTAGGCGGCGGTGTTGGCGACCGCGCCCAGCGTCGAGCAGCCGTGCTCCACCTCGTGCCCGACCCGCGCCCACAGCGCGGCGTCGGCGTCGTTGGACAGCACCAGCTGCGCGCACTTGAGGCCGGCGAGGTCCCACGCCTTGGACGCGCTGGTGGCGCTGAGCGTGTGCGCGGCGGTGGTGTCCGACAGCGACGCGTAGGGCACGTGCCGGGCGCCGGGGAAGACCAGCGGCGCGTGCACCTCGTCGGAGAACACCCGGCCGCCGTGCCGGTCGACCACCTCGGCGACGGCGAGCATCTCCGCGGGCTCGAGCACCCGGCCGATCGGGTTGTGCGGGTTGCACAGCACGAGCAGGTCCCCGCCGGCGCGGAAGGCGGCGTCGAGCGCGTCGAGGTCGTAGACGAACCGGTCGCCGTCGCGGGCCATCGGCACCTCGAGCACCTCCCGGCCCAGCGCCGGCGGCACCTCGAGGAAGGGCATGTAGGCGGGGGTCGGCAGGACCACCGGGGATCCGGGCCGGGACAGGTGGGTGATCGCCGCGGACAGCCCGGCCAGCACGTCGGCCATCGGCCGGATCCGCTCCTCCGGCACCTCCCAGCCGTGCCGGTCGCGCAGGAAGCCGGCGGTCGCCCGCGCCATGTCGGCGGCGAGCCAGTCCGGCAGGTAGCCGAACAGGCCGCGGGCGACGGC
The DNA here is from genome assembly GCF_054050295.1 of Geodermatophilus sp. SYSU D01045. NCBI lineage: Bacteria > Bacillati > Actinomycetota > Actinomycetes > Geodermatophilales > Geodermatophilaceae > Geodermatophilus > Geodermatophilus sp. SYSU D01045. The sequence continues at coordinate 149,321 of NZ_JBJGZB010000005.1, forward strand.
GTCCTGCAGCGCGGCGGTGACCGCGGGGGCGGTGCCGAGGTCGGACTCGGCCACCCAGGCGCCCAGCGCGTCGGGGTAGCGGGTCCACTTCAGGCTGCCGCGCGAGCGCAGGCCCGCGACCACGGCGTCGGCGTCACTCGTCACGGTGCCGATCCTGCCCGCGGGCGGCCGGGGTCCGCGCGGGCTGGGAGGGTGCTCCCCGTGCGGGTGCTGCTGGTGGTGAACGGATCGGCGGGGAGTGCCGACGGGCTGGACCCGGCGCTGGACGTGCTGCGCGCCGGTGCCGACGTCGAGGTCGCGGCGACCGCGGACGCGGGCGACCTCGGCCGGGTGCTCGCCGGACGGGACGGGCGCCGGCTCGTGGTCGCCGGCGGCGACGGCTCGGTGCACGCGGTCGTCGCCGCCCTGGACCACGCCGGCGCCCTCGACCCCGCCGACCCGCTCGGCGTCGTGCCGCTGGGCACCGGCAACGACCTGGCCGGCGCGCTCGGGCTCCCCGACGACCCGGCCGCCGCCGCGCGCTGCGTCCTCGACGGCGGCCCGCGCCGGCTGGACCTGCTGCGCGACGACGCCGGGGGTGTGGTGGTCAACGCGGTGCACGCCGGGATCGGCGTCCGCGCCGCGGACGAGGCCGTGGGACTCAAGGACCGGCTCGGCGTGCTGGCCTATCCCGTCGGTGCGGCGGTCGCGGGGATCGCCGGCGCGGAGCACCGGCTGCGGGTGACCGTCGACGGCGCCGTCGTCACCGCGCCCGCCGGCTGGGCGGCCGACGGGGGGACGCCGCTGCTCATGGTCGGCGTGTGCAACGGGCCCACGATCGGCGGCGGGACGGCGCTCGCGCCCGGCGCCGACCCCGGCGACGGCCTGGCCGACGTCGTGGTCAGCGCGGCCACCGGCCCCGCCGCGCGGGCCGCCTTCGCCGTCGCGCTGCTCGGCGGCCGGCACCCGGAGCGGGACGACGTCGTCGTCGTGCGCGGGCGGGAGGTCACCGTGTCCGGCGAGCCGGCCGGCCTGGACGCCGACGGGGACCTGCTGCCGCCGGTGGGTGCGCGCACCTGGCGGGTGGTCCCGGCCGCCTGGTCGGTGTCCGTGCCGCGCTGAGCGCTCAGGCGGCCGGGGACCAGCCGAGCAGCGGGCCCAGGCGCTCGGCCGTGTCGGTGAGGATCTGCTCGTGGTCGGCCTCGGCGAAGCTGAACGGCAGCGCGAACACGACCTCGGTGACCTCGCGGAAGCCGGCGTGCGCGTACAGGGCCTCGGCGATCTGTTCGGAGGTGCCGAGCAGGTCGGGGGCGAACAGCAGCTTCCCCGGTCCCTGGGGGACCCCCACCCGCGGGCTGCGGGCCTCGACGTAGGCGGCGTACCGCTCCCGCTGGCCGGCGGTGGCGCTGTCGGTCGGGATGACCACCAGGCCCTGTGACACCCGCCCGGCGGGGTCCGCCTCGCGGAAGGCGCGCACCTGGCCGGCCTGGATCTGCGCGAAGTCGGTCGAGCCGCCCTCGGCGCGGACCACGCTGCTGGTGAGGAAGTGCATGCCCGCCTGCCCGGCCCACCGGGCGGAGCGGGTGCTCGCGCCGCCGTACCAGAGCCGGTCGCGCAGGCCGGGGGAGTGCGGCTGCACCCGGTCCGACCACTCCTCGACGACGCCCTCCCGCCCGGCGAACGACGCCGCGGGCTCGCCGGCGACCAGCCGCAGCAGCCGCTCCACCCGGGTGTAGGAGAAGTCCTCGACGTCGGCGGTGTCCGGGTAGAGCGCGCCCCGGACGTCGTCCCAGTGCATCGGCGGGCCGACGCTGACCCCGGGGTTGAGCCGGCCGCCGGAGAGGACGTCGACGGTGGCGAGGTCCTCCGCCAGCCGCAGCGGGTTCTCCCAGCCGAGCGGGGTGACCGCGGTGCCGAGCTCGATCCGCCGGGTCCGCTGGGTGGCCGCGGCGAGGACGGCGACCGGTGAGGAGATGCCGTGCTGCAGGTGCCGGTGGCGCAGCCAGGCGCTGTCGAAGCCGAGCCGCTCGCCGAGCTCGACCGTCCGCAGCGTCGTCTCGTGGCCCGCGGCCGGGTCGGCGGGGTCGAACAGGCCGATGGTGAGGAAGCCGAGGCGCTCGAGCGCGGTACCGGGGGCGGGCACGGAGCCGATCCTGCCCGCCCCCGGTGGGTCAGTTCAGGGCGGGCTTGTCCGGGTCGACGACCCAGTCGGTGAAGAAGGCGTCGAGCTCCTGCCCGCTGACCTGCTCGGCGAGCGCCACGAAGTCGGCGGTGGTGACGTTGCCGCCGGCGTTGGCGGTGGTCCAACGGTGCAGCAGGTCGAAGAAGGCGGCGTCGCCGATCCGGGTGCGCAGCGCGTGCAGCGTGGCCGCCCCCCGGTCGTAGACCGCGGCCGCGAACAGGCCGGTGGCCCCCGGGTCGCTCACCACGGTGCGCCAGAAGGAGCTCGTCGCGGAGCGGTTGTAGACCGCCTCGAACTGCTGCTGCGCGGTGCGGCCGCCCGACGCCTCCTCCCACAGCCACTCGGAGTAGGTGGCGAAGCCCTCGTTGAGCCAGATGTCCCGCCAGGTCTCCGGGCTCACGCTGTTGCCGACCCACTGGTGCGCCAGCTCGTGGGCGACGGTGCTCGCGTCCGGGACGCCGGAGTACACCGGCCGGGTCTGGGTCTCCAGGGCGTACCCGAGGTCCTCGCTGTCGTCGACGATCGACCCGAACGAGCTGAACGGATAGGGCCCGTAGAGGTCCTCGAAGTAGTCGATCATCGCCGGCTGCAGGTCGAGGACCGCGTCGGTCGCCGAGCCGGCCACGCCGTCGTCGACGAAGTCCAGGATCGGCAGCCCGTCGGGGCCGGTCCGCGTCGTCGAGGAGTAGTCGCCGATCGACGCCGTCGCGAGATAGCTCGCCATCGGGTCGCCGGCGTGCCAGGTGAAGGTCGTCCGGCCGCCGGAGGTGACCGGCGCGCCCACCGGCTCGCCGTTGGCCACCGCGGTCTTGCCCTCGGGGACGGTGATCCGGAAGTCGTAGGTGGCCTTGTCGGTCGGGACGTCGTTCACCGGGAACCAGGTCGGCGCACCCTCGGGCTCGTTGGCGACCAGGACGCCGTCGTCGACGGTCACCCAGCCGTAGAACGCCCCCTCGACGTCGGTGGGCCGCCCCGGGGTGCCGCTGTAGACCACGGTGACCTCGTGTGTCGTGCCGGCCCCGAGCTTCGGCGCGACGGTGACCACCAGCTCGCCGCCACGGCCCTCGGCGTCGACGGGCAGCTGGGTGAACCGGGCCGGCTTGCCGTCGACCAGCACCGAGGAGGCGGTCAGCCCGCGCAGGTCGAGCGAGAAGCTCGCCAGGTCCTGGGTGGCGGTGAGGGTGACGACGGCCGTGCCGTCCAGCCGGCCGTCGGCGTACCAGGACAGGTCCAGGTCGTAGTGCTGCACGTCGTAGCCGCCGTTGCCCGCGGCCGGGAAGTACGGGTCCCCGCCGGACGTGCTGCCGTCGGCGTAGCGCGGGGTGCCGGGGGCGCCGGGAGCCGCGGCAGCGGGGCCGGCGGCGGCGACCACGGACGCGGCGGCGACGAGGGCCACGGCGGCCCGGCGGTACCGGGGGCGGGAGCGCACGGATGACCTCCTCGGGCGGCCCGGGCGGGCCGGATCGGGACACCGTAGGGCCTCCGTGTTCCGGCCGGGTTCCAGGACCCCGCCGTCAGTGCACGCGGACGGCGAGCAGCGCGACGTCGTCGTCGGTGGAGCCCCGCACGCCCTCGAGCAGCCGGTCGAGCAGGTCGTCCAGCGAACCGGCGCCGTCCGCGGCGACGGCGGCGGTGAGCTGGGCGATGCCGTCGTCCAGGTCGGTGCGCCGGCGCTCGACCAGGCCGTCGGTGTAGAGCAGCACCGTGCTGCCCGGCTCCAGGGCGATGCGGTGGGTGCCCCGCGCCCGGGTGGCGTCCAGGCCCACGAGCAGGTCGGGGGTGGGAGCGAGCACCTCGACCCGGCCGTCGGCGTGCCGCAGCAGCGGCGGCGGGTGCCCGGCGTTGCTCCAGGACATCACCCGGCCGCCGTCGTCGCCGAGGTCGACGCGGCCGACCAGCGCCGTGGCCAGGGCGCCGGTGCGCAGGCCGGCGACGGCGGCGTCGAGCCGGTCCAGCGCCCTCGCCGGCGGCTCGCCGCCCTCGAACGCGAAGCCGCGCAGCATCGCCCGCAGCTGGCCCATGGTGGCCGCGGCCGCGACGTCGTGACCGTTGACGTCGCCGATCACCAGCACGGTGGCGCCGTCGGAGTCGTCGAAGGCGTCCCACCAGTCCCCGCCGACCTGCGCGCCGGCGCTGCTGGGCAGGTAGCGGGCGGCCAGCTCCAGCCCGGCCGGGGCGGGCAGCTCACCGAGCAGCGCGCGCTGCAGGGTGGTGGCCACCGACTCCTGCCGGGCGAGCAGCACCGCGCGGCCGACGGCCTGGGCGGTGTACTGCGCCAGGGCCAGGACCAGGCCCTGCTCGACCGGGCCGAACCTGTGCGGCTCGTCCCAGGCCAGGCTCAGCGTCCCCGGCAGCGCGCCGGCGACCGGCAGCGGCAGGTGCGCCGATGCCCCGGCCGGCCGCGGCGGCCGCGTGTGCGGGAACCGCTCGGCGGCGGTGGCCGGGTCGGGGAGGAACACCGCGCGCCCGGTGGCCAGCGCGACCGCCGGCGGGACCTCGGCGCCCAGGGGGAGGGAGGCGCCGTCGACGGAGGCGTCGTGCACGGAGGCGTCGTGCACGGAGGCGTCGTGCACGGAAGCGTCGTGGACGGGGGCGTCGTCCCCGGCGGAGCCCGGCACCAGCCGCAGCCGGCGGGTCGCGGGGTCGACGAGGGCCAGGCAGGTCCACGAGGTGCCCAGGGCCTCGGCGGCGGCGCCGGTGACGGCCGCGGCGACGTCGTCGAGGGTGACCGCGTCGGCCAGCGTCTCGGCGAACCGCAGCAGCAGCCTCGTCTGCTCGCCGACCCGCTCGGCGGCCCGGCGGGCGGCCTCGGCGTCCCGGGTCAGCGCGCGCAGCCGCAGCTCGGAGGCGGCCAGCCCGGCGACCTGGGTGAGCACCGCGACGTCGGCGTCGGTCCAGTCGCGGGGGCGGGAGTCGATGGCGCAGACCGCGCCCACGACGTCGCCGTCCGGACCGACCAGCGGCACCCCGCAGTAGGCGACCACCCCGAGGTCGTCGATCGCCCGGTTGGCCGCCAGGACCTCCACCTCGCGGGCGTCGCGGACCACCAGCGGCCGCGCGGTGGCCCGCACGTACTGGCAGAACGAGTGGCTCAGCGGGGTGCTGCGCCGGGCCTGCCACTCCGGGGGCAGCCCGACCGCGCCGGGGAACACCTGGCGGTCGGGCTCCACGAGCGTCACCAGCGCGGTGGGGACGTCGAGCAGCGTGCGGACCAGGACGACCAGCCGGTCGAAGTCGGCGTCGGCGATGCCCGACGGGTCGTCGGTCCCGCTGTCCGCGCCGCTCACGCGGCCACGGTAGTCGGCCCCCGCGGGGTCACCGGGGGAGCCGGCCCATGAGGTGGAACTCCGGGTTGGGCGGGATCGCGGCGAAGTGCGCGAGCCGGTTGGACAGCGCGAAGAAGGCGGTGATCGCGCCCACGTCCCAGACGTCGTCCTCGGTCAGGCCGTGCGCGCGCAGCCCGTCGAGGTCGGCGGCGGTCACGGCGGCGGGGTCGGTGGCCAGCCGGACGGCGACGTCGAGGACGGTCCGCATCCGGTCGTCGAGCGGGGCCTTGCGCCAGTCGACGGCGACCAGGTCGGCCAGGTACGGGGCGCGGGTGCGGATGCGCGCGATCGCCCCGTGCGCCACGACGCAGTACGCGCAGTCGTTGGCCGCGCTGGTCGCGACGACGATCAGCTCCCGCTCGCCGGTCGACAGGCCCGGGGTGTCCTTGTCCATCAGCGCGTCGTGCATCGCGAGGAACGCCCGCTCCTCGGCCGGCCGCCAGGCCAGCGCCGCGAAGACGTTGGGCAGGAACCCCGACTTCCCCTCCACCTCGGCGTGGCGCTCGGCGAGGTCCGGCGGCAGGTCGGCGGGATCGGCGACGGGGAAGCGGCTGATCGGCGTCGGGTCGACGGTCACCCGTGCAGCGTGCCGCGCGTCCGGTCCGGCGTCGACCGCGTGGGTCGACGCACCGCATCGCACAGCTCGGTCAGGCCCCCTTGCAGGGGCCCGCCGCGAGCTCGCGAGCGGTGGGGGGCAAGGGGGTCCTTGATCAGTCGCCGACGACGACGCGGTCGCGGCCCTCGCGCTTGGCGCGGTAGAGGCGGGCGTCGGCCCGGCCGAGCAGCTGGGCCGGCGTCCGGTCGATGACCTCGCTGGTGCTCGCGGCGCCGATGCTCACGGTCACCGGCAGGTCCCCGGTGAGCGGGCCCCACGCGTGGCCGGCCACGGCGCCGCGGACGTCCTCCAGGTACCGGGCCGCGGCCGCGGTGTCGGCGCCGGCGAGGACCACGAGGAACTCCTCGCCGCCCAGGCGGGCGACCAGGCAGCCGGTGCCCGGGGCCGGGAGGCCCTGCACGATCCCCGCGACGGTGCGCAGCACCTCGTCCCCGACGGCGTGCGAGCAGGTGTCGTTGACCCGCTTGAAGTGGTCCAGGTCCAGCAGCGCCACCCACACCAGCGCGCCGTCGGCCAGCAGCCGCGGCAGCTCGTCGTCGACGTGCCGGCGGTTGTGCAGGCCGGTCAGCGGGTCGCGCAGGGACAGCTCGCGCCAGCGGCGGCTCTGCCGGCGGGCCTCGGTGGTCTCGTACATCGCCTGCAGCGTGCGGGCACGGGACTCGCGCTGGGAGGACTGCTGCTCCATGAGCTCGGCGCAGTAGCGCTTGTGCTCCTCGAAGGCGGAGCGGTGGTCGCCGGCGGCGGCGTGCAGCTCGGCCTGCTCGGCGCGGGCGCGCACCCGGATGGAGGTCAGCCCGTGCTCCCGGCAGCGGCGCACGCACTCGTCGAGGGTCCGCTGGGCGGCGTCGACGGCGCCGCGGCGGCGCTGCACCTCGGCGAGGGTGAGCAGGAAGTCGGCCCCGGCGTCGCCGTCGTGGGAGCTGTCGAGGACCTCCGGCGTCAGGCCCGGCAGCAGCGCCTCCTCGGCCTCCTCCAGCCGGTCCAGGCCCATGAGCGCGCGGGCGACGGTGTCGAGCCGGCCGACGTCGAGCGGGACGCCGTGCGCGGCGGCCAGGTCCTGCAGCCGGGTGCTGAAGTGCAGGGCGTCGGTGAACCGGCCGGCGAGGGTGTCGGTGTAGGCGCGGTTGTTGAGGATGCGCAGCTGCCGGTCGACGTCGCCGAGGTCCTCGGCCAGCCGGAGGACGGCGGCGTAGCGCTCGGGGGCGGCGGGGTCGCGGGACAGGCCCAGGACGTCGGCCAGCCGGACCAGGTGGTCGACCCGCAGGGCCGGGAGGGCGTCGTCGTCGAGCAGGTCCACGCCCTGCACGGCGTGCTCCAGCGCGCCGGCGAGGTCGCCGAGCTCCTGGAAGACGGCGGTGAGGACGAAGGAGCTGCGGGCGAGCAGGTGCCGGGACCGGGCCTCGGTGGCCCAGCGGTGCACCTCCTGCGTGGTCCGCCCGGCCTCGGCCACCGAGCCGCGCCGGCGCAGCAGGTCGGCGGCCGCCAGCCGCGCCCGTTGCTCGAGGTCGGGGCGGCCGAGCTCGCGGGCGGATCCCGCGGCGGCCTCGGCGCGCTGCGCGGTCGCCTCGGAGTCGAAGCGGGCGAGGGTCTCCAGCTCGTCGAGCGTCGTGAGCAGGACCGCGAGCGGGTCCGGCGGGCGCGGGGAGCCCCCGGGCACGGCGCCGGCGCCCGGACGGACGGCGAGACTGGTCACGACTCCCCATCGGCAGCGGGGGTCCGCCGCGACAGGGCGGACGGGACGTCCCCACCCGGTCGGGTGAGCCCGGGGGCGCTCGCCGGGCAGCCGGCCATCGGCACCTCCGCGGGGCGTGCGAACCGCTGTGGCGCCCATCACAGCAGACATCGCGCCGGGACGGGGGGAGGCGCGCCGGTGCTCCTGCGCCGGCAGCCGCTCAGGTCCGGCGCCGGCGGAGCACGCCCTCCTGGACGACGGTGAGCACCAGCCGGCCCTCGCGGTCGAACACCCGCCCGGAGCACAGCGCGCGGCCGCCCGCGGACCAGGCGCTCTCCTGCTCGAAGCACAGCCAGGTGTCGGCGCGGGCCGGGCCGTGGAACCAGACGGCGTGGTCGAGGCTCGCCGTCACCAGGCCGGGGTCGCCGATCCCCGCCGCGTGCGGGGCGACCGCGACGGCGAGCAGCAGCATGTCGGTGGCGTAGGCGAGCGCACAGGCGTGCAGCCACGGGTCGTCGGGCAGCGCCTCGCGGGAGCGGAACCAGAACCGCTGCCGCGGCGGCGCGGGCTCGCCCCGGCCGGCGGCGATCCGGGGCGGCCCGCCGTCGAAACGGAAGTCGAACGGGTGCCGGGCGTCCAGCCACGCCAGCCACGCGAGGACGGAGGAGGGGGCGCCGGCCAGCGCGTCGGCCGGCGCGGCCAGCGACTCGGGCGGCGGGGCGTCCAGGGTGGGCACCTGGTGCTCGGGGCCGGTCTCGGGCCGTGCGAAGGACGCCGTCAGCACCAGGATCGTCTCCCCGTGCTGGACGGCGGTGACCTCCCGGGTGGTGTAGCTGCCGCCGTCGCGCACCCGGGTGACCTCCAGGTCGGTGGGTGCGGCCGGGTCGCCGGCGCGGACGAAGTAGGCGTGCAGCGAGTGCACCGCCCGGTCGTCCGGGACGGTCGCCGTGGCCGCGAGCAGCGCCTGGGCGACCACCGCCCCGCCGAAGGCGCGGTCGGCCGGCACGCCGCGCGCGGCGCCGCGGAACCGGCCGGGCGCGGCCTCGGCGACGTCGAGCAGGGCGACCAGCCCACCGGGCACCGGACCCCCGCCGACCGGCTGTGCCACCGTCCCCGCCCTCCGTCCACCCGCCCGACCGGTGCAGTGAACCACCCGGCCCCGGGGTCACCCGACGAGGAGCGCGACCACGTCGTCGTCCCCGCACGGGCCGGCCGCGACCGCCCAGGTCCCGTCGGGGGCGACGGCGAGCGCGTCGTGCCCGCCGAGGGTGTCGCACGTGGCCAGCGGCCGGCCGAGCTCGCCCGTGGCCGGGTCCAACGTCACGAGCACCGGGTCGGCGCCGCCCCGCCCCCACGCGAGCGTGACCAGGCCGGCCGGCGGCCCGGCGACGACGGCGTCCACCGGGCCGGTGAAGTCCGCGTCCACGGTCCCGAGCAGCTCGCCGGCGGAGAAGCGCGACACCCGGCGCCCGTCGCGCACCTCGGTCAGCACCACGACGTCGCCGTCGTCGGCCACGCCGACCGAGACCTCGGTGCGCCCGTCCACCCCGAGGGCCGCGACGACACCGAAGGGAGCGGTCACCGTGCCGAGGTCGGCGTCGTACTCGGCCACCCAGTCCTGGGCGCCGCCGGGCGCGGGGTTGCTGATGTGCGCCACCACGCCGCCGTCCGGGCGCGGGAGGAGCCGTGCCGTGCGCGCCCGCGGGTCGAGCCCGGCGCCCAGCGGGACAGAGCCGATGACCTCGCCGGTGGCGGCGTCGACGGCGAGCAGCCGGGCCGGCGTGCCCGTCTCCTCCTCCGGCGCCAGGCTGACGTAGACGGTGCCGCCGTCCGGGGAGAGGGCCGAGGCGAGCACCCGCCCCTCGTCGTCGACCCGCCGCTCGGTCACCCCGCCGTCCGCGACGGTCAGGAGCACCGGCCCCTCGTCGTCGCTGCCGACGACGAGCACGTCCCCGTCGGCGGTGACCTCCAGCTCGGCGCCCCCGCCCAGGCCGGGCAGCTCGACGGCGTCGCCGGCGGCCGGGCCGGCGTCGCCGCGGACGACCTCGACCAGCCGCACGGTCGCACCGGCGGTGAGCACGTGGGCGCGGCCATCGGGCAGCGCGGCGGCGTCGAGCACCCGCGTGCGCGGCGCGTCCCCCTCGGGCGGGCCGGCCTGCGCGTCGAGCACCACGGTGCCGAGGACCTCGTCGAACGCGGTGGGCGCGGCCGCGGCGGCGGTGTCGTCGGGGGCGGCGGAGCAGCCGGCGAGCACGAGGGCGCCGGCGGCCAGCAGGGCGGGGAGGCAGCGGGTCGGGATCACGCGGAGCAGCCTCGGCACGGGGGCTTGCGACCGGCTGCCGTCCGGCTTGGACGGCTCGGACGGCTCGGACGGCTCAGCCGCCGGCGAGCAGGGCGCGCACCGCGTCGAGGTCGTCGGCCTGGCCGGGGGTCTTGTCCGGCCGGTACCGCAGCACCCGGGCGAACCGCAGCGCCAGCCCGCCGGGGTAACGCGGGCTGCGCTGGGCGCCGTCGAGGGCGACCTCGACGACGAGCTCCGGCCGCAGCTCCACGCCCCACGGGTGCTCGGCGCGGGCGAGCGCGGGGAAGGTGCGGGTCTGCCAGTCCAGCAGCTCGTCGGTCATGCCCTTGAACGTCTTGCCGACCATGACCGGCTCGCCGCCCTCGGGGTCGCGGGCGCCGAGCCAGATGTTGGACAGCGTGCCGGTGCGCCGGCCGTACCCCCACTCCGCGGCGAGGACAACGAGGTCGAGGGTGTGCACCGGCTTGACCTTCTGCCACGCGCGGCCGCGCCGTCCGGCGGCGTACGGCGCGTCCAGCGCCTTGACCACCACGCCCTCGTGCCCGGCGGACAGGGCGTCGTCGAGCACGGCGGCGGCCTGCTCCGGCGTCGGCCGGCGCACCCCGGGCATGCGCAGCGGCGCGTGCGCGTCGTCGGCGAGCAGGCCGGCCAGCGCGTCGAGGCGGACGTCGAGCGGCTCGTCGAGCAGGTCGCGGCCGTCGAGGTGCAGCACGTCGAACAGGAACGGGCTCAGCAGCACGCTCGCATCGGCACCGTCGCTGCCGAAACGGCTCATCGTGTCCTGGAACGCGCGCGGGCGGCCGTCGTCGTCGAGGGCGAGGGTCTCGCCGTCGAGGACGGCGGTGCGGCAGGGGAGTGCGCGCACCCGCTCGACCAGCTCCGGCACGGCGCCGGTGACCTCGCGCAGCGTGCGGGTCCAGACCCGGACGTCGTCGCCGTCGCGGTGCACCTGGATGCGGGCGCCGTCGAGCTTGTGCTCCACGGTGACCGCGGGGCCGAGGTCGGCGAGCGCGGCGTCGAGGGAGGAGCCGGGGCTGGCCAGCATCGGCCGCACCGGTCGCCCCACCCGCAGCGTGACGGCGGCGAGGGCGTCCTCCCCGCCGGCGAGGGCGAGGACGGCGGTCTCGTCGAGCCGGCCGGCCAGCATCATCGCCCGCCGGACCGCCGCTGCCGGGACGCCGGCCGCGGCGGCGATCGCGTCCAGCACCACGCCCTCCAGCGCGCCCTGCCGCAGCTCCCCGCCGAGCAGCCGGACGAGGAGGTGCTGCTCGTCGGCGGTGGCGGCGGTGAGCAGCTCGGTCAGCAGGGCCTCGCGGCGGGCGGCCGCGCCGCTGCCGGCGGTGCCGGCCAGCGCGGTGAGCGCGCGGTCGACGGCGGCGACGGTGAGGGACGGCGTGGCGGCGGCCGGCGGGGCGGTCCGCGCCAGCGTGCGCCAGCCGACGCCGACCCGGCCCTGCGGCAGCTCGCCGGCCAGCCACGCGGCCACCGGCCCGGCCTCGTCCGGTCCGGCGGCGCGCAGCGCCCCCGCGATGGCCTGCGCCTTGGTGGTGCGCGAGCGGGTGGCGGTCACGGCCGCGGAGGCGGCGACGACGTCGGCGAGCAGCACGCGGCGATGGTGACAGTGCGGTACGACTCCGGGAGGTGCGCGTGCCGTGATCCCGTTAGCGTCGTCCGCGCCGAGAGGAGGTGGTCGCCGCGTGAACCTCGAGAAGGTCGTCTTCGGGTTCTTCGTGCTGCTCGCCGCGACGCTGAACTTCGGGTTCTTCCTCGGCGACATCGACGACCCGGCGGTGCACAACGTCTACGAGCTGTTCGCCGCGCTGGTGGTCAGCCTGGTCGCCACGGTCCTCAAGTTCGGCGACCGCACCCAGATCGGCGCGGTGCACCTGGCCACCAGCCTGGTCGCCGACCTGCAGCTGGTGGCGGCGACCATCACCTGGGCCTGGGCGGTGCACGTCTCCGCCGAGGGGCTGACCGACGTGACGACGGCGAGCATGGTGTCGCTGTCCGGCGGCGCGCTGCTGGCCAACGTGGTCTCGGTGGTGCTGCTCGTCGTCGAGACCGTGTCCTTCCAGCGGCACTGAGGCGGGCCGCCGTGGAGACCGCGCCACCGCCCCCCGTCACCACCCGCGGCCGGCGCATCCGCCGCCGGGCGCCGGTGGTGCCGCGCGCGGAGGGCTCGGCGACGGTGTTCACCGTCCTCCGGCGGATGCGCGCGCCGCTGATCACGCTGATCGTCATCTTCGCCGTCAGCGTGCTCGGGCTGTCGCTGGTCCCCGGCGTGGACACGGACGGGCAGCCGGCGCGGCTGAGCCTGTTCGACGCCTTCTACGTCATGAGCTACACCGCGACCACGATCGGCTTCGGCGAGATCCCGTACGCGTTCAGCTACGCGCAGCGGATGTGGGTGACCGGCGCGATCTACCTGACCGTCGTCGGCTGGGCCTACGCCATCGGCTCGCTGCTGGCGCTGCTGCAGGACCGCGCGTTCCGCCAGGCGCTGGCGCTGCGGCACGTGTCCCGCAAGGTCACCCGGCTGCGCGAGCCGTTCCTGCTCATCTGCGGCTACGGGCAGGCCGGGGAGGCGCTCGGGCTGTCGCTGGACGCGCTGGGCCGCCGGTTCACCGTGGTCGACATCGCCGAGAGCCGCATCGACGTCCTGGAGATCGCGCCGCACCGGGGGGACGTCCCCGGCGTGGTGGGCGACGCGCGCGACCCGCACGTGCTCGGCGTCGCGGGCCTCGGGCACCCGTGGTGCGAGGGCGTGCTGGCCGTGACCGGCGACGACGAGGCCAACCTCGCCGTCGCCATGGCCGCCGCCCTGCTGCGCCCGGAGCTCACGGTGGTCACCCGCACGACGTCGTCCGCGGTCGCCGAGCGGATGAGCCGGTTCGGCTCGCCGACGGTCATCAACCCCTTCGACCGGTTCGGCGACCACCTGCGGCTGGCGCTGCGGACCCCGGCGTCCTACCAGCTCACGACCTGGCTGGAGAGCGGGCCGGGCGCCGAGCTGCCGCCGCGGGGCAAGGCGCCCGCGCCGGGCCGGTGGGTGGTGTGCGGCTACGGCCGGTTCGGCCGGCACTTCGCCGCCGACCTGGGCGCCGAGGGCCTGGAGGTCACCGTCGTGGACACGACGCCGGGCGACGGCGTCGTGGAGGGCGACGCCGCCGATCCCGACGTCATCCGGCGGACGGACCTGGCCACGGCGGTCGGGCTGGTGGCCGGCACCGACAACGACACCACCAACCTCTCCCTGGTGGCCGAGGCGCGGCGGGTCAACCCCTCGCTGTTCGTCGCCGCCCGCCAGAACCAGCCCGCCGATGCCGCCCTGTTCGCCGCGATGGAGGTCGACGCGCTGCTGGTGCCCACCGAGGTGGTCGCGCACGACGCCTACGCCCGGCTGAGCACCCCGCTGCTGTGGCGGTTCCTGCGCGAGTTGCCCGGGCGGAGCGACGAGTGGTCGGCAGGCGTCGTCGAGCGGTTGCTGGACGCGTGCGGCGCCCACCTGGAGGCGCTGTGGAAGGTGCGGCTGACCCCGGAGGACGCCCCGGCGCTGCACCCCCGGCTGGCCGGGGGGTGCTTCCGGCTCGCCGACCTGCTGCGCGACCCGGCCGACCGCGACCAGACCCTGCTGGCCGTGCCGCTGCTGCTGCTGCGCGGCGACGAGGCGGTGCTGACCCCCGACCCCGGGACGGTGCTCGAGCCCGGCGACGAGCTGCTGTTCGCCGGCCGCGCCGCGGTGCACCGGGAGGTGGAGGCCACGATGTTCATCGACGGCGTCGCCGACTACCTGGTCACCGGCCAGCGGGTGCCGCAGAGCTGGGTCTGGCGCAAGCTGAGCCGGTCGGCGCCGGCCGAGGACGCGGCCCCCGCGCCCTGACCCCATCAGGGGGACACGTGCCTGACCAGGCCCCGGCCCGGCGACTGCTCGGCGCCCTCACCGGCCGGGACGCCGTCCGGCCGCCGTCCCTGCGCACCGACGACGACCGGTCCGCCTCGCGGCTCGAGCTGTTCTTCGACCTGGCCTTCGTCCTGGTGGTCGCCGAGCTCGCGATCGCGCTGCGCGAGGACGTGACCCTGCACGGGTTCCTCGTCTTCGCCGGGCTGTTCACGACCGTCTGGTGGTCCTGGGTCAGCTCGACGCTCTACGCCAACCGCTTCGACCACGACGACGTCGTCTACCGCCTCTACAAGCTCGGGAGCATGGCCGCCGTCGTCGGGCTGGCGGCCTCGGCGTCGGAGGCGACCGGCGAGCGGTTCGCCGTCTTCGTCGTCTGCCAGCTCCTGCTGCGCGCGATGCTGCTCCTGCAGTACCACCGCGCCCACCGGCACGTGCCGGACGCACGGCCGATCACCCGGCTCTACCTGGCCGGGACCGCCGCGGGCGCGGTGCTCTGGGCGGTGTCGCTCGCGGTGCCCCGGCCGGCCGCGTTCGCGCTGTGGGCCGCCGCGGTGCTGGCCGAGGCGCTGGTCCCGCTGCTGGCGACGCGGTCCTCGGCCGACCTGCCGCTGCACGTCGAGCACCTGCCCGAGAGGTTCGCGCTGTTCGTCATCCTCGTGCTCGGCGAGCCGGTCGCCGCGGTCGCGCACGGCTTGTACGACGCCGGCTGGTCGGGCTCGGCGCTGCCGGTGGCGGTGCTGGCCTTCGTCCTCGCCGCCGCGCTGTGGTGGAGCTACTTCGACCTCGCCGGCGCCCGCGCCAAGCGACTGCTGGGCGAGGCGGGGGAGCACAACGGCGCCCACGCCCACGACGCCTACGTCTTCGGGCACCTGCCGCTGACGCTCGCGCTGGCCACGGTCGGCGCGGGCCTCGAGCTCGCGGTCAAGGAGGCCGCGGCCGGCGAGGTGCCGGCGGGGACCCGGTTGCTGGTGGCCGGCGGGGTGGCGGTCTACCTGGTCGCCGCGAGCGTCACCGCCTCGGCGATGACGGGGGACGTCCGGCGCGGCTGGTGGTGGCCGCTGCTCGCCGCGGCCGTGGCCCTGCTCGACGCGCTGCTGGAGCTGCCGGCGTCCGTGGTCGTCGGCGCCCTGGCCGCGCTGGTCGTGGCGGTCGTGGTGGGGGGCTGGGCGCAGCGCGCGGCGGGGGACCTGGAGACCGAGGAGGTCTGACCTCCGGGGGTCCGGAGACCGGCCGGTCGCGTCCGCCGGCCGGGACCTCCGACCCTGCCGCCGGGCGCCGGTGCGGCGTGTCATGGGTCTGCGCCGGCCACCGGTGACCGGTGCTGAGGGGGGCTGTGCCGTGACCTCGGGAGCCGGGCCCGGTGGCGTCGCTGGCGGCGTGGTCGTCGGGGTGGACGGCTCGGCGTGCGCGCGGGCCGCGCTCGCCTGGGCGGGCCGGATGGCCGCCCGCACCGGCATGCCGCTGACCGCGGTGCGCGCGTGGAGCGTGCCGACCGCACCCCGCCCGGACACCTGGGAGCCCGCCTACGTGCCGCCGTTGGCCGACTGGGAGCGGGCCGTGGAGCGGGCCCTCGCCGACGACGTCGCCGCGGCCGGCGTGCCGCCGGAGGTCGCGGTGACCTGCCGCGCGGTGCACCGGGCGCCGGTCGACGCGCTGCTGGCCGCGACCGAGGGCGCCGAGCTGCTGGTCCTCGGGACGCGGGGGAGGGGCGGCGCCCGCGGGCGGCTGCTCGGCTCGGTCGCGTCCTCGGTGCTGCGCGCGGCGCCCTGCCCGGTGACCGTCGTGCGGCCCGACGCGGTGCGCCCCGGCCCGGCCGAGACCGTGGGGTCCGGCGCCGCCGCCCGGCCCTGACGCCTACGTCCCCCGGGGGACGGCCCCGGGGGTGAGAGGGGGAACCATGGACCCGACCGCCCGCCCGCCCGAGGAGCCGGTGCGCCGCGAGATGTCGCTCGACGAGAAGCTCATGGCGCAGTGGGAGGCGCAGCACGACGTCGCCGCGCGCGGCCACCGCTGCGACCCGCTCGGCCTGCAGCACCAGCTCAGCCGCGAGCGGCTGGCCGACAGCACCCGGCCGCCGACCCCCCGCCGGGCCGCCCAGGCCGGCGCGGCGGCGGAGTCCGCGGGGCCGCCGCCGGAGGAGGCGCGGCACCCCGAGCCCCCGACGGCCCGCCGGCACCCGTGGCGGCGCTTCCACCACCACGCCTCCGAGAGCTGACCCCCACACCGCCGCCACGGGCGGACCGTGGGGGCGGTGTGGGTGCGCTGTGGGTGGGATCGGCGCGGCCCCGCCGACAGGCTCGCCGCCATGACGAACACCGCTCCCGCCCCCACCGTCCCGATGGCCGACGTCCGCGACATGTACGTCGTCCACCGCGCCTTCCGCCGCGAGTTCGGCCTGCTCCCCGGGCTCGTGCGCGCCGTCGGCCCCGGCGACACCGCCCGCGCCGCCGTCCTCGCCCGGCACGCCCGGATGGTGCTGCTCGGCCTGCACCTGCACCACACCGCCGAGGACGACCTGCTCTGGCCGAAGCTGCTGGAGCGCTGCCCGCCCGACGCCGCCGTCGTCCACCGCATGGAGGCCCAGCACGCCGAGGTCGAGCGGCTGATCGACGCGCTCGGCCCGGCGCTGGACCGCTGGGAGGTGGAGGCGCGGCCGGCGGTCGCCGAGGAGGTGGCGTCCACCGTCGCGGCGCTGGGCGCCGTCCTGGCCGAGCACCTGGCCGAGGAGGAGCGCGAGATCCTGCCGCTGGCGCAGCGGCACGTCACCCGGGCGGAGTGGGCGCAGCTCGGCGAGCACGGCAAGGGCGAGATGCCGGTGCGGGACCTGCCGCTGCTGTTCGGCGCGCTGCTGGAGGAGTGCGACCCCGACGAGCGGACGATGATGCTGCACGTCGTCCCGTTCCCGGTCCGCGTGCTGCTGCGGACGGTCTTCGCCCGGCGCTACCGCCGCTACGTCAGCGAGGTGCGCGGGCCCGCCTGATCGCCTCGGCCAGGGCCGGGACGTCCTCCGGGCGCAGCAGCCGGCCGGCGTCCCAGGCCCGGGCGAACGCCTCCTCGCCCAGCGCCGCCCGCACCGCCGGCAGCTCCTGGGCGGCCAGCGCGACGTCGGGCGGGAACGCCACCGCCACCGCCGCCGCCTCCGCCGTCGCCGAACCCGCCGCGAACAGCTGCGCCGCGAGCTCCGGCAGCCCGCGGGCGGCGGCGACGGCGGCCAGCCCGGGCAGCGTGTAGGCCAGCGTCCACGAGGTGCGGACCGCGGCGGCGAGGCCGGCCGCCTCCGCCCACCGGTCGAGGGCGCCGTCCTCGTCGCCGGCGAGCGCGGCCAGCGAGGCCTGCACGTTGAGCAGCGTCGCCAGGCTGAACGGGCTGCCCAGCCCGCGGGCCAGCCGCTCGGCGTCGGCCAGCCTCGCCGTCCCGGCGGCGAGGTCGCCCGCCTGCAGCAGCAGCTGCCCCTGCGCGATGACGGCGTGCACCCGGGCCCACGCCTCCCCAGTCTCCCCGGCCAGCCGCAGCGCCTCGGCGAGGTCCCGCCCGGCGGCGCCGAGGTCGCCGCGGAACACCGCCGCCGAGCCGGTGAGCACCAGCGCCAGCGCGCGCAGGTCCCCGGCCCCGGCCCGTCCGGCGGCCGCCGCGGCGCCGGCCGCCGCGTCCGCGGTCCCGGGGACGTCGCCGGCCGCGTAGCGCAGCGCGGCGAGGGCGAGCAGCAGGCGGGCGTCGTCGACCGGCTCCAGGCCCGCGCGGTCGACCCGGGTGACCCAGCCCAGGCCCTCGGCGACGTCGCCGCGCACCGCCCAGTACAGCCAGGTCGCCCGCACCAGCCGGGCGGCGTCGGCGGACCGGCCGGCGGCGACCAGCCGGCCGAGCGCCGCGCTCAGGTTGCCGTGGTCGCGCTCCAGCCGGTCCAGCCAGGCGCCCTGCGCGGGGCCGGTCAGCCCGGCCTCGGCGCCGGCGGCGAGGTCGAGGACGGCGGCCGTCGCGCGGTCCGCGGCGAGCTCGGTCTCCCCGGCGTCGGCGAGTCGGGCGGCGGCGTACTGCCGCACCGGCTCCAGCAGCCGGTAGCGGGCCTCGGGCCCCTCCTCGGCGACGACGAGGGACTGCTCGACCAGGCCGCCCAGCGCGGGCAGCACGTCGCCGTCGCCGGACACCGCCCGCGCGGCGTCGAGGGAGAAGCTGCCGGCGAACACCGCCAGCCGGCGCAGCAGCCGCTGCTCGGCGGCGGTCAGCAGGTCGTGGCTCCAGTCCAGCGCGGCCCGCATCGTGCGCTGCCGCTCGGGCAGGTCCCGGGAGCCGCCCGACCCGAGCGCCTCGTCCAGCCGCCCGAGCAGCGCCGCCGGCGGCAGGTACCGGGCGTGCGCGGCGGCCAGCTCCAGGGCGAGGGGCAGCCCGTCGAGGCGCCGGCAGATCGCGGCGACGTCGGCGGCCGTGGCGTCGGTGAGGACGACCGGGCGCCCGGCGGCCGCCGCCCGGTCGAGGAACACCTGGGCGGCGGGGGAGGCGGCCACGGCCGCGGCGCCGGTGCCCGCCGGCAGCGGGAGGGGTGCGAGCGGACGCTCCCGCTCCGCCCGCACCCGCAGCGGCGCCCGGCTGGTGGCCAGCACCGCGAGGCCCGGGCAGCGCCCGAGGAGCCCGGCGACCTCGGGCGCGGCGTCGAGCACGTGCTCCACGTTGTCGAGGACCACGAGGTGCCGCCGGTCGCCGATCCGGGCGGCCACCGCGTCGGCGACCGGCCCGGCCAGCTGCCGGCCGCCGAGCGCGCGGGCCAGCGTGGGCAGCACCAGCCGCGGCTCGCGCACCGGGGCGAGCTCGACCACCGTGACGCCGTCGGGGAACGCGGCCGCCACCTCCCGCGCCACGGCCAGCGCCAGCGTCGTCTTGCCCACCCCACCGGGGCCGGTGAGCGTGACCAGCCGGGCGGTGCCCGACCGCAGCAGCCCGGCCACCTCGGCGAGGTCGTCCTCGCGGCCGAACACCGGTGCCGCGGGCGGCAGGAGGGTGCCCGCCGCGGGCCCGCCGCCGACCGGGCGGGCGGCGGCGGTCAGGGCGGCGCGGTCGGCGACGTCGAGGCCGAGGGCGTCGGCGAGGGCGCGCACGGTGTGCGGGTGGGGACGGCGCCGCTCGCCCCGCTCCAGCGCGCTCACCGCCTTGGCGGTGAGCCCGGACCGGGCGGCGAGCTCCTCCTGGGTGAGCGCGGCCGCCGTCCGCCACCGGCGCAGCAGCGCCGCCACGGGGCCGGGGTCGGACGGAGGGGCGCTCACCGGCCGGGAGGGTACTGGCCGGCGGGCCCGGCGGGCGGGGACCTCCGGCCCTACGGAACGCGCGCGTCCGCCCGGCACGCTGCGCGGGTGACCACCCCGACCGCGCTGTGGCGGCGCTGGCTGCTCGTGGTCACCGCCGGCGAGGCCCTGGGGTTCCTGGTGCCGGTGACCGCGGTGCTGCTCGGCGCCGCCGACCTGCCCGGCCCCGCTGCGCTCGCGGTGCTCGTCGCCGCCGGCGCGGCCGAGGGAGCCCTGCTCGGCGCGGCGCAGGCCGCCGTGCTCGCCCCGGTGCTGCCCGGCCTGTCCCGCCGCGACTGGACGGCGCGCACCGCCGCGGCCGCCGTCGTGGCGTGGTTCCTCGGGGCGGCGCCGAGCACCTGGGCGTCCGGGGTGCTCGGCCTGCCGCTCGCCGTGCAGGTGCCCCTGGCGCTGGTCGCGGCGGCGCTGCTGCTCACCGTCATCGGCGCCGCCCAGTGGACGGTGCTGCGCCGGCACGTGCCCCGCGCCGGCCGCTGGATCGGGTGCACCGCGCTGGCCTGGCTCGCCGGCCTGCTCGTGTTCACCGCCCTCACCACACCGCTGTGGCAGCCAGGGCAGGACCCCCTGCTGGTCGCCGCGATCGGCGTCCTCGGCGGCCTCGCGATGGCCCTGACGATGGCGGCGGTCACCGGCCGCGGCGTCGTCGTCCTCCTCGCCGGGCGGCTCCGGCGGGCCCCGGCGGTCAGCGCGGTGTGACCTGCGGGGATGGGGTAGGCAGGTCCTGCACGGGACGCACGGACGACGGGAGGCCGACGGTGGACCAGCAGGAGTGGACGCGTGTGGTGGAGGCCGCGACCCGGGCCCCCTCGATCCACAACACGCAGCCGTGGCGGTTCACCGCGTCCGGCGACCGGCTGGAGGTCCGCACCGATCCGGCGCGGGCGCTGCACGCCCTCGACCCCAGCGGCCGGCAACGCGTGGTCAGCTGCGGCGTCGCCGTCGAGTTCGCCGTCGTCGCGCTCGCGGCCGCCGGGCACGACACCGCCGTCGAGGAGCTGCCCGACCCCGCCGACCCCGACCTGCTGGCCGTCGTCACCGTCACCGGCGGCCGCACCCCGGACGAGGCCGACCGCGCCCTGGCCGACGCCATCGGCGCCCGGCACACCGAGCGCGCGCCGTTCCTGCCGCAGGCCGTCCCGGCCGAGGTGGTCGACCGGCTGCAGGCCACCGCCGGCGCGTTCCGGGTGTGGGTGAAGCGGATCAGCGGGGAGGACGAGGAGGTCACCACGACCTTCCTGCTGTCCCGTGCCGAGGAGGTCGAGCAGCGCGAGCCCGAGTACCTCGCCGAGCTGCAGCGGTGGATGCGCACGGACCCGACCGCTCCCGACGGGATCCCGGTCGGGGCGGTGCCCGGGGAGGACCCGTCGACCCGGCCGTCGAACTGGCTGGTCCGCGACTTCGTGGTGGGCTCCCGTCCCGCCGGCCGGCCGCACGTCCCCGACCTCGACCCCGACGCCCCGCCGCCGCCGGTCGAGCGTCCGACCGTCGTGCTCATGGGCACCGACGGCGACGACCGGCAGGCCTGGCTCACCGCCGGGCGGGCGCTCGGCCGGGTGCTGCTCGAGGTGACCGCCGCCGGGCTCGCGGCCTCCCCGCTGACCCAGGCGCTGGACTGGCCGGCCACCCGCGCGCAGCTGCGCTCGCGGCTGTCGCTGGTCGGCCACCCGCAGATGCTGATGCGGCTCGGGTACCCGTCCGGGGACCGCAGCCCGGCGACCAACCGCCGGCCGGTCGCGGAGGTGCTCACCTTCGGCTGAGTGATCGGTCTTGACTGATATCAGCGGAGGCTGAACACTCCTCCCGTGCACGCGTTCGACGTCCTGGGCGACCCGGTCCGGCGGCGGATCCTCGAGCTGCTCGCCGACGGCGAGCTGTCGGCCGGGGAGGTCACCGCCGTCGTCCGCCGGGAGTTCGGGATCACCCAGCCGGCCGTGTCCGGGCACCTGCGGGTGCTGCGGGAGAACGGCTTCGCCCGGGTCCGCGCGGAGGGAGCGCGGCGGCTGTACGCCGTCGAGCCCGCGCCGCTGCAGGACGTCGACCGGTGGCTCGAGCGGTTCCGCCGCACCTGGGACCGGCACCTCGACGCACTCGCCACCGAGCTCGCGCGGGGGAAGCGCGAGCGCCGCACGCGCGAGACCCAGTTCCAGGACAGTCCACCCGAGGAGGAACCGTGAGAGACCTGCTGGCCGAGATCGCCGACACCGCCCGGGAGGTCGCCCGCCGTGGCGGGGACGACGACGAACTGGTCGCCGTCACCGTGCGCCGCCGGTACCCGGCCGCGCCCGAGGACGTGTGGGAGGCGGTCACCGACCCGGCCCGCCTGGCCCGCTGGTTCGCCCCGGTCACCGGCGACCTCCGCGAGGGCGGCACCTTCGCCGTCGAGGGCAACGCCGACGGCGAGATCCGCGAGTGCACGCCGCCCTCGACCCTGGTCCTCACCTGGGGCGGGCCGGTCAGCGTCGTCACCGTCTCGCTGACCCCGGCGGGGGAGGGCACCGTCCTGGCGCTCGAGCACACCGTCCCCCTGGCGTTCGCGGGCAGCGGCGCCGGCGCGCTGTTCGTCGGCCCGGGCTGGGACGTCGCGCTGCTCGGCCTGGCGCTGCACCTGCGCGGCGAGGACGTCGGCGACCCGGTCGCGTGGGAGGCCGGCGAGGACGTGCGCCGCTTCACCGCCGCGTCGGTCGACGCGTGGGTGGACACGGTGACGGCGTCGGGGACGGCCGGCGCCGAGGAGGTGGAGGGCGCCGCCGCGGCGGCCCGGGCGCAGTTCGCCCCGCAGCCCTCGGCCGGCTGAGCCCGACGGCGGCCCGGTCCCCGGCTGGCCGGGGGCCGCGCCGTCGGCCACAGTGGAGCGCCCCCACCCCCCACCCGGAAGGCCCCCCGTGCGCCCCACCGACGACGGCGAACCCCAGCTCGCGGAGTTCGGCTACCGGCAGCACCTGGACCGCAGCATCGGCCGGTTCTCCAGCTTCGCCGCCGGCGTCAGCTACATCTCGATCCTCACCGGGACGTTCCAGCTCTTCTACTTCGGCTTCGGCGCCGGCGGCCCGGCGTACGTGTGGTCGTGGCCGATGGTCTTCGTCGGGCAGCTCATGGTCGCGCTGTGCTTCGCCGAGCTCGCCGCCCGCTACCCCGTGGCCGGGTCGCTCTACAACTGGACCAAGCGCCTCGGCAGCGCGACGACGTCGTGGCTGGCCGGCTGGGTGATGCTCACCGCCTCGATCGTGACCCTCGCCGCGACCGCGCTGGCCTACCAGATCACGCTGCCGCAGCTGTGGTCCGGCTTCCAACTGGTGGGCGACGGGACCGGGACCTACGACGTCGCCGTCAACGCCGTCGTGCTGGGCGGCCTGCTGATCACGTTCACCACGCTGGTCAACGCGTTCGGCGTGCGGCTGATGGCGCGGATCAACAGCGCCGGGGTGTTCATCGAGCTGGTGGCCGCGGTGCTGATCGTCGTCGTCCTGGCCACCGCGATCACCCGCGGGCCGCAGGAGGTGCTGTTCGACACCGGCGGCCGGGGCGAGGGCCAGCCGCTGGGCTACCTCGGCGCCTTCCTCGTCGCGGCGCTCGCGTCGGGCTACGTCATGTACGGCTTCGACACCGCCAGCTCGCTCGGCGAGGAGACGGTCGACCCGGGCCGCACCGCACCGCGGGCGATCCTGCGGGCGATCACCGCGTCCTTCGTGCTCGGCGGGCTGATCCTGCTGTTCGGGCTGATGGCCGCCCCCGACCTGACCGACCCGCAGCTGTCCTCCAGCAGCGGGGGCCTGCAGTACGTGCTGCTGTCGGTGGCCGGCACCGGCCTGGGGAAGGCGTTCCTCGTCTGCATCGTCGTCGCGGTCACCGTCTGCTGCCTCGCGGTGCACACCGCGGCCATCCGGATGACCTTCGCCATGGCCCGCGACAACGCGCTGCCCGCTTCCGCCCGGCTCGCGCACGTCGACCCGCGGCGCCGCACGCCGGTGGTGCCCGCCGTCCTGGTCGGGCTGCTCGCCGTCGGCGTGCTGCTGCTCAACGTGCGCCAGCCGCAGGTGTTCACCGCGCTGACCAGCATCGCCGTGGTGATGATCTACCTGGCCTACCTGCTGGTGACCGGGCCGATGCTGGTCGCCCGGCTGCGCGGGCGCTGGCCCCGGCCGGCGCCGGGCCGCTTCTCCCTCGGCCGCCTGGGGCTGCCGGTCAACGTGCTCGCGGTGCTGTGGGGCGCCGGGATGGCGGTCAACCTGGCCTGGCCGCGGCGGGAGGTCTACAACGCCACCGGCGAGCCGCACTGGTACCTGCAGTGGGCCGCGCCGGTGTTCATCGGCGCGATCGTCGCGGTCGGCCTGGCGTGGTACCTGCTGCGCCAGCGCCGGCGCACCGGCGTGCTGCCCGAGCACGCCGCGGTCATCGACCCGACGCCGCCGCCCACCCCCGCCTGAGGCCGCGGGCCGACCCGCCGGCCACCCCCCGCAGCAGCCGCGCCCGCTGCGGGCCGGGCAGCGCGGCGAACACCCGGGCCATCGCCGCGGCGACGGCGGCCGGCGGCGAGCCGACGTCCAGGTAGGCCGCCCAGGCCCGCTCGGGCAGCGCGAAGAACGCGGCGAAGAAGGCATCGGTGGCGCGGGTGTCCAGCGGCAGCAGCACCTCCAGGCCCAGGCCCAGCAGCGCCGCCGTCGTCCGGGGGCGGGCCCGCCGCACCACCGCGCGCGCGTCCCCGCCGGCCGCGAGGGCGGCCGCCACCCGCGGACCCAGCCGCAGCGAGGACGCGACGCTGTACCCGGTGGCCGGGTGCACCAGGCCGGCCGCGGAGCCGAGCGGGGTCCCCGGCCCGGCGGCCCGCGGCGGGGCGTCCAGCGGGATCGCCACCCGCTCGGGCTCCCCGGCCGGGCGCAGGCCGCGGGCGGCGAGGAACCGGTCCAGCCGCGCCCGCAGGTCCGGCAGCGGCACCGGCGGGCGGGCGGCCAGCGAGGTCGCCTCGAGCAGCACGGTGCCGTCGTCGAGGCCGAGGCCGTAGAGGAACGCCGGCGGCGCGGCGGGGTCGGCCAGCGCCGTCCAGTCCATGAGCAGCGCGCCGCCGGGCGGGACGACGTCGTCGACGGGGCCGGCCACCACCTCGCCCCATGCCCGTTGTTGCGCTGCCCGCTGCTGCGCCGTCCCCGGCCCGCCGCCGCGCGCGTCGAGCACCGCCCGCGCGGCCAGCCGGCGCCCGTCGGCGAGGACGGCGACCTCCCCGGCTCCGGCCCCCCCGGCCCCGGCCTCCCCGGCTCCGGCCTCCCCGGACTCGACCGCCGCCAGCCGGCCGGTCACCACCGCGCCGCCGCCGGCGTGCAGCCGGTCGAGCAGGGCGGCGGTGACGACGTCGTTGCGCAGCCGCGCGTAGCCGCGGGCCAGCCGGCGCTCGCCGCCGGCCACGGTGCGCACGACGGTGGGGGAGTACGCGGCCGCGGCGGCGGCCGGGTCGAGCCCGAGCGGGTCCGCCGCGGCCGCCAGCTCGTCGGCCCACAGGCAGTAGGTGGCCGGCCACGGGCGGACCGACGGCGCCACCAGCACCGTCCGCAGCCCCGCGGCGGCGCAGGCGGCGGCCACCGACAGCCCGGCCGGCCCGGCCCCCGCGACGACGACGTCGGCAGCGGGCGCGGGCACCGCGGCAGACCACCACACCCGCCCGCTCCCCGCCACACCCGGGCCCGGACCCGCGCGTCGGGCCGGTCCCCGCCGGGTACCCCGGAGCCGTCGTCCGGGGAGGGACGTCGATGCCCGGTGAGGTCCCCGTCGAGGTGCCCGCGCCCGGGGCGGTGCTGGCCGGCGACCTCGCCGTGCCGGCCGCGGCCCGCGGGGTGGTGCTGTTCGCCCACGGCAGCGGCAGCAGCCGGCGCAGCCCGCGCAACCGGCAGGTGGCCGAAGCGCTCCAGCGGGCGGGCTGGGCCACCCTGCTGCTGGACCTGCTCACGCCCGCCGAGGAGGAGGTCGACGCCCGCACCCGCGAGCTGCGCTTCGACGTCGGCCTGCTGGCCGGCCGGCTGACCGCTGCCGCCGACCTGCTGGACCGCGCGGAGGCGACCGCCGGGCTCCCCCTGGCCACCTTCGGGGCGAGCACCGGGGCGGCGGCGGCCCTCCGCACCGCCGCCGACCGGCCCGGCCGGGTGGGAGCGGTGGTGTCCCGCGGCGGCCGGCCGGACCTGGCCGGGGAGGCGCTGACCCGGGTGCGGGCGCCCACGCTGCTCGTCGTCGGTGGCGCCGACGAGCAGGTGCTCGCGCTCAACCGGGACGCCGCCGCGCGGCTGGGCGGGCCGGCCGAGCTGGCCGTCGTCCCCGGGGCGACCCACCTGTTCCCCGAGCCCGGCGCGCTGGAGCAGGTCGTCGACCGCACGCTGCGCTGGCTGGACCGGTGGCTGCGGAGGCCTCAGGCGGGGTCGCCGTCCACGTAGACCCAGCGGCCGCCGGCGCGCCGGAACCGGCTGCGCTCGGCCTGCACGTGCTCGTGCCCGCCGGCGCGCGAGTGCGCGCGGAAGGTCACCGTGCCCTCGGCGTCGAACAGGCCGCCGCCGGTGGTGGCCAGCACCTCCAGGCCGGTCCAGCGCACCGCCGGGTCCAGCGTCGACGACCGCGGCCGGGTGGCCGGGTCCCACGTCTCCCGCAGGTAGGCGGCGTCGCCGACGGCGAAGGCGCTGTACCGGGAGCGCATGAGCTGCTCCGCGGTGGCGGCGGCCGCCGTCCCGTCGTGCAGCCGCCCGCAGCACTCCGCGTAGGGCAGGCCGGATCCGCAGGGGCAGAGCTCCGGGCTCACGCCGTCAGTCTCCAGCGATCCAGACGGCGGTGTCCGGCGGCAGCGCCACCGAGCGGGCCGAGGTGTGCACCCCGGGACCGGACTCGAGCAGCACCTGGCCGCGGGAGCGGACCAGCACGGTGTCGGCGCCCATGTTGACCACGCAGCGGACGGTGCGCCCGCCGCCGGTGCAGCGCACCGTGAGGACGTCGCCGCGGGTGCTCACGGTGGCCTCGCCGGTGCCCAGCGCCGGGTGCTCGGCGCGCACGGCCAGCGCCTGCCGGTAGAGGTGCAGCACCGAGCCGGAGTCGCGGGTCTGCCGGGAGACGGCGTGCCGCTTCCACTCCGCGGGCACCGGCAGCCACGGCCTCGCGGCGCGGTCGGCGGAGAAGCCGACGCCGGTGGTGGCGTTCCACGGCATCGGGACGCGGCAGCCGTCGCGGCCGGCGCGCTCGCCGTTGCTGCGGAAGAAGATCGGGTCCTGCTTGGCCTCGTCGGGGACGTGCGCCTGCGGCAGGCCCAGCTCGTCGCCGGCGTAGACGTAGGCCGAGCCGGGCAGCGCGAGCAGCAGCAGGGCCGCCGCGCGCGCCCGGGCCAGGCCCGTCTCGCCGCCGCCGAAGCGGGTCACCATGCGGTCCTTGTCGTGGTTGCCGAGCACCCACGACACCGGGGCGCCCACCCGCCCGAAGGCGTCCAGCGCGCTGCTGATCGCCTCGGCGAAGGCCGGGGTGTCCCAGGTCGACTTGAGCAGCCGGAACGACAGCGACTGGTGCAGCTCGTCGGGCCGCGAGTAGAGGGCGACCTCGTCGAGGTCGGCGAGGCACACCTCGCCGACGAGCATGGTGTCCGGGTACTCGTCGCAGACCGCCCGCCAGCGGCGCCACACGTCGTGCACCTCGGGCTGGTTCCACGTCATGGCCTGCTCGGGGCCGTGGCCGAACAGGGTCGGGGAGTACTCGCCCGGGTTGTCGCGCAGCCCGGCGTCCTTGTGGAGCCCGTAGGCGACGTCGACGCGGAAGCCGCTCACCCCGCGGTCGAGCCAGAAGCGCAGGGTGCGCTCGAAGTCCTCGGCCACGACCGGGTCGCGCCAGTTGAGGTCGGGCTGCTCGGGGGCGAACAGGTGCAGGTACCAGCGGCCGTCCGGGGTGCGCGACCAGGCCGGCCCGCCGAACAGCGAGCGCCAGTTGTTGGGCGGCTCCTCCGACGGCGGCGCGAAGTGGTACCGGGAGGCCTCGGGGCAGTCGGGGTCGGCCAGCGCCGCCTGGAACCAGGGGTGCCGGTCGGAGGTGTGGTTGGGGACGACGTCGAGCACGACGCGCAGGCCGAGCTGCCGGGCGTCGGCGACCAGCGCCTCGACGTCGGACACGTCGCCGTACTCGGGGTCCACCGCCCGGTAGTCGACGACGTCGTAGCCGCCGTCGGCACCGCCCGAGGGGTAGTGCGGGTTGATCCACAGCGCGTCGACGCCGAGCCACGACAGGTAGGGCAGGCGGGCGCGCAGGCCGGCGAGGTCACCGATGCCGTCGCCGTTGCCGTCGGCGAACGAGCGCAGGTAGACCTGGTAGACGACGGCCGAGCGCCACCACGGCTGCTCCTCGGTCGCCGGCAGGAGGACGGGCCGGGACCACGGCTGCTGCGCGGCGGCGTTGCCGGCGGCGACGAGTCGAGCGGACATGCGCCCAGGATCGGCATTCACGGTCGTCGAGAGTGACCATCCCGCCGCCAAAGGGTGACGTGCCCGTCGTCACATCTCGCCGAACGCGCAGGTACGCGGGCTGTCACGTGTCCTCCCACACACGCGGATGGGGGAGCGGTCCGTCCGTGTTGCACCACCCGTCCCACGAGTCACGAGCCGCCGTCAGACCGGCGGCAGGGAGTACCCGCACCATGTCCAGCTCTCCGGCCGACCGAGCCGCCTGCTTCCGCCACCCCCGGCACGTCTGGATCGCCAGCTGCCCCGACTGCACCGCCTGGCACCTCGCCGGCCTGCGCGCCGGCGCCGAGAACCGCCCCGCGGCGCCCCGCCCCCGCACCGACGACCGGGCGACCACCGCCGCCTAGGAACCCTGCACGCGAGCGCCCCTCCGGCCACGAGGCCGGAGGGGCGCTCGCGCGTGCGGCGGGTGCGGGGCGGCTGGTTCACTGTCGTTGAGCGCTTGACGAACGGCGTCTCGACGGCAGGGGCGCCCGCCCCGGGAGGAGGACCGCCGTGCACCTCGGCGTCGACAGTTTCGTGGCGGCGGTGACCGACCCGCGGACGGGCCGGCTCGTGGGCCCCGAGGAGCGGATGGCCCACCTGCTGGAGGAGATCGAGCTGGCCGACCGGGTCGGGCTGTACTCCTTCGGCATCGGCGAGCACCACCGGCCCGAGTACTACGACTCCGCGCCGCCGGTGATCCTGGCCGCGGCCGCCGCCCGCACCGAGCGGATCCGGCTGGGCAGCGCCGTCGCGGTGCTGTCGGCGGCCGACCCCGTCCGGGTCTTCCAGCAGTTCGCCACCCTCGACCTCATCAGCCGCGGGCGCATCGACCTCGTCGTCGGCCGCGGCTCGTTCACCGAGGCGTTCCCGCTGTTCGGCCTGTCGCTGGCCGACTACGACGAGCTGTTCGACGAGAAGCTGGACCTGCTGCTGCGCATCCGCGAGTCCGAGCACGTCACCTGGTCCGGCCGGCACCGCCCGGCACTCACCGGCCAGGGCGTGTACCCGCGGCCGCTGCAGGACCCGCTGCCGGTCTGGGTGGGCGTGGGCGGCACCCCGACGTCGTTCGTGCGCGCCGGGCTGCTCGGCCTGCCGCTCATGGTCGCGATCATCGGCGGCGAACCCCGCCAGTTCGCGCCGCTGGTCGACCTCTACCGGCAGGCCGGCGCGCAGGCCGGGCACGCGCCGGAGCGGCTGCAGGTGGGCCTGCACGTGTTCGGCTACGTCGCCGACAGCACGCAGGCCGCCGCGGACACGATCTACCCGGGCTGGCACGAGATGTTCACCAAGGTCTCCCGCGAGCGCGGCTTCCGGGCGCCCACCCGCGCCCAGTTCGACGCCACCAGCGGGCCCGACGGCGCCTTCTTCACGGGCGATCCCGACACCGTGGCCGAGAAGCTGCTGCGGATCTCCGCCCAGCTCGGCGGGGTGGACCGGGTCTCCGTCCAGATGACCAACCCGCGCCTGGCCCACGAGGACCTGCTGCGCGGCATCGAGCTGCTCGGCACCGAGGTCGCCCCGAAGGTCGCCGCGGGCTGACCAGGGTCGGGTCCGGGTGCCGTTCCGGGCCTTCCCCGATGCGCCGCGGGGCCCGGCGGCGGGAGCCTCGTGCCATGACGATCCCGACCTCGTACACCGGAACCCGGCCTCCGCTGCGGCGCAGCTCCACCGACCGCATGCTCGGCGGCGTCTGCGGCGGCCTGGCCGCCTACACCGGCGTCGACGCGGTGCTGTGGCGCGCCGCCGCCGTCGCCCTGACCCTCGCCGGCGGCGCCGGCCTGGTGCTCTACGCCGTCCTGTGGGTGCTCACCCCCGCCGAGCCGCTGCCGCCCGGCGAGCAGCCGCGCCCGGTCGACCGGTTCGTCGACCGGCTGGCCGGCCGCCTCGACCGGGCGGGCTGACCCGCGCTCAGCCCCCGGGCGGGAACAGGGTCGCCAGCCCGACGCGGGAGCGCAGCCCGCGCTTGCGGTAGACG
Source organism: Geodermatophilus sp. SYSU D01045 (assembly GCF_054050295.1). Classification (NCBI taxonomy): domain Bacteria; kingdom Bacillati; phylum Actinomycetota; class Actinomycetes; order Geodermatophilales; family Geodermatophilaceae; genus Geodermatophilus; species Geodermatophilus sp. SYSU D01045. The sequence goes on from NZ_JBJGZB010000005.1 coordinate 179,018, forward strand.
CTGCTCAGGTGGTGCTCCACGGTCTTCGGGCTGAGGAACAGCGCCGCGGCGACCTCCGCGTTCGAGGCGCCCCGCGCTGCCAGGACGGCGATCCGCGTCTCCTGCGCGGTGAGGGGCTCCTCGGGCAGCGGCCGGCGCGGGCGCGCGGTCCGCCCGGTGGCCCGCAGCTCGTCCTCGGCCCGCTGCGCCCAGGCGGTGAGGTCCAGCGCGGCGAAGGCGTCGGCCGCCGCGGCCAGCTGCTCGCGCGCCCGCGTCCGCTGCCCCGACCGGCGCAGCTGCGCCCCGAACAGCAGCCGCGTGCGCGGGGTCTCGAAGGGGTCGGGCGCGAGCGCGTGGGCGGCGAGCGACCGCTCGAACAGCGCCGCCGCGGCCTCGTCGTCGGGGCAGGTCAGGGCCCGGCAGCGGGCCACCAGCGCGGCCGTGGGCGGCAGCGGCGACCGGGACACCCGCTCGTACTCCCCGGCCAGCTCCGCGGCCTCGGCGACCCGCCCGAGCCCGGTCCAGGCCTCGACCAGCAGCGGCGCCACACCCAGCGGCTCGCCGAGCGCGCCGGTCCCGCCGTCGGCCGCCAGCCGTGCCTCCAGCGGCCGGGCCACCGCGGCCAGGTCGCCGCGGCAGAGCGCGCAGAACGCCTCGGCGAGGGGCAGGTGCGCCGCCACGGCGGCGGTGCCGGCGCGGGTGACCAGCGCGCGGGCACGCTCCAGGTGCGCCGCCGCCTCCGCGTGCCGCCCGCGCATCGCGGCCTCCGAGGCCAGCAGCTCCAGGGCCGGCGCGGCGTCGGCGACGTAGCCCAGCTGCTCGGCGAGCTCGACCGCCTCGCCGGCGTCGGCGTAGGCGCCCGGGTGGTCGCCCAGCAGCTCCGCCCGGCCGTGGGCGGTCATCGACAGGACGGCGACCAGCACGCCCAGCGCCCCGACCTCCCGGGCCTCGCGCAGGCGGCGCTCCACGACCGGGACGGCGGCGAACGGGTCGGGCAGCCAGCCCACCGCGAGGACGAGCAGCGGCAGCAGCCGGGGCTCCGCCCGCGGCTCCGGCCCCGCCTCCATCCCCGCCAGCGCCCGGCGCAGGTCGGACCGGCCGCGGTCGGGGTCGCCGGCGTGCAGGGCGGCGATCCCGGTGACCCACGCCGCGAGCACCTGCTGCAGCGGGTCGCCGGGCTCCGCGGCGGCCGCGATCCGCCGCGCCGTCGCCTGCATCCCCGCCACGTCCCCGAGCCGGTGCTGCACGACGGCGAGGTCGGTGAGCACCCAGGCGGCGGTGCGGCCGGTGGCGAGGTCGGCCGCCGCGCGCAGCAGGTCGCCCGCGGCCGGCACCGAGCCGGTGTCCTGCTCGACCCGGCCCAGCACGTGCAGGACCTCCGCCCGCGCGGACGCCGGCGCCTCGGCGCGCAGGACGGCGCCGGCCAGCGCCCGCGCGCGGGCGGCGTCCCCGCCGACGGCGGCGTCCCGGACGGCGGCCGCCAGCAGCCCCGCGGCACGGGTGGCGTCCCCGGTCAGCGCGGCCGCGCGCTCCAGCGCCGCCGACGACGCCGCGTACCCGCGCCGCGCCCGGGCCCGGCCGGCTGCGGCGGCCAGCTCGCCGGCCAGCGCCTCGTCGGGCCCGGCGGCGGCCAGGGCGCGGTGCCACACCGCCGCGAGGTCGTCGCCGGTCCGGACGCTGTCGGCCAGCAGGCGGTGCGCCCGCCGGCGCTCGGCGGGCGTCGCGCGGTGCCACACCAGGCTGCGCAGCAGCGGGTGCCGGAACGCCAGGGCGTCCCCGTCGCGCACGACGACGCCCCGCTCCTCCGCCGCGTCCAGGGCCGCGGCGGGGTCGGTGCCCGACCGGGCGAGCGCCGCGGCCACGGCGGCGGCGCTGCCGTCGTGGGCCGCGGCCAGCAGCAGCACCGCCTCCCGCGCCCCGGCCGGCAGCGCGGCCAGCTCCGGCTCGAGCGCCCCGGCCAGCGCCGGGCCGGCCGGCAGGTCCGCGGGCAGCGGCTCGGTGCCCGCCCGCTGGGCCGGCGACAGGGCCGCGGCCACCTCCAGGAGCGCCAGCGGGACCCCGCCGAGGCGGTCGACCAGCCGGCGCGCCACGGCGGGGGCGACCGCGTCGGCGAGCAGTGCGCGGGCGGCGTCGTCGGGCAGGGCGGCGACCGGGAGGACGGCGGCGCCGGGCAGCGGGCCGGGTCCCGGCCGCCGCGCCACCAGCACCGCGACCCGGTCCCCGTGCACCCGGCGCGCGGCGAACAGCAGCGCGGTCGCGGACTCCGCGTCGGCCCACTGCAGGTCGTCGACCACGACGAGCAGGGGAGCGGCCGCCGCGGCCGCCGCCAGCAGCGAGAGGGTGCCCGCCGCGACCAGGTGCCGCTCGCCCGGGACGTCGGCCGGCCCCCAGCCCAGCGCCGCGGCGAGTGCCGCCGCCTGCCCGGGCGGGACCTCCGGCAGCAGGGGGCGCAGCGGGCCGAGCAGCTCCAGGAGGACGGCCTGCGGCAGCGTCGCCTCCGACTCGATCCCGCGGGCGCGCAGCACCGTCCACCCGCCGGCCCGCGCGGCCGCCGCCTGCAGCAGGGCGGTCTTCCCGACGCCGGCCTCGCCCTCGACGACCAGCAGGCCCGGCCGGCCCGCGCGGGCGTCGTCGAGGAGCCGGTCGAGGTGCGCGAGCTCCGCCGCCCGGCCCACCAGGTCGCGGGTTTCCCCCGACGCGACGCCGCCGCCGCCGGCCGGAGCCTGGTCCGGCAGCCGCTCCGAGGGAGGACGCCATGACCGCGAGCCCGACCCCGACGCCGGCCCGTCCGCCGTCGCCGACCGCCGCGCGGATGCGGTGGATGGCCTCCTGGTTCGGGGCGCCCCTGGACCCCCGGCTCCTGCCCTGGCGGACACCGCGGTGACCCCGTTCAGCCGGACAGCGCCGCCGGCGCGGCCAGGATGCCCCGGCGCTGCGCCTCGAGGACCGCGGTGAGCCGGTCGTGGACGCCGAGCTTCCGGTACAGCCGCGCGGCGTGCGTGGTGACCGTGCGGGTCGAGCAGCCCAGCCGGTGCGCCGTCGCGGTGGCCGTCAGCCCCTCCGCGAGGCACACCAGGACGGCCGTCTCCCGGCAGGTGAGGCCCGCGGCGCGGGCCGGCTCGTGACCGTCCCCGGCGCCGTCCTGCCAGGCCCGCACCGTCCGCACGTGCCGGTCCAGCGCGCGCAGCACCGGCGCGACGTCGCCGAGCAGCGCGAGGTCGGCCGCGGTGAAGTCGCGGCGGGGCCGGCCGAAGGCGAACCCGCAGACCTCGGCCGGCCCGCCCCGCAGCGGCAGGCTGACCACCTGGTCCCAGCCGCACACCGAGGCGATGACGCCGCGGGCGGGGGACCGGCGCCAGCTCTGCCAGCCGCCGGCCGCCTCCTGCGCGGTCGCGGGCGTGAGGTCCCCGGCCGCGGCGGCGGTCAGCAGGGGGTGCACCGAGCGCATGCGGTGCGTGGCGTCGACCAGCAGCTCGAGCTGACCGGGGCCCAGGCCGGTGGCGGTGATCTCGGTGGCCCCGGTGCGCCAGTCGGTGCGCTGCAGCACCGCGGCGGACGCCTCCAGGCGGGGGCACAGGACGGCGAACACCGGGCCGGCGGGCAGCCGGGGGCCGACCATGCCGTCGAGCGTGCCCACCACCAGGTCGGTCAGCTCCCGGACCACAGGCTCCATGGCCGGCCTCCGACGATCCTGCGCGGACCCCGCGGGTCCCGCGTCGGTCGCGTGTGCAGCCCTCTGCGCAGGACGAGCGTGGCCGCCCCTGCGGGCCGGCGTCAACGGAGATCCGCACGCCGTCAAGGGGGTGCCGCACCCCGCCGGATACGCAGATGTGCGTACAGACGGTGCCGATCCGCCGTCCCTAGCGTCCGTGCCGCACCACCACCGGCCCGACCACCAGGGGGAACCGTGTCTCTCCTCGTCCTGCACCTGCGGTGGAACGACGTCGACCCGGAGCAGTACGAGGTGCTGCGCCGGGCCCTCCCGGAGGACGCGGACCGGCCGCCGCGCTGCCTCTCGCGCCGGCACGTCCGGCAACCCCGGTCGGTGATGGTCTACGAGGTCTGGGACGACGCCCGGGCCGCGGAGGACGAGCTGGGCCGGATCCGCGCCCTGCTGGACGCCGGGCCCGAGCAGCCGCAGCGCGTCGTGTTCGTGCTGCCCGACGTCTTCGCCCCGGGCTTCGCCCGCCGGCCCGCCCGCCCGGCGCCCGCGCCGGAGGTCGCCACCGTGCCGGTCGTCCCGGCCCCGCGGCAGCCGGAGTCCCCGGTCACGGTGCCGACGACCTGACCGCCGGGACCTCCGCCGCGTGCCCCCGCCGGGGTGCCCGGCGGACCGGGCGGCGGCCACGGAGGTCCCGCCCGGGCCCGGCCCGGTGCCGGTGGTGCCGGCGGACGGGAGGGCGTCAGGGGGTTGGCGCGCGCCGCCGGGTGTGGGGGGATGCCGGGCATGACGCGCGCGATCGTGGTCGGCGGCGGGGTGGCGGGGCCGGTGGCGGCCATGGCGCTGCAGCGGGTGGGGATCGGGGCGACGGTGCACGAGGCGCACCCGGCTCCCGCAGGCGACGTCGGCGCGTGGCTGGGTGTGCAGGTCAACGGCCTCGACGCGCTCGCGGCGGTGGGCGCCGAGGACGCCGTCCGCGCGGCGGGCTTCCCGACGCCCACCATCGAGTTCCGCAGCGGGACCGGCCGGGTCCTGGCCGCCCTCCCCACCGGGGACCCGTCGGGCAGGCGCGGCACCGGCGTCTCGCTGCGCCGCTCGGACCTCTACCGGGCGCTGCACGCGGAGGCGGTCGGGCGCGGCATCGAGGTCCGCTACGGCTCCCGCCTCACCGGGGTGCGCGACACCGGCAGCGGCGTCACCGCGGAGTTCGCCGACGGCCGCACCGAGACCGCGGACCTGCTGGTCGGTGCGGACGGCGTCCGGTCGACGGTGCGCACGCTGGTCGACCCCGCCGCCCCGCCGCCCCGCTTCGTGCCGGTGCTCAACACCGCCGGGTACTCCGCGCACGTGCCGGACGGCGCCGAGGTGGGCCGGCTGACCATGGTGTTCGGCCGCCGCGCCTTCGCCGGGTACCTCGCCGCGCCGGACGGCGGCACCTGGTGGTTCGCCAACCCGCCGCTGACCCGCGAGCCGGCCGACGGGGAGGTCGCCGGCACGCCCGACGCGCGCTGGCGGGCCCTGCTCCACGACCTGTACGGGAGCGACCGGTCCCCGCTGGCGGACCTGGTGGCGGCCACCCCCGGGCCGCTGCGCGGGTGGACGACGTACGACGTCCCCACCCTGCGCCGCTGGTCCCGCGGCCGCACGGTCCTGATCGGGGACGCCGCGCACGCGACCTCGCCGGCCGCGGGGCAGGGCTCGTCGCTGGCGATGGAGGACGCCGTCGTCCTCGCCTCGTGCCTGCGGGACCTGCCGGTCGGCGACGCCCTGCGCGTCTTCGAGGAGCGGCGGCGGGCGCGCGCGGAGCGGGTCGTCGCCCAGGCGTTCCGCCGGAGCAGCGCGACGCCGCCGCCGGCCGTGGGCCGCACCGTCCGCGACGCCGTCCTGCCGCTGGTCCTGCGCCGCCGCGACCCGGCGGCGTGGGTGCGGGCGCACCGGGTGGAGCCGCTCGCCGCCGCCGGGGCCGGGTGACCGCCGTCACCCGGCCGGGCCGGCGTCGTTGAGCCCGGCGACCTGCCCCCGGCCCCGATGGAGTGGTCCGTGCGCCGACTGCTGACCGTCCTGCTCGCCGCGCTCGCCGGCGTCCTGCTCGTCGTCCCCCCGGCCGCGGCCGCGCCCCCGGGACCGCTGCGCTACGTCGCGCTCGGCGACTCCTACAGCGCGGCCTCCGGCGTGCTGCCGCCGGACCCGACCGCCGCGCCGCAGTGCCTGCGCTCCACCCGCAACTACCCGCAGGTGATCGCGCAGGCCACCGGCGCGCAGCTGACCGACGTCACCTGCGGCGGCGCGGACACCTCCGACCTCACCACCGCCCAGCACCCCGGCGTGCCGCCCCAGCTCGCGGCGCTGTCCCCGGACACCCAGCTGGTCACGATGACCATCGGCGGCAACGACAGCGGGGTGTTCATCGAGTCGATCCTGCGCTGCGGCACCGCCGGGCTGCTGACGCTGGGCCGCGGCAGCCCGTGCCGCGACACCTACGGCACCTCGTTCGAGGACACCGTCCGCACCACCACCTACCCGGCGCTGGTGCAGGCGCTGACGGCGGTGCGCGAGGCCGCGCCGCGCGCCCGGGTCGCGATCCTCGGCTACCCCGCGATCCTCCCGCCGACCGGCGGCTGCTTCGACCGGATGCCGATCGCCGAGGGCGACGTCCCCTACCTGCACTCCCTGCAGACCACCCTCGACGACGCCGTCCGGCGCGCGGCCGCGGCCACCGGCGTCACCTACGTCGACCTGTCCCGCGCCTCGGCCGGGCACGACGCCTGCGCGCCGATCGGCGTCCGCTGGGTCGAGCCGGTGCTGCAGGGCACCAACGCGGTGGTCGTGCACCCGAACGCGCTCGGCGAGGCGGAGATGGCCGCCCGGGCGATGGCGGTGCTGCGCCTGCACTGACCCGGCCCGGTACCCCACCGGCGGCGTGGCCCGCCGCCGGCGGGGTACGGGACGGGACGACACGCACCCGAGGAGGAGCGATGAGCGAGACCGACCCCACCCCCCAGGCCGGCCCGGACGAGGAGGGCTCGCAGGCCAGCGTCGGCCCGGACGTCGCGCACGCCGGGGGAGGGCGCACGGCCGGGGAGACCTCGGTCGACGACGCGGTGGGCTCGGAGGCCGACCCCCCGCGGTGAGCGGGCCGCCCCGGGGCGGTGCCACGCCCCGCCCGGACCTCCGCCGGCGGGCCGGCGGAGGGTCCCCGTGCCGGGCCGGGTAGGGCGGGGACGTGGACGCGCGCCGGCTCGTGATGGGGGACTGGACGCCCGTGCTCCGGGACGGCATCGACGTCCTGCGGCTGCTGCTGCTCGCCGGCGGGGTCGCCTACGCGGTGGCGGGGCGGGCGGGGGACGCGGCGGTCCTGCTGTTCCTGGGGGCGGTCACCGTCCTGGCGCGGCTGGTCGACCTGCCGCGGGTGTACGACCTCGCACTGACCGCCGGGATGGTCCTGCAGGGGTTCGGCGAGACGCTGGGCCTCTACGACCGGTTCGTCCGCTTCGACGACCTGGTGCACGTCACGCTGCCGCTGCTCACCGCGCCCGTCGTCTACATCGCGCTCGCCCGCCTCGACGTCGTCCCCGACCCCCGCGACGAGACCCACCTGCGCCACTACGTCGGGATCGCGGTCGTCACGACGGCGCTCGGCGTCACGATCGGCGCGCTGTGGGAGGTGTACGAGTGGCGGTCCGACGCGTGGTTCGGCACGCGGCTGTCGGAGGGCAACGACGACACCAACGGCGACCTCGTCCGTGACACCCTCGGGTCCCTGGTCGGTGCGGCGCTGCTGGTGGCGTGGGCCCGCTTCGGCTGGGGGTCGGTCCGCCGGATCCCGGGGGTGAACACCCACGAGGAGGTCAGCGCCTGAGTGGCACCCGTGCACCGCGCTCACGCGCCGGCGGCTGCTCCTGGCGGCGGGCCGGGTCGCCGGGGCGGCCCTCCTGACCGGCTGCGCGGTCCGGCTGCCCGGAGCGGTCGACGCCGACGGGGCCGCCGTCCTGACCGCACGCCCGACCGCTCCACCGGACCTCCCGCCCCCGCCCCCGGGCACCGCCGCCCTCGGCCTCCAGGAGACGCGCGACTCCCTGCTGCACGTCCCCGCCGCCGGGGTCGCCGGCCCGGCGCCGCTCGTCGTCGTCCTGCACGGCGCGGGGGGTGACGCCGGGGCCGGGCTCGGGCTGCTGCGGTCCCTCGCCGACGAGCGCGGGCTGGTGCTGCTGGCCCCCGCCTCCCGGGGCTCGACCTGGGACGCCGTCCAGCGCGGCCACGGGCCCGACGTCGCGGGGATCGACCGCGCGCTGACCGCCGTCCTCGCCCGGGTGCCGGTCGACCCCGCCCGGGTCGCCGTCGCCGGCTTCTCCGACGGCGCGTCCTACGCGCTGGGGCTGGGGCTGGCCAACGGCGGGCTGTTCCGGAGGGTCGTCGCCTTCTCCCCGGGGTTCGTCCCGCCGGCGACGCGCAGCGGGCGGCCGGCGGTCTTCGTGTCCCACGGGACCGGCGACGACGTCCTGCCGGTCGAGCGGACCAGCCGCGAGATCGTCCCCGCCCTCCGCGACGACGGGTACGACGTCACCTACCGGGAGTTCGGCGGCGGGCACGTCGTCCCACCCGAGGTCGCCCGGGAGGCGGTCGACTGGCTCGGCGGAGGGACGGGGTGACCCGGTCCGCGCCGGGGGGAGCGGGCAAGCCGCTGCCCGACGTCGTCGCCCCCGGCCTGGACGTCCTGTTCTGCGGGATCAACCCCTCGCTGCTGTCGGCCGAGCGCGGCCACCACTTCGCCCGCCCCGGCAACCGGTTCTGGCCCGCGCTGCACCTGGCGGGGCTCACCCCCCGCCGGCTGGCGCCGGAGGAGGACCGCGACCTGCCCCGCTACGGGCTGGGGGTGACCAACCTCGCCGACCGGCCCACGCGGACGGCGGCCGAGCTCACCGCCGAGGAGTTGCGCGCGGGCGTCGCGGCGCTGGCCGGCCTGGTCGCGCGCTGCCGCCCGCGGGTGCTGGCGGTCCTCGGGCTCACCGCCTGGCGGCTGGCCACCGGCGCGCCCCGCGCGGGCTGGGGCCGCCAGCCGGTGTCGGTCGGCGGCGCCGAGACGTGGGTGCTGCCCAACCCGAGCGGGCTGAACGCGCACTTCCAGCTGCCCGACCTCGCCCGGCTGTACGCCGGGCTGCGGCCACCCGACGGCTAGGCGACCGGGTCCGCGGTGCGGGTCTCCGCGGCGAGCCGGCCCACCATCGCCACCGCCTCGCCGCGGTCGAGGACCGCGCCCTCGGCCAGCGCGGTGTCGTACTCGACCTCGTCGAGGGCCTCGCGGGTGGCGGTGACGTAGCGCTGCCCGTCCAGCGGGTCCATCCGCAGCGGGTCGTAGCCGACCTGCCGGGCGACGGCCTGCACCGCGCCGAGCAGCACCGCCGCGGTGCGCGGCCGGCCCGACGCGGTGACCGCGCCGACGGCGGCCAACAGCCCGGCGAGGGTGCCGGTGGCGTCGCCCTCGCGGTGGGTCAGCTCGACCATCGCCCACAGGTCGGCCAGCGCCTCGGCGGCCCGGCCGACGTCGGTGAGCGCCTTGGCCCGGATCCACAGCACCGAGGAGTGCGCCCAGGAGTGGCCCAGGCGCAGCGCGAGCTGCTCGGCGCGGCCGAGGTGCTCCAGCGCGCCGTCGAGGTCGCCGGCGGCCCGCGAGAACTGGCCGAGGGTCATGGCGATCTCGACCTGCACCCACTCGATGCCCGAGGCCTGCGCCAGCGCCAGGCCGCGGGCGATGTCCGCCGCGACCTCGCCGTCGGGGTCGGGCTGGCCGAGCAGCGCCCGCACGAAGCCGCGCAGGACGAGGGCGAGGGGCAGCACCGGGTCGGCGTCGTCGGCGGTCTCGGCGATCTCGCTGGTCCGCGCCCACAGCGAGGGCACGTCGCCGGACAGGTAGGCCAGCAGCGCGTCGGCGAGCAGCGCGCCGCTGCGCACGCCGGCGGGCGCGCCGGGGGTGCTGTCGAGCGCGGCGGCCAGCCAGCGGCGGCCCTCCTGCACGTGGCCGCGGCGGTACCAGTACCAGCCCAGCGCCCCGCCGATCCGCAGCGCGGCCTCGCCCTGCCCGGTGGCCAGCGCGTGCCCGAGCGCCGCCCGCAGCGCCGGCTGCTCGGCGTCGAGCCGGCGGGCGCTCCCGGTCCACAGCGGGCTGCGCAGCGTCGGCTCCAGCCGCTCGGTGAGCGCGACGGCGAAGCCGGTCAGCCGGTCGCGCAGCCGCCGCGACGCGGCCTCGTCCAGCGCCTGCTCGGCGTACTGCCGCAGCGTCTCGAGCATCCGGTAGCGCCCGGCCGCGTGGTCGAGCTCGACCAGCGACTTGGCCACCAGCACCCGCAGCAGCTCCAGCGCCCGGCCGTCGACCTCCGGCCCGGCCACCGCCTCGACCAGGTCCGGGCCGAAGGTGCCGGGCAGCACCGAGACCGCCTGGAAGACGGCGAGCTCGGCGGGCGCGAGCAGGTCGACGCTCCACTGCACGGTGGCCGCGAGCGTGCGCTGGTGCGGCACCGCGGTGCGCCAGCCGCCCGACAGCAGGGCGAACCGGTCGTCGACCCGGCCGGCGACCTCGGCCAGCGGGAGGGTGGTGAGGCAGGCGGCGGCCAGCTCCACCGCCAGCGGCAGGCCGTCGAGGGCGGCGACCAGGTCGCGGACGTGGCCCAGGTCCTCCGCGGAGGGGTCGGCCAGGTGCGGGGCGGCCAGCCGGGCGCGGTCGAGGAACAGCCGCTCGGCGTCGCTGCCGGGCGCGTCGGCGGGCATGGGACCGCAGGGCAGCACCGCCTCGCCGGGCAGCCCGAGCGGCTCCCGGGAGGTGGCCAGCACCTGCAGCTCGGGGCAGCGGGGGAGCAGCGCGGCGCACACCGCGGCGGCGGCGTCGACGACGTGCTCGCAGTTGTCCAGCACCAGCAGCAGCGGCCGGTCCTGCAGGGCGGTGGCGACGGCGCCCAGCGGGTCCCCGCCGGCCAGCGTCACGCCCAGTACGGTGGCCACCTGCCCGGCGACCAGCTCGGGGTCCTCGACGCCGGCCAGCTCGACCAGCGCGGCCGGCGGCGACCCGGCCGGCCGGCGGTGCGCGGCCTCCAGCGCCAGCCGGGTCTTGCCGCTGCCGCCGGGCCCGACCAGCGTGACCAGCCGCTGCCCGGACAGCGCGGCGGCCAGCCGGCCGAGCTCGGCGGTGCGGCCGACGAAGGCGGTGAGCGGGACCGGAAGGGGGCCCAGGGCACGCACCGCCGGAGGCGCCGGGGGAGCCGGGGGAGCCGGCACGGCCTCCGGCGCGGGGGCCGGGGCGGGTGCCGGCGCGGGCCCGGCCAGCGCCGGGTCCTGGCGCAGGATCTGCTCGTACAGGGACTGCAGCGGCCGGCCCGGGTCGACGCCCAGCCCGTCGGCGAGCAGCCGGCGCCCCTCGTCGTAGACCTCGAGCGCCTCGGCCTGCCGGCCGCAGCGGTACAGGGCGAGCATCAGGGAGGCGCGCAGGCCCTCGCGCAGCGGCTCGGCGCGCAGCAGTTCCCGGACGTCGTCGACGATCTCGGCGTGCCGGCCCAGCCGCAGGTCCAGCTCGGCGGCCAGTTCCCGGGCCGCCAGCCGCAGCTGCTCGAGCCGCTCGGACTCCTCGGCGGCGAAGGTGGCCGCGACGTCGGCGTAGGCGGGGCCGCGCCACAGCGCCAGCCCCTCGGCCACCGCGGCGCGGGCGCCCTCGGCGTCCCCGCGGGCGGCGAGGTCCCGGGCCGTGCGCAGCAGCTGGGCGAAGCGGACCGCGTCGACGTCCTCGGGGGCGACCGCGAGCCGGTAGCCGGGCTCGCGGGTGACCAGCAGCGTCCAGCGGCCGCCGGTGACGTCGGGCTCGAGCTCCCGGCGCAGCCGGGACACGATCGACTGCAGGGTGGCCGCCACGGCGGTGGGCGGCTGGCCGCTCCACACGCGGTCGACGAGCAGGTCGACGGGGACGGTCCGCCCGGCGTCGACCAGCAGTGCGGCCAGGACGGCGCGGTGGCGGGGGGACTGGGGCGCGAGGAGCTGTCCGTCGCGCCAGACCTCCACGGGTCCGAGCACGCGGTACGAGGTGCCGGTCATCGGCGGGCAGGCTAGGGGCCCGGACCCGCCCGCGGGAGTGTCCGCGACGCCCCGTGACCTGCCGGTGACCTCCCGGTCGCGCGCGTGACCTGCTGCCCAAGCGGTCGCCAAGGGGACACCAAGGACCGCCGACCACCCTCCGGGTGCACCGACCCCCGCACCTGGAGACGCCCCGTGAGCACCCTGTCCGTCCCCTCGCCGCCCCCGCCCCGCACCGCGGACCCGCGGCCGGCTGTTCTACCGCCCGACCTGACCGCCGCACTGAGCGCCCGCCTCTCGCCGGCGGCCGTGCTCGCCGACGGGGCGGTGGTGCGGGTCGCGGAGGACGCCGACGTCGTGGCCGCGCTGCGGCTGGCCGGCCGGCACGGGGTGGCCGTGGCCGTCCGCGCGCCCGGCCGGGCCGGCGACGACGCCCGCGCGCTGCTGGTGGACCCCGCGGGGCTGGGCGAGGTGACCGTGTCGCCCGCCGGCTGGGCGCGGGTCGGCGCCGGGGTGCGCTGGCGGGACCTGGCCGAGCGGGCCGCCGGGCACGGGCTGACCCCGATCACCGGGGCCTCGGCCGCCGAGCGGGTCGCGGACACCGTCACCGGCGGCGGCGTCGGCCCGCTGGCCCGGACCTACGGCCTGGCCGGGGACCGGGTGCGGGCGGTGGAGGTGGTCACCGGCGACGGCGTGCTGCGCCGGGTGACCCCCACCGACGGCGCCGACCTGTACTGGGGCGTCCGCGGCGGCGGCGCGGCACTCGGCGTCGTCACCGCCGTGGAGCTGGACCTGCTCGCCGCCGGGCCGCGGTACGGCGGCGAGCTGCGCTGGCCCGCGGCCGACGGCGCGCGGGTGGCCGACGCGTGGCGGACCTGGTCGGCGGCGCTGCCCCCGCAGGCGGGCACCGCGCTGGTGCTGACCCGGCCGGCGCGGGGCGAGGGGTCGGTCGCCGTCCGGTTCGCCTGGGCCGGCGAGGCCGACGACGGCGACGGGCTGCTCGACGTCCTGCGCGCGGCCGCACCGCCCGGGGCGGCCGACCTGGCGCCGCGCGGGCCGGCGGGCCTGGCCACGCCCGCGCTCGACGACGGCGTGGAGTCCTCGCTGCTGCTCGACCGCCTCTCCGACGGCGCGGTCGCGGGGCTGCTGCGCGCGGCGGGCGGGAGCCGGCCGCGCACGGTCGAGGTGCGGCTGCTCGGCGGCGCGCTCGGCTGGGTGCCGCAGCGGCCCAGCGCCGTCTGTCACCGGGACGCCCGGCTGGCGGTGCGGGTGGCGGGCGGCGCCGGCGCCGAGGACCGGGCGGCCACCCGCGCCTGCGCCGAGGAGTTGGCCGCCGCGCTCGACGGCGACCTCGGCGGCCGTGCCCCCGCGCACGGCTGGGGGACGGCGCCCGACGTGCTGGCCCGCACGCCGACGCCCGCCGTCCGGGAGCGGCTGGCCGCGCTGGCCGCGGCCACCGACCCGCACCGCATCCTCGAGGGGGCGGCGGGCCGGCGGGCGTGACCGGCGGGGCGGGGAGGCCGGGCCTCCCCGCCCCGGTGCCTCAGCGGGTCCCGGGCCGCGCGGGCGTCCCGGCGTTGAACACCTGCAGCGTGTAGGCGTCGAAGCGCCGCAGCCAGGTGCGCAGGGTGCGGCGGGTCGTCGTGGGCGTGGTCGTGCTCATGGCGTCTCCTCGAGATCGATCCGGGGGGACGTCGTCGTCCGTCGGCCGCGGGTGCGGCCGTCTCCCACGGTCCCCGCCGCGCGTGACACGGAGGTGAACGCGGGCCGTGACGCTCGTCGCGTCAGGCCGGCCGCCCGGCCAGGGACCGCCGCACCGGCTCGGACGGGCGCAGCACGACCTCCCGTCCGCGCCACGCCGCCGCCTCCAGGACGTCGGCGACGAGCTCGCGGCCCGAGGCCGACAGCGCGGTCACCGAGCGGGCGTCGACGACGTCGACGCGCACCGGCTCCAGGCCGTAGCAGCGCCAGAACGCCTCGACGGCGTCCGCGTCGACCACACCGGCCAGGCAGAGCACCCGCCCGGCGGAGGTGTTGAGCAGGCGGACCACCCCGCGGCGGGCGGCGGCAGCGGTCGGGGGCACCGGCCCGGTGTGCCCGGCCGCCCGGGCTACCGGGCCGCCCCCGCCGGCTCCGCCAGGGCTCCGGGCGCCGGCTCGGAGGCGAAGTCGGCCTGCCACAGGTCGGGGCCGAAGACCTCGTACTGGACGTCGCGGGGAGCGACCCCCTGGTCGACCAGGGCGCTGCGGAGCACGCGCATGAACGGCAACGGCCCGCACAGGTAGTAGGTGGCGTCCTCGGGCAGCTCGACGTCGTCGAGGTCCATGGTCCCCTCGTGCACGCCGTCGACGGGCAGCGAGGTCCGCGCGCCCCGCTCGAACCAGACGTGCGCCGTCGCGTTCGGCAGCCGGGCGACGTCGTCGAGCACCTGGGCGCGCAGCGCGAAGGAGGCCTCGTCGAGGTCGGCGTGCAGCAGCGTGACGGGCAGCGAGGAGCCGGCCGCGGCCAGGTGGGACAGCATCCCGGCCATCGGGGCGATGCCGATGCCGGCGCTGGCGAACACGACGGGGCGGCCGGAGTCGTCGAGGACGACGTCCCCGAAGGGCGCCGACAGCGTCAGCCGGTCGCCGACCCGCACCCGGTCGCACAGGTGGTTGGAGACCTCGCCGTCCGGCTTCTCCCCGCCACGCACCCTCTTGACCGAGAAGTGGCGGTGCTCGCCGTCGTCGGCGCGGGTGAGGCTGTACTGGCGCGGCTGGCGGACGCCGTCGGGCAGCGGCACCTGCACGGTGACGTACTGGCCGGGCAGCGACGTCTTGACCAGCCGGTCGTCGACCCGCCGCACCCGGAAGGTGACGACCTCGGCGGTCTCCTGGACCTTCTCGGCGACCTCCCACTCCCGCCACACCGTCTCCGGGCGCACCCCCCGGGCGCTGTAGAGACCGCGCTCCTGGTGGATCAGCGCGTAGGCCATCAGCCAGTAGACCTCGTCCCAGGCCGCGGCCACCTCGGGGGTGACCGCGTCCCCGAGCACGTCGGCGATCGCCCAGAACAGGTGCTCGTGGACGACGTCGTACTGGGCCGGGGTGATCCCGAGCGAGACGTGCTTGTGCGCGATCCGCGACAGCAGCTGCTCGGGGAGCTGCTCCGGTGTCTTCACCAGGGTGCTGGCGAACACGGCGACGGAGCCGGCCAGCGCGACCTGCTGCTCTCCGGTGGCCTGGTTGCCGCGGTTGAAGACGCCGTCGAACAACTCGGGGTGCGCGCCGAACAGGTGCCTGTAGAAGCGCCGGGCGATCTCCTGGACGTTGTCGGCGACCACGGGCAGGGTCGCCTCGATCACGGGACGGGAGCGGTCAGACAGCATGCGGTCCTCCTCGGCCGGCCGACGGGCGAGCAGTGGCCTGCTGGGCTCCCCGTGTCCGCGCCCGCCCGTCGTCGCCGTCCGCGGGGGAGGGTGCCCCACCGGCGCGCCCCCGCGACCGACCCTGCCAGGAGCGGCTCGGGAAATCGACCGGAGCGGTGCCGGAGAGGTCTAGCCGCCGCCCGGAGGCCTCGCTAGTGTGCGCCAGGTCACACGGCCGAGCCGACGGCCCACGGGGGGCGATCGTGGACATCCCAGCCATGCGAGCGAGCTTCGCCAAGGCCGCGGCCGCCGGGGACGAGGCGCCGCTCTGGTTCTACTCGCACCTGTTCCTCGCCCATCCCGAGACCCGGCAGATGTTCCCGGTCTCGATGGCACACCAGCGGGACCGGCTCTTCGCCGCGCTCGGCGAGGTGGTGGCACGGGTCGACGACCTCGACTCGCTCGTGCCGATCCTGCAGCAGCTCGGGCGCGACCACCGCAAGTTCGGGACGGTGGCCGAGCACTACCCCGCGGTGGGAGCGAGCCTGCTGGCCACGCTCGCGCACTTCGACGAGGACTGGGACGACGCGCTGGCCGCGGACTGGACGGCGGCCTACGAGCTGGTCGCCTCGGTGATGGTCGCGGCCGCCGACGAGACGGCCGACGAGCCGCCGTGGTGGGACGCCGAGGTCGTGGCGCACGAGCGGCGCACCGTCGACACCGCCGTCCTGCGACTGCGGACGAAGGTCCCGCTGTCCTACCGCCCCGGGGAGTCGATCTCCCTGGAGACCGAGCTGCGGCCGCGGCTGTGGCGCTACTACTCGCCGGCCAACGCCTGCCGGCCCGACGGCGAGCTGGAGATCCACGCCAGGGCGCAGGCCGGCGGGCCGGTCAGCACCGCCCTCGTGCGGCAGGTCGACGTCGGGGACGTCCTGCGGCTCGGGCCCCCGGTGGACCACATGCAGTTCGACCCCGACTCCGATCGCGACCTGCTGCTGGTGGCAGGGGGGACGGGGCTGGCGCCGCTCAAGGCGATCGTCGACCACGTCGCCCGGAACGGCACGCCTCGGCGGGTGGACCTCTTCGTCGGCGTCCGCGCCGAGAGCGACCTGTACGACCGGGCGGACCTGGAGCGGCTCGAGCGGGAGAACCCCTGGCTCACCGTGACCGTCGCCGTCTCCGAGGACGGGGACTCGCAGTGGGCGCACGGCGACGTCGGCGAGGTGGTGGCGCACTCCGGGCCGTGGGGCAGTCGGGAGGCCTACGTCGCCGGTCCCCGGCCGATGGTCGAGGACACCGTCGAGCGGCTGCTGCGGCACGGCCTGCCCCGGGGCCGCATCCGCACCGAGGTGTTCGCCCCCAGCCGTCCCGGACCCGATGTCGATGGAGAGGTGACGTCATGACGACCGAGCAGGTGGCCCCCGGCGGCCGGCGGCTGACGCCCGCGGACGTGCGCGAGGTGCGGTTCCCCCGGTCGTCGATGCTGAACCCGGGCTACAGCAACACCGAGGTCGACCGGTTCCTGGACCGGGTGGGCGACGAGCTGGCCCGCCTGCACGCGGAGAAGGTCGAGCTGCGCGGCCGGGTGCAGGAGCTGCAGGCCCAGGTGGGCGAGGAGAGGCCCCGGGAGGAGCCGACGGCGCAGGCGGTGAGCCTGCTCGCGGTCGCCCAGCAGACCGCGGACCAGTACGTGGCGGAGGCGGAGACGTTCAGCCGGGTGATGGTCAGCGAGGCGCAGCAGCAGTACGACGAGCAGCTGCAGTCCGCGCGCGAGAAGGTCGGCGCGATGATCCAGGCCGCCCACGAGGCCGCGGCCCGGATCGTCGCCGAGGGCGGCGCGCCGGCCGCCGCGGGCGACGCCCGCACCGCCGAGGAGCTGCAGGAGCAGGTGGCCTACCTGCAGGCGTTCGGCCAGGCGTGCCGGACGCAGCTGCGGTCCTACCTGGAGGCGCTGATCGGCGAGGTGGAGCGGGCCTGGGGTCACGCCGACCCGACGGCCGTGCCGGTGCTGGACTCCAGGGCCCCGGTGACCCGGCCGGCCCCGCCACCCAGGACCCCGGCGGCCGGGGCCGGGTCCGCCCCGGCCCAGGAACCACCCACGGTCGAGGCCGCCGCGGTGCTGCTCGGCGAGCAGTCGCTGGGACCCGGGTCCGCCGACGGCGCGCCCGCCCAGGTGGCCGCGGAGGGTGCCGGCGACCGGTCCTGACCTCCGCGGCGGTCCGCGGGACCGTCGGCCCGGTCGGGCAGACTGCGGCGGTGGACCGGGTCCTGCTGCGCCGCCGCGGGGACGCGGTGGCGGTGCACGAGGCCGACGGCGCCGTCGCCGAGGTCCCCGCGGACGGGCTCGTGGCGCTGGTGCGGGAGCGCGAGCGGGGCGGCGTCCGGTGGGTCTGGGACGACACCACGCGCTGGTACCCGGGGCTACTGGCCGCCGGCGTCCGCGTGGCGCGCTGCACCGACCTGCGGCTGTGCGCCGACGTCCTGCGCGGCTCGCCGTACGCCGGCCCCGGCCCGGCGGCGGACCCGGGCTGGGCGGCGCTGGAGCCGGTGACCGCGGACGACCCGGCGCTGTTCGACCTCGCCGACCCCGCCGACGCCCTCGACCCGGTCGCCGAGGACCGCCGCCAGCAGGCCGTGCTCGCCGCGTCCCCGCAGCGCGCGCGGCTGGGCCTGCTCCTGGCCGCCGAGTCCTCCGGCGCGCTCGCCGCCGCGGAGATGACGCACGCCGGGATGCCGTGGCGGGCCGACGTCCACGACCGCCTGCTCGCCGGGCTGCTCGGCCCGCGCCCGCCCGCGGGCCTGCGGCCGGCGGCGCTGGAGGCGCTGGCCGGGGAGGTCCGCGCCGCGCTCGGCGTCCCCGAGCTCAACCCGGACTCGCCGGCCGCGCTGCTGCGGGCGCTGCAGGCCGCCGGCCTGCCGGTCGAGGACACCCGCTCCTGGACGCTGGAGCGGGTCGAGCACCCGGTCGTCGCGCCGCTGCTGGAGTACAAGCGGCTGGCCCGGCTGCTGGCGGCCAACGGCTGGAGCTGGCTGGACGCCTGGGTGCGTGGCGGGCGGTTCCGCCCGGTGTACCTGCCCGGCGGGGTGGTCACCGGCCGGTGGGCATCCTCGGGCGGGGGCGCGCTGTCGGTGCCGGTGCAGGTGCGCCCGGCCGCGGTGGCCGACGACGGGTGGGAGCTGGTGGTGGCCGACGTCGCCCAGCTCGAGCCGCGGGTGCTGGCCGGCATGAGCGGCGACACCGCGCTGGCCGCCGCGGCCCGCTCGCGGGACCTGTACGCCGGCATGGTCGACGCCGGGGTGGTGGCCACCCGCGCCGAGGCCAAGGTCGGGGTGCTGGGCGCGCTGTACGGCGGCACCCGCGGCGAGAGCGGGCGGATGGTGCCGCGACTGGCGCGCCGCTACCCGCGGGCGATCGGGCTGGTGGAGGAGGCGGCGCGGGCGGGGGAGCGCGGCGCGGTCGTGTCCACGCTGCTCGGGCGCGGCTCCCCGCCGCCGGGTGCCGCGTGGGCCGAGCGGGACGCCGACCTCGGCGAGGCGCCCGAGCCCCGCGGCCGCGACTCCGACCGCGCCCGCCGCGCGTGGGGGCGGTTCACCCGCAACTTCGTGGTGCAGGGCACCGGGGCGGAGTGGGCGCTGTGCTGGCTGGCCGACCTGCGCAACCGGCTGTGGCAGCTCGGCGGGGGCCGGCTGGAGGAGCGGCCGCACCTGGCGTTCTTCCTGCACGACGAGGTCGTCGTGCACACCCCGGCCGGCCTCGCCGACGCCGTCGTCGCGGAGGTCCGGGCCGCCGCGGTCACCGCCGGGCGGCTGCTGTTCGGGGGGTTCCCGCTGGACTTCCCGCTGGACGTCGCGGTCGTGCGGTCCTGGGCCGACGCGGGTTGAGCGTCAGACGGCGGTGCTGGTCTCGAGCAGGCGCCGCAGCGCCTCCTCGAAGTACTCCTCGTAGAGGTCGCGGACGAGGTCGGTGCGGTCCTCGGCGACGGCGGCGTTGACCCGCCGGACGTAGTGCTCGTGCAGCGTGGTCATCGAGGTGTCCACGGCGGTCTCCCTGGAGGTCGGCTGCCTCCAGTGTCCGCCGGTGGGTGACGGCGTGGTCGCAGGTGGGACTGCTCGTTCGGTCACACGCGCGGCCCTCCCGCCCGGCCCGGCACGGTGGCAGGGTGAGCTCGCCCCGGACAGCGCCGTCCGTCCCGCCCGCACCCGAGGAGCCCACCGTGGACCGCGACCTGTACGGCACCGACGGCACCGACCCCGAGGAGGCCACCGGCCTGCTCGAGGCCGAGGACACCCTCGAGGACCCCCGCCGCCCGCGTGACCTGGACACCGGCTGGTCGCCGCCGGAGCGGCCCTGGGGCGTCGACGAGTGGGGCACCACCGAGCGGGAGGAGGCCACCGGCGAGGGCCTCGCCGGGCGGCTCGCCCGGGAGCTGCCCGACCGGTCCTGGGACGACGAGGACGGCGACGGCCTCGGTGACCTCACGGGCAGCGACGGCGAGCTGCTCGACGACGAGGTCGGCGACGCCCGCGCGGGCCGGCTGGCCGAGGTCGGCGACGACGGCGTGGTCGACCGGGAGGACGAGCTGCTGGGCGAGGACCTCGGCATCGACGGCGGGGCGGCGTCGGCCGAGGAGGCGGCGGTGCACCTGGTGCGCCGCGGGGACGAGTAGCGCCCGTCCAGCGCCTCGCGTGCGGCGCTGCCCGGGCCCTCGGGGCGGCTCCGGCCCCGGGCGTCAGGGTGCCGTCGGCACGGGCCGGCGCCGGTTCCCGACGCCGGACCCCTCGTCCGGCCTACGTCCCGCTCCTCGGCTCGGGTGTCACTGCGCGCGCAGGTCCCCGGGACGGGCCCTGCTCACCCAGCTCGCGCCACGGCAACCGGCGCAGCTGCTCGGCGAGAGCGTGCACCGCGGACGGTCCGAAGCGCTGCGCCCAGCGGTCGAGCCAGTCGTGGTCGTCCAGGAAGAACTTCCAGTCGCCGACGACCCCCTGCCGCACGAACACGAACGGCACGGGCGACCGGAACGGGCGGAAGTCGGCGTTGTGGATCGCGGTCCCCTCGTTGCCCGGGTGGAACGGGCCGAACACGATCCCGTCCTGGGTGTACGCCGGGACGGCGATCTGCCGCAGGGCGTCGTCGAAGACGCTCCCCGCACGGTCCGCCGGCAGGTCCGGGAAGACGACGACGATCACCTTCTGCTCCACTTCGTCGCCGTCCGTGGGGTCGGTCTCCAGGAACCGTCTCCTGTAGCCGTCCAGGAGTTCGACGACCCGTGACCCGTCCCGGTCGGCGATCCGCTCGGGAGCGAGCCACAGCGTCCTGCGCGACAGGGCTCCGGGCACGAAGGGACACACGGGCCCGGGGCGGCCGAGGTCCTCGTGGGGGTTCGCCACGAAGGCCCGGATCCACTGCGCGACGGCGCGGAGCGCGTCCAGGTCGGCCTGCGCGAGCCGACTCGTCCTCCCGGCGTCCTCGAGGTCCTCGAGGAGGAACAGGTCGGTGGTCTGTGTGGGCATCACACGTCCTCCTGGAGCGGACCGACGACGGCGTCACGGATGCGGTGGGTCGAACGCCGCGCGGGCGCGATCCGGACCCCCCCGGGACGGCCTCCACCCTGGACGCGGTCACCACGAGGCAGCAGGGACGAAGGGCCTGCCCTGGCATGTCAGGACCCGGAGTCACCCTCCTGATCTCGGGAGGCACCACCGGGCCCGGACGGGCTCCGGTCCCGCGCCGGGGTCCGGAGCCGCGCCGCCAGGGCCTCCTCGGGCAGGACCGCCTGCTCGGTCGTGCCGCGGCCGAGCTCCCGGCCGGCGGCGTCCACCGCGACGCACGCGCAGGTGAGCCGGTTGCCGCGGACCCCGGTGCAGCGGGCGGTCACCCGCACGCGGTCGCCCACCCACGCCGGTGCCCGGTGCTCGACCGACACCGCGGTGCCGACGCCGGCCTCACCCGGCTCGAGGTGGCCGAGCAGCAGCTTCCGGCCGGCCTCCTCGAAGTGCTTCGCCATCGCGTAGGTCGCGTACACCGGGTGCACCGGCCCCAGCTCGTCGAAGTCGACGGTCATCGCCGCGGTGACGACGACGTCGAGGACCGCGGTCTCGCCGACGGCGACCGGGCGCACGGGCGTCAGGCGTCGAAGTCGACGGTGACGGCGTCCGACCGCGGCAGCGTCTGGCAGGTCAGGACGTAGCCGGCGTCGACCTCGGCGGGCTCCAGCGCGTAGTTGCGCCGCATCTCCACCTCGCCGTCGGTGACCCGCGCGCGGCAGGTGCCGCAGACGCCGCCCTTGCAGGCGAACGGCAGGTCCGAGCGCACCCGCTGCGCGGAGTCCAGCACCGGGACGTCGCGGGGCAGCGCCAGCGTCGTCGAGCGGCCGTCGAGGACCACGGTGACCTGGGCGCTCGGGCCGGCGACGGTCTCCTCGTCGCCGCGCACCGGCTCGGGCGGGACCTCGTCGACGTAGAACAGCTCCTGGTGCACCCGCTCGTCCGGGACGCCGAGCTCGGCCAGCAGCGCGCGGGCGTCGGTGACCATCCCGTGCGGGCCGCACAGCCACCAGTGGTCCACGTGCGGGGCGTCCACGAGGGCGCCGACCAGCGTGCGCAGCCGGTCGCCGTCGAGCCGGCCGCTGGTCAGCTCGGTGTCGCGCGGCTCGCGGGAGAGCACGTGCACCAGCTGCAGCCGGGGGCCGAAGCGGTCCTTCAGGTCGGCGAGCTCGTCGGCGAACATGACCGTGTTGGTGCGCCGGTTGCCGTAGAACACGGTGACGGTCGACGCGCCGTCGCGCAGCACGGTGCTCGCCAGGCTCAGCGCGGGGGTGATCCCGGAGCCGGCGACGACGAACACGTGGTCGGCCGGCTGCGACAGGTCGGCGGTGAAGGTGCCCGACGGCGGCAGCACCTCGATCGCGTCGCCGGGGCGCACCTCGTGCACCAGCCAGGAGGAGAAGAAGCCGCCGGGCACCTCGCGGACGCCGACCCGCGGCGGGGCGCCCACCGGCGCGCAGATCGAGTAGGAGCGGCGCTCGTCGCGGTCGCCGTCGACCCGCCGCAGGGTGAGCGCCTGGCCCGGCCGGAACGCGTAGTCGTCGGCGAGGTCCTCGGGGACGTCGAAGGTGACCGCGACCGCGTCGTCGGTGAGCCGCTCGACGCTCGCGACCCGGAGCGGGTGGAACCGCGGACGGCGGCGGGCCGGTGCGCTCACTCAGATCTCCTTCACGTGCTCGAACGGCTCGCCGCAGGCCCGGCAGCGGCGCAGCGCCTTGCACGCCGTCGCGCCGAACTCGCTGATCTCGACGGTGTCGGGGGAGCCGCACAGCGGGCAGGCCGCCGTCCGGCGGGTCGGGCCGAGCTGCAGCGGGACCGGCCCCTCGGGGCGGACCGGCGCCCTGCCGGGAGGGGCGATGCCGGCCGCGGCGAGCTTGCGGCGGCCCTCCTCGGTGATCCAGTCGGTGGACCAGGCGGGGGAGAGCACGGTGCGCACCTCGACGTCGTCGAACCCGGCGGCGTGCAGCGCGTGCAGCAGGTCCGCGCGCATGACGCCCATCGCGGGGCAGCCGGTGTAGGTCGGGGTGATGTCGACGACCACGGTGTCCTCGTGCACGCGCACGTCGCGCAGCACGCCGAGGTCGGCGAGCGTGAGCGTGGGCAGCTCGGGGTCGGTGACGGTCTCGGCGACCGCCCGCGGGTCGGGGCCGGCAGCGATGGCCATCTCCGTCACCAGGTGGCCGCCGGGTGCTGCCGGGCGAGGCCCTGCAGGGTGCCGAGCAGCTCGGTCAGCTCCGGGCCGTGGACGCCGGCCCGGCCGCGCGGGGCGGCGTCGGCCGGCCAGGCCGGCACCGTCAGCGTCGCCCGTTCCAGCACGGTGGTGAGCACGCCGCGCACCTCGTCGCGGACGGCGGCCGGGTCGACCGCGACCCCGGCGGCGACCAGCCGGGTCTCGACGTCGGTGGCGGTGAACAGGTCGGCGAGGTGCGGCCAGACGGCGTCGACGCCGGCCTGCGCGCGGCGGTGCGACTCGGCCGTCCCGTCGCCCAGGCGCAGCACCCAGCGGGCGGCGTGGTCGCGGTGGTAGGTCAGCTCGTGCACGCCCTTGGCGGCGATCGCGGCGAGCACCGGGTCGCGGGAGTCCCGCAGCCGGGCGGACACCGCCAGCCGGACGGCCGACGCCGCGAGCAGCCGGACCATCGTGCGCGCGAAGTCGCCGTTCTCCGCCGCGACCAGGCCGGTGCAGCGGAACTCGCCGGGGTCGCGGAAGTAGGCGAGCGCGTCCTCGTCGGGGATCGACGCCGTCGCCCGCTCGCGGGACCGGCCGAGGACGCCGGCCGACCCGGCGCGGGCCAGCAGCAGCCGGGCCTGGCCGAGCAGGTCCAGGCCGACGTTGCCGAACGCGACCTCCTCCTCGAGCTCGGGCGCGGCGGTGATCCACTGGGTCAGCCGCTGGGCGAGCACCAGCGCGTCGTCGCCGAGCATCAGGCAGTAGGCGCCCAGGTCGGCGGGGTCGACGCCGTCGGGGACGGTGGTGTCCACCCCGGCCAGCGGGTCGTCGAACCCGGTGCCGAACGCCCAGTGCCCGGCGTCGTCGTGCGCGTTGGTCAGCGCGTCGTAGACGGTCTCCTCGTGCACGACCTGTCCCTCCCGGGGAGCCGATGGCGCGACAGCGGCCATGGTGGCCCGCTCACATGTGGGGGACGTTCTCCGGGATCTCGTAGAACGTCGGGTGGCGGTAGACCTTGTCGCCGCTCGGGGCGAACATCGGGTCCTTCTCGTCGGGGCTCGACGCGGTGATGTCGGCGGCCCTGACCACCCAGATGCTCACGCCCTCGTTGCGGCGGGTGTAGAGGTCGCGGGCGGCGTGCACGGCCATCTCGTCGTCGGGTGCGTGCAGCGAGCCGACGTGCACGTGGTTGAGGCCCCGCTTGCCGCGCACGAACACCTCGTACAGCGGCCAGTCGCGGCGGCTGACCGAGGGCGCCGGCGTCGTGGGCACCTCCGGACCGGTGGGGACCGCGCCGTGCCCGCCCTCGGCGGTGAGATCAGTGGACACGGTGCTTCTCCGCGTAGGCGGTGGCCGCCTCGGTCACCCACGCGTTGTCGTCGCGGGCGGCGCGGCGGCGGGCGATCCGCACGGCGTTCATCGGCCCGTCCCCGCTGATCACCCGCTTGAGCTCCGACCAGTCGATCGGGCCGTACCGCCAGTGCCCGGTCTCCTCGTCGAGGGCCAGGTCGGGGTCGGGCAGCGTGACGCCGAGGGCCAGCGCCTGCGGCACGGTCATGTCCACGAAGCGCTGCCGCAGCTCGTCGTTGGTGTGCCGCTTGATGCCCCACGCCATCGACTGCGCGGTGTTGGGGCTGTCGTCGTCGGGCGGGCCGAACATCATCAGCGAGGGCCACCACCACCGGTCGACGGCGTCCTGCACCATCGCCCGCTGCTCGTCGGTGCCGCGCATCATCGTCATCAGCAGCTCGTAGCCCTGCCGCTGGTGGAAGGACTCCTCCTTGCAGATGCGGATCATCGCCCGGGCGTAGGGCCCGTAGGAGGAGCGGCACAGCGGCACCTGGTTGCAGATCGCCGCGCCGTCGACCAGCCAGCCGATCACGCCGACGTCGGCGTAGGTCAGCGTCGGGTAGTTGAAGATCGAGCTGTACTTCTGCCTGGACTCGATCAGCTTGTCGGTGAGGTCGGCCCGGTCGGCGCCGAGCGTCTCGGCCGCCGCGTACAGGTACATCCCGTGGCCGGCCTCGTCCTGCACCTTGGCCAGCAGGATCGCCTTGCGGCGCAGGCTCGGGGCGGCGAGCAGCCAGTCGCCCTCGGGCTGCATCCCGATGATCTCCGAGTGCGCGTGCTGGGCGATCTGGCGCACCAGCGTCCG
This sequence comes from Geodermatophilus sp. SYSU D01045, assembly GCF_054050295.1. Taxonomy (NCBI): domain Bacteria; kingdom Bacillati; phylum Actinomycetota; class Actinomycetes; order Geodermatophilales; family Geodermatophilaceae; genus Geodermatophilus; species Geodermatophilus sp. SYSU D01045. Next base: position 203,925 of record NZ_JBJGZB010000005.1, read on the forward strand.
CCGGTAGCCCTCGGGCATCCAGTCGCGCGGCTCGATCCGGTGGTCGGCGGCGATCGTCGCCTCGAACTGCTCCTGCAACGCGGTCTCGTCGACGGCGGCGCGGTCCACGACGGGTGCGGCCATTGACTTCCTCCCATTTACTGACCAAGCGGTCAGGAATAGTGTGACCCACGGCACCGGGAGAGACAAGCGCGGAACGAGGACGGCAGTCATGGCGGCATCGACGACGACCACGGCGCAGCGGCTGGGCGAGACCCCCGACCCCGCGACGCTCGACCCCGCCGAGCGCATGGGCGCCGACGAGCTGCGGGCGCTGCAGCTCGAGCGGCTGCGCTGGTCGCTGCGGCACGCCTACGACAACGTGCCGCACTACCGCCGCGCCTTCGACGCCGCCGGCGTGCACCCCGACGACTGCCGGGAGCTCGCCGACCTCGCCCGCTTCCCGACGACGAGCAAGGCCGACCTGCGCGAGAACTACCCGTTCGGCATGTTCGCCGTCCCGCGCGAGCAGGTGCGCCGCGTGCACGCCTCGTCGGGGACGACCGGCAAGCCGACCGTCGTCGGCTACACCGACCGCGACCTGGCGACGTGGGCGGCGGTCATGGCCCGCTCCATCCGCGCCGCCGGCGGACGGCCGGGCGACGTGCTGCACAACGCCTACGGCTACGGCCTGTTCACCGGCGGTCTCGGCGCCCACTACGGCGCCGAGGCGCTGGGCTGCACGGTCGTCCCGGTCTCCGGCGGCATGACGCCGCGCCAGGTGCAGCTGATCACCGACTTCGCGCCCCGGGTGGTCATGGTGACGCCGAGCTACATGCTCACCGTCCTCGACGAGTTCGAGAAGCAGGGGCTGGACCCGCGGGCCTCGAGTCTCGAGATCGGCGTCTTCGGCGCCGAGCCGTGGACCGAGCAGATGCGCCGGGAGATGGAGGAGCGCGCCGGCATCCACGCCGTCGACATCTACGGGCTGTCCGAGGTGATGGGTCCCGGCGTCGCCCAGGAGTGCGTGGAGACCAAGGACGGCCTGCACGTGTGGGAGGACCACTTCTACCCGGAGGTCATCGACCCGATCACCGGCGAGGTGCTGCCCGAGGGCGAGGAGGGCGAGCTGGTGTTCACCTCGCTCACCAAGGAGGCCATGCCGGTCGTCCGGTACCGGACCCGCGACCTCACCCGCCTGCTGCCGGGGACCGCCCGGCCGGGCATGCGGCGGATGCAGAAGGTCACCGGCCGCACCGACGACATGGTCGTCCTGCGCGGCGTGAACCTGTTCCCCACGCAGATCGAGGAGGTCGTGCTGCGGACGCCGGGCCTGTCGCCGCACTTCGCCCTCGAACTGGTCACCCGCGGCCGGATGGACCACCTGGTCTGCCGGGTCGAGGCGCGCCCGGACTGCCCGCCGGAGCGCCGGGAGGCCGCGGCCGCGGAGGTCGCCACGGGCGTCAAGGACACCGTGGGGTGCAGCATCGAGGTGCTCGTCGTCGACCCGGAGACGCTGCCGCGCTCGATGGGCAAACTGCAGCGCATGACCGACAACCGCGACCGTCCGTGACGGAACTCGCGCGGGCCCGCCGGGGCCGCCCCGGGCACTCGCTGGACTCGCTGCTCGACGTCGCGGTGGCGGTGTTCAACGAACGCGGCTACGACGCCACCAGCATGGACGAGCTGGCCGGCCGGCTCGGCGTCACCAAGTCGGCGATCTACCACCACGTGCCCGGCAAGGTCGAGCTGCTGCGGCTGGCGCTGGACCGGGCGCTCGACGCGCTGTTCGCCGTCACCGAGGAGCCCGGCGCGCGCACCGGCCGGGCGATCGACCGGCTCGAGCACGTCGTGCGCGGGTCGGTGCGGGTGCTGGCCGCCGAGCTGCCGTTCGTCACCCTGCTGCTGCGGGTGCGCGGCAACTCCCCGGTCGAGCAGGCCGCGCTGCAGCGCCGCCGCGAGTTCGACCGGATCGTCACCGACCTGGTGCGCGCCGCGGAGGAGGAGGGCGACGTGCGCCCCGACGTCGACCCCGCCGTCACCAGCCGGCTGCTGTTCGGCACCGTCAACTCGCTCACCGAGTGGTACCGCCCCGGCGGCAGCCTGTCGGCCGACGCGCTGGCCGACGCGCTGGTCCGGACGACGTTCCAGGGGCTGCGCGCCCGGCCCTGACGGCGCCGGCCTCAGCCCTCGCCGCCCAGCTCGGCGTACTCGAGGTCCTGCAGCAGGCGCCGGTCCTCCTCGAGGTCGGCGAGCTCGTCCGTGCTCGGGCCGGCGACGCCGGCCGTCGGCCCTCCGGGGACCGGGAGTGCGGTGGTGTCCGGGTACGGCAGCTGGTCGCTCATGGCGCGGGTCCCTCGGTCGCCGCCCGGCGGTCCACCGGGACGGGAGATGGGGCCGGGTGCTCGGCCGGGGGAGCGGAGCCGGGACGCGGGCTCCCCGACGACAGCTGCCCGCGCGGCTCCGTGTCCGGGGAGGCTACGCGCCACCGGGACCGGGCGGACCGGTCCGAGGTCCCTGGTCCCCGTCGCTCTCCTCGGTCCGTCCGGCGAGTCGCGCGCGCAGCTCCTCGACCTCGGCGGTCAGCGCGCCGAGCTGCTCCGCGGTCCGCCGCGCCGCGGCCTCGGCCTCGGCGGCGCGGCGGGTGGCGGCCTCCGCGCGTTCCGCGCCGCGCGCTGCCCCGGTCAGCGCCTCGCGCAGGTCGCCCTCGGCCGCGGCCGCGCGGTCGGCCGCCTCCCGCGCGAGGGTCCGGGCGTCCCGCTCGGCGCGCCGGGCGGCGTCCCGGTCCCGCTCGGCGTCGCGGGCCTGCTCCCGGGCGGTCGCGGCGGCGGCGCGCGCCTCGTCCCGGGCGGCCGCCGCCGCGTCGCGCTCCCGCGTCCGCACCTGCAGGTCGGTGGTCAGCGCGCGCTCGGTGACGTCCCACCGCGCGCGGGCCTCGACGAGCGCGTCGTGCTCCCGGGTGGCGGCCTCGCGGGCCCGGCGCCCGTCCTCCCGCGCCGCCTCCGCCTCCCGCTCGGCCGCTCGCTGCCGGCCCGCGGCCTCCTCGGCCTCCGCGCGGGCGGCGGCGCGCTCCGCATCGGCCCGGTCGCGCGCCGCCTCCGCCTCCTCCCGGGCGGCCTCGGCCGCCCGGCGTGCCCCGTCCGCCCGCCCGACCCGGTGTGCGGCCTCCGCTTCCGCGGCGGCGATCCGGTCGTCGGCGTCGGCGCGGGCGGCCGCGGCGTCGCGCTCGGCCGCCCGGCGCGCCTCCTCGGCGTCGGCGCGCTGCGCCTCGGCGGCGCGGGTGTGCTCCTCGGCGTCGAGGCGGGCGGCGTGCGCGGCGTCGACGTCGGCCGAGGCGCGGGCGAGCCGGGCCTCCACGGACGCCTCGTCGCGGTACTGCTCCAGCGCCTCCGCCGTCGCGGCGAGCAGCGCGGCCTGGGCCTCGGCGGTCCGGGCGGCCTCGCGGGTCACCTCCGCCCAGCGGCCCACCAGCTGCCGGACCCGGCCCTCGGGCGGCAGGTCCTGGACGAGGGCGGCGGTGGTCGCCGCCAGCCGGGCGGTCGCCGAGCCGGCCGCCCGCGCGCGGGCCTGACGGGCGGACTCGGGGTTGTGGTCGGGCCGCTCGCAGAACCGCGGCGACGGGCCGCTGCGCCCGGGGGTGCGCGGCCGCGGTGGCGCCGGGCAGCCGGGATAGGCGCACGTCATGGGGACCGTCTCGCCGGAGGGCGTCGCCATACCCAGAAACGATAGATGGACGGCGCCCATCCATGTATCTGTCCGACGAGCGAGCAAGACGGCATCACTTCCGAGAAGCCCCTACTCTGCGAAGTGGAATCCGGCAGCCGACGGAGGTGCCCCGCATGGCCTCACCGGCCGATCCGCGCCCCGGGGACGGACACCGGGGGAGCGTCGTCCCGACGACGGACCTGACGGCGGTCGGCACCTACCTCGCCGCATCGCTGGCCGGATCGACCCGGACCGCCTACGCCCGCGACCTCGCCGCGTGGGCCGCCTGGTGCCGGAGCCGGTCGCTGCCGTCCGCGCTGCCGGCCGACCCGCTGGCCGTCGCCGCCTGGCTCGCCGCGATGGCCGACGACGGGCACAGCCCGCGCTACGTCGCCCGCCGGCTCTCCGCCCTCAACGACGCCTCCCGCACCGCCGGGCACCCCGCGCCCGGCGACAGCGAGGGGGTGCGCCGCACGCTGAGCGGCATCCGCCGCACCGCCGCCCGCGCCGGCGTCCGGCCGCGGCGGGCCCGTGCGCTGGACACCGCGACCGTCCGGGCCCTGGTCGAGGACCTGCCCGGCACCCTCGCCGGCGTCCGCGACCGGGCGCTGGTCCTGGTCGGCTACGCCCTGGGCCTGCGCGCCTCCGACCTGGTCGGGCTGCGGGTCGAGGACCTCACCCCGGGCGGGCACGGCGGCCTCGACGTCCTCCTCCGGTACTCCAAGACCGACCAGGAGGGCGCGGGGGAGACCCTCGCCCTCGCGCCGGGGGTGCGCGCGGCCACCTGCCCGGTGCGCGCCGCCCGGGCCTGGCTGGCCGCCCTGGCGGAGCAGGGTGTGACCTCCGGCCCCCTGTTCCGGTCGGTGGGGAAGGGGCGGGCCCCGCGGCTGGGCGCCGGCGCGCTCACCACCCGCAGCGTCGCCCTGGTCCTGGAGCGCGCGGCCGAGCGGGCCGGGGTGCCCACCGAGGGGCTGTCCCCGCACTCGCTGCGTCGCGGCTTCGCCACGACCGCCTACGCCCGCGGCGTGCCGGAGAAGGAGATCAGCCGCACCGGCCGGTGGCGGTCGCTCGTCGTCCGCACCTACGACGACTCCAGCCGGTGGGCCGACCCCGCCTCCGGCGCGCTCGGCCTCTGAGGGCCTACACGTAGTGCTCCCGGCGCAGCCACGCGAACGCGGCCCAGCCGGGCAGGATCGGCAGCCAGAAGGTGGCGATCCGGTAGAGGAAGACGGCGGGGACGGCCACCGTGTGGTCCATCCCGACGCCGACCAGCCCGGCGATGAGCGCGGCCTCGAGCGCGCCGAGCCCGCCGGGCGTGGGCGCCACCGCGGCGACGGCGGCACCGGCGAGGTACACCGCACCCACGGCGACCGCGCCCACGTCGCCGCCCAGCGCCCGCGTGGACAGGTACAGGCAGGACAGATAGCCGAGCGTCGTCAGCGCCGAGCCGCCCAGCAGCAGCACCACCCGGCCGGGGCTGCGCAGCGCGCCGGCCAGGCCGTGGGCCGAGCGACGCAGCGGCGGCACCAGCCGCGCGGCCGTGAACCGCCGGACGGCCGGGACCGCCGCGGCGGCGACGGTGAGGACGAGCACCGCGAGGGCGCCCCACACGACGGCCGGCGACTCGACCGGCCGGGCGAGATCCGGCAGCGACCGGCCCGCCCAGATCCCGAACCCCACCAGCAACACCACGTGGACGACGGTCCCGGCCGCGTAGCTGAGCCCGACGCCGGACGTGGCGACCGCGACGTCGAGACCGCAGCGCTGCAGGTAGCGCACGTTCAACGCCATCCCGCCCAGCCCCGCGGGCACCAGCCGGCCGGCGAACGAGGAGGCCAGCTGCGCGACGAAGGTCGGGACCGCCCGCAGCCGCACGGCCACCGCCCCCGCGAGGCTCGCCGCCGCGCCCACGTACGTCAGCAGCGACGTCGCGAGGACCGGCGGCACCCACGCCCAGTCCGCGTCCCGCACCCGCTCGGCCATGCCGGCGACGTCGCCGAGCTGTGGGAGCAGCAGGTAGCAGGCGAGGGCGAGCACGCCGACGACGAGCAGCGTCCGGGGACGGACGCGCTCCAGGTCCACCAGCCGCGGCTCCGGGACGCCGCACCGCTCGCTGACGGCGGCGCGCAGCCGGGCGGCCAGGTGCCGGTCGTGCCGGAGCGCGTCGCGCGTGGCGCCGCTCAGCGAGTCCGGCTGCAGCCGGGGCAGCGCCGCGGCCACCGCCTCCGGCCCGAGCCCGGCGACCGCGGTGTCCACCGCGGGGTCCACACCGACCTGCAGCGCGAGGGCGACCAGCAGCTGGGCGACGTCGGCGTCGAGCAGACCGGGGGCGGCGGCGGCCTCGCTGAACCCCCAGTCGATGAGCCAGGGCCGGCCCGACGGGTCGAGCAGGACGTTGGCGCGGCGCAGGTCGCGGTGCGCCACCCCGTGCCGGCGCAGCACGGCCACCTGCTCCCAGATGCCGCGGAGCACCTGCGTGGTCACGGCCGCGTCGGGCACCCGGTCCAGCGTCGCGCCGTCGACGAGGTCGTAGGACAGCAGCCACGAGTCGCGTCCGACGGGGGCGATGGTCCGGAGGCGGGGCGTCCGCCCACCGGCGTCCCGGACCAGCAGCGACACCATCGCCTCGTGCTCCACGGTGCGGCGCAGCGAGGAGAAGGGGCGCTCGTCACCGACGTCCTTGAGCCGGAGGAACCGGTAGGCGCGGAACAGCAGGTCCGCCGCCCGGTTCTCGGCGCCCATGACCTTGGCGAACACGCGGTCCCCGTTCCGCAGCCGCGCGGTCCAGGGCACCGAGCCGCGGGCGTCGACCACCGCCGGCGCCACCTCGACGGGGTCCAGGCCGCCGCCGGCCAGGGCCGCGGCCACGGCCGCCCGGGTCGGCCGGGCGAGGGGACGGCCGAACGCCAGCAGGGTCGCGGAGCCCGCGGCCGCGCCGAGCGCCAGGGACACCGCCAGGGTGGCCGGCGACGTCCGGGGCGCGAGCAGCTGCAGCAGCGCGGTGGCCGCGAGGACCAGGGCCCCGGCCCGCCGCCACCGCCGGGACACGAACGGGGCCAGCACGACGAACGCGGCGGCGGCCACGGCCAGGCCGTCCACCCCCAGCGCGCCGCGCAGGCCGGCCGGCCGCCCGCCGAGCAAGGCCTCGACCGGGCGTGCGAGGAGCGCCGCGGTGGCGCCGCCGGCGAGCAGGTACCCGAACAGGCGGGGGCGGCGGAGCAGCAGTGGGGCGGTGCCCGCCGCGGCCAGCGACAGCGCCAGCAGCACGGTCACGGCCCCGGTCAGGAACCGCTCGAGGGTCGGCGCGGCCGCGGACAGCCGCGCCACCAGGCCGGCGTCGAGCGCGGCCGCCGCCTCGCGCGACCACGCGGCCACCGGCACCAGCAGCAGCGTGACCAGCGTCAGGACCCCGGTGCGCAGCACGTCGCTGGGGGACCGCTCGTAGCCGGTGACCTCCTCCTCGGAGGCGCCCCCGCCGCGGGCGGCCGGTCCCGGCGCCGCCGGTCCGGGGGGAGGCGTCGGCACCTGTGCCGTCGGGCCGCCCGTCCGGGACGCGCCGGGACCGGGCATCGCTGGCTCCTCTGCGCATCGGGGCAGGGCACGCGGCGGGCCACAGTGTGGCCCGCCGCGCGCCGGCGGAGGCGGGACGCCGTCGTCCCTCGGGCGGTCGCGGGCGTACTACCGTTGCGACTGCGCACGGCACCACGTCGGGACGCAGGACCGCCCCGGTGCCGGGCGGGGTGCCCGGTGATGGCGATGAGGGCTCCAGCAGCAGCTCTCCTGACGGTGCTCCTCCTGTCGGCCGCGTGCGGCGGCTCCGGGGAGGACGACACGGAGGCCGCGGCCACCACGGTGGCCGGCGCCCCGACGCTGCAGGGCAGCGTCGGGACCGAGGACTCGCCGGACGCCTTCGAGATCGCCCTGGTCGACGAGGCCGGCGCGCCGGTGACCGAACTGCCGGCCGGCCGGTACAACGTCGTCGTCACCGACCACAGCGGCGTCCACGACTTCCACCTCGACGGCGGCGACGGCGCGGTCGACGAGAAGACGGGCGTGCGCGACACCGGCGAGACCACCTGGGTGGTCACCCTGGAGCCCGGCGAGTACCGCTACATGTGCGATCCGCACCCGAGCATGCACGGCACGTTCACCGTGACCTGACCGGACGGCGGCGGCGCTGGTCGGGCACCGACCGGTCGCCCTAGACTCCGCGCCCTACGGCCACCAGCCACGCCGCCGGGAGGTGGGCCCGTGGACGCACCGTCCGGCCCGGTCACCAGCCGCCGCGCGCCCGCGGAACCCGTCCTCCGGGACGCGCCGTGAGCCGGCCCGCCCTGCTCGCCGTCGACGACGACGCCCCCGTGCTGGCCGCGGTCGAGCGCGACCTGCGGGAGCGGTACGGCGAGCGGTACCAGGTGTACGCGGCCTCCTCCGGGGACCAGGCGCTGGACCTGCTGCGCCGCCTGCGGCTGCGCGAGGAGCCGGTCGCGCTGCTCCTGGTCGACCAGCGGATGCCCGGGATGAGCGGCGTCGAGCTGCTCGCGGCCAGCCGCCGGCTGTACCCCGACGCCCGGCGGGTGCTGCTCACCGCCTACGCCGACACCGACGCCGCCATCAAGGCGATCAACGACGCCGACGTGCAGCACTACCTGCTCAAGCCCTGGGACCCGCCGGAGGAGCGGCTGTACCCGGTGCTCGACGACCTGCTGCAGACCTGGCGCCGCCCCCCGCCGGCGGCCAACCTCCGTCTGGTCGGCGACCGCTGGTCCCGGTCCAGCCACGCGGTCCGCGAGTTCCTCACCCGCAACCTGGTGCCCTACCGCTGGCTCGACGTCGAGGCCGACCCGCAGGCGCGGGAGCTGCTCGAGGTGGCGGGGGTCGACGCCGGCTCGCTGCCGGCGCTGGTGCTCGACGACGGCGAGGTGCTGGTGCAGCCGGACCTGCACGAGGTCGCGGCGCGGATCGGGTTGCGGGCGCGGGCCGAGCGCGCGGCCTACGACCTCGTGGTGGTGGGTGCGGGACCCGCCGGCCTGGCCGCCGCGGTCTACGGCGCCTCCGAGGGGCTGGCCACGCTGGTCCTGGAGTGCAACGCGCCCGGCGGGCAGGCCGGCACCAGCAGCCGGATCGAGAACTACCTCGGCTTCCCGGTCGGGCTCTCCGGCGCCGACCTCACGCTGCGGGCCCGCGAGCAGGCCGTCCGCTTCGGCGCCGAGATCCTGGTGCCCGCCGAGGTGGTGGGCGTGCACCGGGCCGACCCGTACACGGTGGTGCGGCTGGAGGACGGCGGCGAGGTCAGCGCCGGCACGCTGGTCGTCGCCACCGGCGTCGAGTACCGCACCCTCGACGTCCCCGGCGCCGCCGGGCTCACCGGCATCGGCGTCTACTACGGCGCGGGGCGCGCCGAGGGCGTCGACCACGCGGGCGGGCACGTGTTCGTCGTCGGCGGCGGCAACTCCGCCGGCCAGGCCGCTCTGTTCCTCGCCACGTTCGCCTCCTCGGTCACGCTGCTGGTCCGCGGCGGGGACCTCGCCGCCTCCATGTCCCGCTACCTGCTCGACCGGATCGCCGCCTCGGACAAGATCGCGGTCGAGTACCACACCGAGGTGGCCGGGGCGCTGGGCACCCGGCGGCTGGAGGGGCTGCGGCTGCGCACCGGCACCGCGGAGCGCGAGGTGGCGGCCGACGCGCTGTTCGTCTTCATCGGGCAGGCACCCCGCACCGCGTGGCTGGACGGCCTGGTCCGCCGCGACGCCGGGGGGTTCGTGCTCACCGGCGGGGACCTCGGCCCGACGCCGGAGTGGCCGCTGCCGGTCCCGCCGCTGCCGCTGGAGACCTCCGTGCCCGGGGTGTTCGCCGCCGGCGACGTCCGCCACGGGTCGGGCAACCGGATCGCCGCGGCCGTGGGGGAGGGCGCGATGGCGGTCCGCTTCGCCCACCAGCGGCTGGGCGCGGGGTGACCGTCACCCCGGACCGGGACGTCGCGGCGGCGCTGCGGCGCTCGCGGCTGTTCGAGCACCTCCCGGAGGAGGACCTCGCCGCGCTGGCCGCCACCAGCCGCGCCGTCGAGCTGGCCCCCGGCGAGGTGCTCATGGCCGAGGGCTCGCCGCCGGAGGCGATGTACGTCGTCCTGGACGGCGACCTGGAGGTCAGCCGCAACGTCGGCGGCTCGGAGGTCCTGCTCAACGTGTGCGGCACCGGCGACCTGGTCGGGGAGCTCGGCCTGGCCCACCGCCGGCCCCGCTCGGCGACCGTGCGGGCGCGGACCCGCAGCCGGGTCCAGCGGATCGGCGCCGAGGCGCTGGACCGGCTGCTCACCCACCCCGCGTCGGCCCGGGCGATGCTGGTCGCGGCCACCCGGCGGCTGGACCGGGAGGAGGGCCTGGTCCGCCAGCACGAGCGGATGGCCGCGCTGGGTGCCCTCTCGGCGGGCCTGCTGCACGAGCTGAACAACCCGGCGGCCGCCGTCCAGCGCGGCGCCGCACGGCTGCGGGCGCTGCTCTCCGGCGACGACGCCCCGGACGCGCCGCTCCGCGCGCTCACCGGGGCGGTGCCCGTCCCGGAGGACCCGCTCGCCCGCGGCGACGCGGAGCGGGCGCTCGCCGACGTCCTCGCCGCGGCGGAGGTCGACCGCGGGTGGTCGGTCGCCGCGGACCTGGTGCGCCTGGGCGTCGACCCGGCGGGCCTGGCCGGCGCGCTGGCCGGGCTGCCCGCCGCCGAGCGCGGCCCGGCGGTGCGCTGGCTGGCCCGCTCGGCCGAGGTCGCCGCCCTGTTGGAGGAGGTCTCGGCCGGCGCCGACCAGCTGTCCCGCATCGTGTCCGGGGTGCGCCCGCTGGCCTACTCCTCCGACCAGTCGCTGGCCGACGTCGACGTGCACGCGAGCCTGGAGCAGGCGCTGGTGCTGCTGCGCCACGCGGTGCCGCCCGGCGTGCGGGTCGTCCTGGACCTCGACCCGCGGCCGCAGACGGTGCAGGGCTGGGCCGCGGACCTGGCGCTGGTGTGGACCAACCTGCTCGACAACGCGCTCGCCGCGGTGGACCGGGACGGCACCGTGACGGTGCGGACCCGCGGGGAGGACGACGCCGTGGTGGTCGACGTCGAGGACACCGGGCCGCCGGTGCCCCCGGAGGTGCTCGCGCGCGCCTTCGACCCGTTCTTCACCACCAAGCCGGTCGGCTCGGGCACCGGGCTGGGCCTGGCGACGTCGCTGGCGGTGGTCGCCCAGAAGCACCGCGGCCGGCTGACGCTGACCTCCGAGGACGGCGTCACCCGGGCGCGGGTCGTGCTGCCGCGCCGCCGCTGAGCGCCGGCCGGCCGGCCAGCAGCTCGTCGGCCGCCACCGTCTCGGCGGTCGTCGTCGAGGCCGGCACGTCCGCCCGCGCCTCCGCGAGGAGGGCCCGCCAGTCCCCGGGCCGGACCTCCGCGGGCAGGCGGGCGAGGTCGAGGGCGGCGCGCAGCCGGGACAGCCGGGCGCTCTGCGCCGTCGCCGTCCACAGCGCCTCGGTCAGGTCGGCCGCCGCCGCCGCGGGGTCCCCGCCGCGGGTCAGGGTGGACCGGGCCCGCTGGCGCAGGAGCTCCGGCAGGTGCAGGTCCTCGCCGCTGTCCCGGGCCGCGGCGAACGCCGCGGCCAGGTGCTCGTCGGCCCGGTCCGGCTCGCCGGCCTCCTCGTCCAGCCGGGCGAGGAGGGCCAGGTGGCAGGCGACGAAGGCCCGCTGGCCGATGACCGCCAGGGCCTCGAGGGCCTGCTCGAGGAACCCCCGGTCCGGCGGGCCGCCGGGCCTGTCGGTGGCGGCCCAGGCGGAGCCGAGCGCCGTCCAGTAGGCGTAGCCGTGCTCCCGGCCGATGGCGGCGGCCTCCTGACCCAGGCGCCGGGTCCCCTCCTCGTCACCGAGCAGGCGGCGGACCCAGGCGCCCCAGCCCACCCGGGCGAAGGCGTGGCTGTACGGCGCGTGCGGGGAGTCCATCGCCTCGGCCAGGCGGAGGGCCCGCTCCTGCAGGCGCTCGCCCTCGCCCACCTCGCCGCGCGCGGTGAGCACGGCGGCGAGGGCGGCGGTCACGCCCGAGACCGGCTCGTTGGGCAGCGGCCAGAGGGGGGAGACCGGTCCTCCGGCGGGGCGGGCGGCGAAGCCGGCCAGCGCCCGCTCCAGGTGCTCCTGGGCCGCGACGAGGTGCCCCCGGTGGAACTCGTGGACGCCCGTGACCGCGTCCACCTCCGGCCCGAAGGCGGCGAAGGCGGGCTCGCGGACCATCGCGGTCAGCTGGTCGAGCACGCCGCGCCCCGTGGTCAGCCGCCCGCTGGTGAGCCAGTACGCCCACAGCGCGATCAGCGCGGGCAGCGCCTCCGGGCGGCCGAGCCGCGCGGCGAGCTCCTGCGCCGGCCGGTAGTCGGCCTCGACGTCGAGGGAGGAGAAGCCGCGCATCGCGCTGACCGAGAACCCGCGCAGCATCCGCGCGGTGAGCTCGGCCAGGTCGCGCTCCTCGGACGGGGCGAGGGGCTCGAGCAGTTCCAGGGCCCGGGAGAGCAGCCGCACGGCCTCGGCGTGGGCACCCCGGGCCTGCTCGGCCTGCGCGGCCTCCAGGTAGCGGCCCTCGGCGGGCATCGCCGCACCGGCCAGGTCCAGGTGCTGGGCCACGAGCGCCGGCTCGGCGCCGCGCGCGGCCAGCGCCTCGGCCACGGCGGCGTGGGTCCGGCGGCGCACGTCGAGCACCTGGGTCTCGTAGGCGGCGTCGCGCATCAGCGCGTGGCGGAAGCGATACGTCCCCGACGCGAGCCCCGCCGGCTCGACGACGCCGAGGTCGGCCAGCACCCGGACCTGCTCGGCCACGGCGTCCGGGTCGCCGACCGCCGCCGCGACGGTGGCCGGGTCGAAGGTGGGCCCGATCGTGGCCGCGGTCTGCACCACCCGCAGGTCGACCCCCGGCGCCTTGAGCCGCCAGGTCAGCAGCTCCTGCAGCCGCAGCGGGATCGGCTCGGAGCGCTGCGCGTCGAGGCCGGCGCGGGTCAGCTCCTCGACGAACAGCGGGATCCCCTCGGCGTGCTCGACGATCGCGGCCCGCACCGCGCCGTCGAGGTCCCGGCCGGTGGTGAGGTTGCCGACCAGCCGGTCGGCCGCCCGGGCGTCCAGCCGGCCGAGCGGGAGCACCTCGACGGCGTCCCGCCACGGGACGACGGTCTCGTCCCGGCTGGTCGTGACCATCAGCAGGCCGGGCGGGCGGCGCGCGGCGAGGCGGCCGAGCAGGTCCACGGTGGAGGGGTCGGCCCAGTGCAGGTCCTCGACGACGAGCAGGTGCGGGCGGCGGGCGGCGCTCGCGGCCATCCAGTCCACGAGCCGGTCGAGGGTCTCGTCGAGGAGTGCACCCGGGTCCAGCTCGGGCGCCGGGTACTCGGGCGTCTCGGGCAGCCCGGCCAGCGGGCCGACCAGCGGGACGACCACCGCCGGGTCCAGCCCGAGGGACTCCAGGTGCGCGACCAGCGGGCGCAGCCGGTCCCCGCCCTCGCCCGCCCGGCTCACCAGCCGCTCGATCATCCGCGCGATCGGCCAGAGCGAGACGTTCGCGTGGTACGGCAGGCAGGCGGCGCCGACCACCCGGCCGCCGCTGGACTCCACCCGGTCGAGGACCTCCGCCGCCAGCCGCGACTTGCCGATGCCGGGCTCGCCGGCCACCAGGAACGCGGCGCCGGCGTCGCCCTGCCGCACGGCGTCCCACGCCTCGAGCAGCCGGGCGCGGGGTCCGTCCCGGCCGACCAGCCCGGCCTTGCGGTACCGCTCGGACTGGAAGCGGGCCGCGGCGTAGCGGGGCCGGTCGACGCGGAAGACCTCGACCGGGCGGCTGATCCCCTTGAGCCGGCGCTCGCCGAGCGACTGCAGGTAGAAGTCGGCGTCGACCAGCTGCTGGGTGACGTCGCTGATCACCACCGTGCCGGGGTCCGCGGCCTTCTGGACCCGCGCGGCGAGGTTGGGCACCAGGCCGACGACGGAGTCCCGCTCGGCGACGGCGCCGTCGTCGACCAGGTCGCTGACCACCACCCGCCCGGTGTGGATCCCCACCCGGACCTCGAGCGCCACCCCGAACCGGTCGGCCAGCCGCGCCCGGGCGTCGTGCAGCGCGACGACCAGGTCCAGTCCCGCCAGCACCGCCCGCCGGGCGTCGTCCTCGTGCGGGACCGGGTGGCCGAACCCGGCGAGGACGCCGTCGCCGGAGTAGTGCATGAGGGTGCCGCCGTACCGGTCGACGGCGTCGCGGGCCGCCGCGCGGTAGAAGGCGAACAGGTCCCGCAGCTGCTCGGGCTCCACCTGCTCGGACAGCTGCGCGGACCCGACCAGGTCGGAGAAGAGCAGGGTCATCAGCGCCCGCTCGCCGACGGCGCCGACCTGGCGGCCGGCCACCCGCTGCAGGAGGAGGGCGGCACGCCGGTTCCCGGGGTCGACGGCGCGTACCTCCTCGGCGGTGGCGCGCGCGGGCTCGAGGTCGCCGGCCGCCAGCGACGCCTCGGCGGCGGTGAGCAGCCGCTCGAGCAGCCGGGCCAGCCGGGTCTCGGCCGACAGCGCGACGCCGGCGGTCACGCCCGTCCGCCCGGGGGAGGGGAGACCGGTCGGGTCATGGAGCACGCCTCGCTGGTCCGTCGCCGGCAGCGGAGCCCGGCTGCTGGGCGCCCACCGGGCCGCTGCACGGGTGGAGCACTGCCGCGTCGAGCATCGGCACGGCGGGCCGGTCGGCCGTAGAGGCCAAGGTCCCGAGGGCGGTACCGGCACGGGGAGGAAGTCCGGTGACAGTCCCCCGGGGCCGGTGCTCCAATGGGGCGCGCACGGGGGCCGAGGAACCACGGAGGTCCGCGGTGGACCCTGTCCCCACGGCGGTGCGGCCCTCGACCGGCCGGCGCGAGCTGCTGCCGGCCATGCGGGCGCTGCTGGTGGCCTTCAGCGTCCTCACCGCGCTCGGCTTCGTCGCGCTGTTCGTGCTGTCGACGCGGACCAGCGAGAGCTTCGCCTGGACCATCCAGCCGCCGGCGACCGCGGCCTTCCTCGGCGCGGGCTACGCGGCCGGCTTCACCCTCGTGGTGCTGTCGCTGCGCGACCCGGTGTGGGCGCACAGCCGGGTGCCGGTGCTCACCATCCTGGTGTTCACCCTGCTGACGCTGGTCGCCACGCTGGTGCACGTCGACCGGTTCCACTTCCAGGCCGAGTTCGCCGCGGCGCCGCTCCTCGCCCGCGGTGCCGCCTGGTTCTGGACCGCCGTCTACGTGGTCATCCCGCTGGCGATGCTCGTCGTCCTGCCCGTCCAGGAGCGGGCGCCGGGCACCGACCCGCCGCGCGTCCGGCCGGTGCCGGTCGTGCTGCGGACCGCGCTGGCGGTGGAGTCGCTGGTGCTGCTGGCGGTCGGCGCCGCGATCTCGGTCGCGCCGTCGTCGGCGACGACGCTGTGGCCCTGGACGCTCACGCCGCTCACCGCGCGGGTGGTGGGCGCCTGGCTGGTCGCCTTCGGCGTCGCCACGGCGCTGGCCGCGCTGGCCGGCGACCTCGAGCGGCTGCGCACCGCGGCGATCGCCTACACCGTGTTCGGCGTCCTGGAGCTCGTGGTCGTCCTGCTGCACCGCGGCGACGTCGCGTGGGACCGGCCGGCGGCCTGGCTGTACGTCGCCGTCGCCGCCGCGATCGCCCTCACGGGTGCGGCGGGCTGGCGGCTCGCCCCGCAGCCCCGGGGGCTCCACCACCGCTCCTGAGGGTCGCGGCCCTCGTGGCCGCCGCCGGGGTCCTCGCGGCGTGCACCTCCTCCGACGGGACGGGCGGGGACGGGGCCGCGGCGACGACCCCGCCCGGCCCCGAGGAACGGGTCGCCCGCAGCGACGCGCTGCTCGAGGAGGTCCTCGCGGCCGACGAGCCGGGCTGCTCGGCGGCGGTCGGGATCGACGGCGAGGTGGTCTGGGCCGGCGCCCGGGGCCTGGCCGACACGGCGACGGGACGCCCGCTCACCCCGGAGACCACGTTCGACGTCGCGTCGGTGGGCAAGCAGTTCACCGCCACGGCCGTGCTCCTGCTCGAGCAGGACGGGGTCCTGTCGCTGGAGGACCCCGTCTCCCGGTGGCTCCCTGGCCTCCCGGCCTGGGCGGACACGGTGACCCTCGACCAGCTGGTGCACCACACCAGCGGCATCCCCGACTACCTCGCCGACTTCGAGGCGGCCGGGATCGCCGTCACCGACCGGACCACGCAGGAGCAGGCGGTCGCGGCGATCGCCGCCCACCCGGAGCTGCCGCCGGCGGAGGGCTTCGCCTACTCCAACTCCAACTACGTGCTGCTGGCCGAGGTGGTGCGGGCGGCGTCCGGGCAGCACCTGGCGGACTTCCTCCGCACCCGCGTGTTCGAGCCCCTGGACCTGGCCGTGGCGGTCGACCCGTCCGCGTCCGCCCCGGACGCTGCCGACCCGTCCTCGGCGCGCGGCCACGTCAAGGACACCGCCACCGGACCGTGGCGGCCGGCCGGCTCGCGGTTCGAGCAGGTCGGCGACGGCGCGGTCCGCACGACGCCGTCGGAGCTGGTCCGCTGGGCCGACGAGTACCGCACCGGCCGGCTCGGGGGCGAGGCCCTGCTCGCGGCCCGGCTCGCCGACCCCGCCCCGGTCAACGCGGCGCGGGACTACGCCGCGGGCCTCTTCCTCACGCGGGCCGGGGACCTCGAGCACGGCGGGAGCTGGGCCGGGTTCCGCAGCGCCTTCCGCGTCTCGGCGGACCGGCACACCGCGGTGGCGGTCGCCTGCAACGGCGAGGAGCCGGGGGTGGCCGACGTCGACCGGATCTGGCGGGTCCTGCCCGGCGTGTGGCTCTGACCCGGGGTGTCCCGTCCGGCTCCGGCGGTGTGGCCGGAGGTCGCCTGCAGCGTGACCACCCCACGGCACCCGGTCACGGGCGGCGCACGACGGGACCCGGTCCCCGCCGTCGGTACGGTCGCTCCCGTGCGCGCCTGCGCCTCCGTGACCCGTCCCGGCCGTTCTCGCTGACGGCGCCCGGCCCCTGCCGGCAACCAGGAGTCCCGCATGCCCGCACACGAGCACGAGGTGTCCGGACCGCCCCTCGGGCCCGCTGTTCCCACGCTCTTCCTGATGGTCGGCCTCCCGGGCGCCGGCAAGACGAGCAGGGCCCGGGAGCTGGCGACGTCGCACCGCGCTCTGCGGCTGACCGCGGACGAGTGGCACCTCCCCCTCTTCGGCACGTCGCTGACGGCCGACGGCAAGCGCGACGTCCTGGAGGGCCGGCTGATCACGGTGGCGCTCCGCACGCTGCAGCTGGGGACCAGCGTGGTCCTCGACTTCGGACTCTGGACCCGGGACGAGCGGTCGGCACTGCGCTGGCTGGCCGGCGGAGCCGGGGCGCACTGCCAGGTCGTGTACCTCCCCGTCGACCTGGCCACCCAGCTCGCCCGCATCGCGCACCGTCAGGACACGACCCCTCGGGCGACGTTCCCGATGCCCGAGGCCGACGTCCGCTCGTGGCGCGACCGGTTCCAGGCGCCCGATGCCGCAGAGATCGCGGGGAAGGACGTCCCCTGCCCGCCACCCGGTCGGTCGACCTGGCTCGCCTGGGCGATGGACCGGTGGCCGACACTCGACCCCTCCACGCCCTGACCGCTCCCCGGCACCCGCGCACGGCGGCTGCTGGGGATCGGGACACACCCGGGGGGGGGGGGGGGGGGGGGGGGGGGGGGGGGGGGGGGGGGGGGGGGGGGGGGGGGGGGGGGGGGGGGGGGGGGGGGGG
>NZ_JBJGZB010000006.1:0-186918 GCF_054050295.1 Geodermatophilus sp. SYSU D01045
CCCCCCCCCCCCCCCCCCCCCCCCCCCCCCCCCCCCCCCCCCCCCCCCCCCCCCCCCCCCCCCCCCCCCCCCCCCCCCCCCCCCCCCCCCCCCCCCCCACGACCGGGGGCAGAGCACGACCGCCGGGCGGGGCACCCGACCGGGTGGCACCGCCGTCGGCGCGTCCGGGAGTGAGTCGGGTCACCGGGCGGGTAGGGAGGGCCGGTGCGCCTGCCTGATCCCGCTGACCTGTTCGACCTGCCGCGGACCCTCGTCGAGTCCGTCCGCACGCTCGGCGCGGCCCTGCCGCGCGCGGAGACGCTGCTGCCGGTCGCCGACGACGTCCTGCGCAGCACCCGGACGCTGCTCGACGGCGTCGGCCCCGCGGTGGCGCGGGCGGCGGCCGCGGCCCCGGACGTGCTCGACACGGCCACCGGCGTGGTGCAGCGGATCGCCGGCGTCCTGACCCCCGAGCGGACGGCCGCGGTGGCCGCGCTGACCGACCGGCTGGTCGCGGTCCTCACGCCCGACCGGATCGCGGGGATGTCCCGGGTGGCCGACTCGGTCCGGGCGCGGGCCGACGTCGTGCCGCGGGCCCTCGACGCGCTCGACGGGCTGCTGTCCTCCGGCCGGCTGCAGCAGCTCGGCGCCGCGGTCGACCGGCTGGCGTCACCGGACCGGCTCGACCGGCTGGACGCGCTGCTCGACCTCGCCGCCGACGAGCGGCTCGGCCGGCTGCTGGACCTCGCGAAGGACGAGCGGATCGGCCGGCTGCTCGCCCGGCTCGACGTGCTGCTCGCCGACGACCGCCTGCCGCAGGTGGTCGACCGCGCCGGCGAGGTGCTCGGGGACGGCCGGGTGGAGCGGGTGACGGCCGGCCTGGACCGGGTGCTGGCCGAGGAGAACCTCGACCAGGCCGGCGAGCTGCTCGGCGGCGGGCGCGGCGCGGCCGCGGTCCGGGCGCTGCTGCGCGTCGGCCGGGCGCTCACCGGCCAGGGGCCGCAGGCGGTCGCCACGCTGCTCGAGCGGCTGCCCGAGTTCCTCACCGAGGAGCGCCTGAAGTCGCTCGGGGCGCTCGCGGACCGCGCGCCGGAGGACGTCGACACCGCGCTCGACGTCCTCGAGGACCTCTACGCCGTCATGGCCGGCCCGGCGGACGGGTACGACGAGGCGGGCGAGGCCCAGCAGGACGACGACGAGGACGACGAGGAAGAGGCCGGCTGAGGCCCGCTCAGTCGCCGGCGTGCTCCCGGAACGGCCGGACCCAGGCGCGGCCGTAGTCGTCGCCGTGCGGGGTGCGCAGCACGGTGTGCACGGGGAAGGGCTGGGGGGGTGTCGGAGTCGAGGAGGACGCCGCAGTGGTGGTCGAGTTCGGCGACGACCACCGGTGACCGGACCCGGCAGTAGAAGACGTCGCCGGGCCCGTGCCCGCCGATCCAGGAGAACCAGGTCTCGTCGAGGTGGTCTGCGACCTCGCGCAGCCGCGCGGTCCGGGGACCGGCGGGCAGCGGCGCGATGAAGGTGGCGACGACGTCGAGCACCCGCTGCCGGGCGCCCTCGGGCAGGTCGGCGACCCGGCCCCCCCGACCGGGATGACCCGGTTCTCCTGGAACGCGCCGGCCAGGTGCCGCTCGTCGCGTTGCCGGGCTGCACCAGCCACGGCGGCGTGCGGGCGTACCCGGCCCCGGAGGGGGTGCCGGTGGCCAGCGGGTCACCGGGGCGCAGCGTGAACGTGTGGCTGATCAGGGAGAGCGTGTCGCCGACGGTGTAGGCCATCTCGTCGGTGCGGGGCGTCCTGCACGGTCTCGCCGTCGACCCGGGTCTGCACCCGCAGCCCGACGCAGACGACCCGCGCGCCGGCAGCACGGGCGGCACCACCTCGACGTCGGGGTCGACGGCGACCGGGTGCGGGCGGTGGCGCAGGTCGGCCCGCTGCGCTCGTCCTGGGCGAGGCGGCCGCGGGGCCGGAGGCGGTGCTGGAGATCCGCACCGAGCCGGCCGCCGGCCACCTCTCCTCGGCCACGCTCGGTCCGGACGTCGTCGTCGCCGGTGTCGTCAGGCCCGGCGGCTTCGCCGAGCTCGGCCGGCTGGACGGGCGCTACGTCTCCACGGAGGTCGCCGGCGGGATGACCGGCCGGCTGGGCGGCGTGTGGTGCGCCCGCGGCTCGCTCGTGGTGCGCTCGTTCGCGTACGCCGGCGCCGACGACCCGCAGGAGCTCCCGTGACCGACCTCGACGGCCTGTCCCTCGAGCAGAAGGCGACCCTGCTCTCCGGCCAGGACTTCTGGTCGACCCCGCCGGTCGAGGAGGCGGGGCTGCCCTCGCTCGTGCTGACCGACGGCCCGCACGGCGTGCGCCGCCAGGAGGGCGACTTCGGCGGTCCCGGCATCACCCGCAACCTGCCGGCCACCTGCTTCCCGCCCGCGGTGGCGGTGGGCAACAGCTGGGACCCGGCGGTCGCCGAGCGGATCGGCGCGGCGATCGGCCGGGAGGCGCGGGCGCTGGGCGTGCACGTGGTGCTCGGACCGGGGGTCAACGTCAAGCGGTCGCCCCTGGGCGGGCGGAACTTCGAGTACTACTCCGAGGACCCGCTGCTGTCCGGCGTCCTCGGCGCGGCCCACGTGCGCGGGCAGCAGGCCGCCGGCGCGGGCGCCTCGGTCAAGCACTTCGCGGCCAACGACCAGGAGACCGAGCGCATGCGGATCAGCGCCGAGGTCGACGAGCGGACGCTGCGCGAGATCCACCTGCCGGCCTTCGAGCGGGTGGTCACCGAGGCGGCGCCGGCCACGGTCATGTGCGCCTACAACAAGGTCAACGGCGTCTACGCGTCGCAGAACCGCTGGCTGCTCACCGAGGTGCTGCGGGAGCAGTGGGGCTTCGACGGCGTCGTCGTCTCCGACTGGGGCGCCGTCGACGACCGCGCCGCGGCGCTGGCCGCCGGGCTGGACCTGCAGATGCCCGGCGACCGCGGCGCCGGCAACCGGCGGGTGGTCGAGGCGGTGCGGTCCGGGGAGCTCGACGAGGCGCACGTCGACGCGAGCGCCGCCCGGGTGGCCGCCCTGGCCCGGTACGCCGGCGGGCCGGCCGGGGAGGTCGACGTCGATGCGCACTGCGCGCTGGCCCGCGAGCTGGCCGCGCAGTGCGCGGTGCTGCTGCGCAACGAGCGCGGCACCCTGCCGCTGTCCCCGGGCACCCGCGTCGCCGTCGTCGGCGAGTTCGCCCGCACGCCGCGCTTCCAGGGCGGCGGCAGCTCGAACGTCACCGCCACCCGGGTCGAGTCCGCGCTCGACGCGATGCGCGCGCTGGCCGGGCGGGAGCTCCCGTTCGCGCCCGGCTCGGGTGACGACGCCGCCGCGTCGCGGGACGAGGCCGTGGCGCTGGCCCGCGACGCCGAGGTCGCCGTGGTCTTCCTCGGCCTGACCGACGCCGAGGAGTCCGAGGGCTTCGACCGGACGACGATCGACCTCCCCGCCGACCAGGTCGAGCTGGTCCGCGCGGTGGCCGCCGCGGCGCCCCGGACGGTCGTCGTCCTCTCCCACGGCGGGGTGGTGTCGCTGGAGGGCTGGCACGACGACGTCGACGCGATCCTGGACGGCGCCCTGCTCGGGCA
This sequence comes from Geodermatophilus sp. SYSU D01045, assembly GCF_054050295.1. NCBI lineage: Bacteria > Bacillati > Actinomycetota > Actinomycetes > Geodermatophilales > Geodermatophilaceae > Geodermatophilus > Geodermatophilus sp. SYSU D01045. The sequence goes on from NZ_JBJGZB010000006.1 coordinate 3,589, forward strand.
GGCCGGCGGTGGCGCGCTGGCCGACCTGCTGTACGGCGTCGCCGACCCGTCGGGCCGGCTCGCCGAGACCGTCCCGCTGCGGTTGGAGGACTCCCCGAGCTTCCTCTCCTTCCCGGGCGAGCAGGGCCGGGTCGTCTACGGCGAGGGCGTGCTGGTCGGCTACCGCGGGCTGGTCACGCAGGGCCGGGCGGTGCGGTACCCGTTCGGGCACGGGCTCTCGTACACGACGGTCACGACGTCGGACCTGCGGGTCGAGCCCACCGGCGACGACACCGCCACCGCCTCGGTGACCGTGACGAACACCGGCGACCGGGCCGGCAGGCACGTCGTCCAGGTGTACGTGTCGACGACGGCCGGGCCGGTGCGCCGCCCGCTGCGGGAGCTGCGCGCGTTCACCAAGGTGGCGCTCGGGCCGGGGGAGGGCCGCGAGGTGACCCTGGAGCTCGGCCGGCGCGCGTTCGCGTACTGGGACGTCGTCGAGTCCGGCTGGGTGGTCGCGCCGGGGGAGTACGCGGTGCAGGTCTGCGCCGACGCCGGGACCGTGCTCGCCGAGCGGGTGGTGACGCTGCCCGGGGACGACCTGGTCCGGGTGCTGACGATGGACTCCTCCGTCGGCGAGTGGTTCACCCACCCGGCCGCCGGGCCCGCGCTGGTGGAGGCGCTCACCGCGACCATGCCCGCGGACGCCGCCTCGCCCGAGGAGCAGGCGATGATGCTGCGGATGATCGGGTCGATGCCGATGCGCCGGTTCGCCACCGACTTCGGCGCCGCGCTGCCGCAGGACCTGCTCGACCGGCTGATGGCCGAGACCGCCGCCGCCCGCGGCGCCCGGTGACGTGAACGCCGGTGGCCCGGGACCTGCGCGGTCCTGGGCCACCGGGGTTCAGCGCCCGTCCGAGGGCGGCAGAGATGGCCATTCCTGCCACCCCGGGGAGGGTCAGACGGGCAGCGGGTCGTCGTCCCGCTTGGTCAGGGCCGGCTCGGGGGCCGGGACGGCGGCCTGCGCGCCGGCCCGCAGCAGGGTCGCGAGCTCCTCCTCGGACTCCACCGCCTCGCCGCGGGCGACCATGCCGGCCTGCTCGGCGAGCGGGATCTCCCTGAGCGCGGACGACAGCAGCAGCGCGACGGCGAGGATCGGCACCAGGTACCAGAACACCGGCGCGAGCGAGTCCGCGTAGGCGTCGACGATCGCCGTCCGCAGCGGGTCGCCGGCGGCGTCGACCGCCGACGGCACCAGCGTGTCCGGGGAGGTGATGCCCGCGGCCGCCGCCTGCTCGGCGTTGCCGGTCAGCGCGCCGGTGAGGTTCTCGGCCAGCCGGGTCGTGAACAGCGTCCCGAAGACGGCGACGCCGAGGGTGGCGCCGACCTCGCGGAAGTAGTTGTTCGTCGAGGTGGCCGTGCCGATCTGGGTGGCCGGGACGGCGTTCTGCGCGGCCAGCACGACGTTCTGCATGATCAGCCCCAGCCCGCAGCCGAGCGCGAAGAACATCGCGCCGATCGTCCACAGCGAAGTGTCCCCGGCCAGCGTGGTCATCCAGACCATCGTCGCGAGGATGACCGCGACCCCGGCGGTGGTGAACCGCTTGTAGCGGCCGTTCCGCAGGATGGCCGCCGCCGAGGACTGGATGGTCAGGATGATCCCGGCGGTCATCGGCAGCATGAGCAGGCCGGAGTTCGCGGCCGACAGCCCCGAGCTCATCTGCAGGAACGTCGGCATGAAGGCGATCGCCGAGAACATGCCCAGGCCCACGGCCATGCCGAGCGCCGTGGCGACGACGAACGTCCGGTTGCGGAACAGCCCCAGCGGCACGATCGGCTCGACCGCGCGCCGCTCGACCAGCACGAACACGACCGCGCAGACGACGAACGCGGTGGCCAGCGCGAGGGTCAGCGGGTCGGTCCAGCCGTCGCTGCCGCCGAGGTCGGTGAACAGCACCAGCGACGTCGTCGTCGCCGACAGCGCGACGATCCCGGCGACGTCGAGCGGGGTGGTGCTGCGCCGGCGCGGCAGGGAGAGGGCGAACCACCCGACGAGGAAGGCACCCACGCCGACCGGCACGTTGATCCAGAAGCACCACTCCCAGCCCAGGGCGGGCGTGTCGGTGAAGAAGCCGCCGACGAGCGGGCCGGCGACGGCCGACAGGCCGAACAGCGCGCCGATCGGGCCCATGTACGTCGCCCGCTCCCGGGCCGGGACGATGTCGGCGATGATCGCCTGCGACAGGATCATCAGTCCGCCGCCGCCGAGGCCCTGCACCCCGCGCCAGACGACGAACCAGGTGAAGTCCGGCGCGAGCGCGGCGCCGACGCTGGCCACGGTGAACAGGCCGATGGCGACCAGGAACAGGGTCCGCCGGCCCCACAGGTCGCCGAACTTGCCGTAGACGGGCATGACCAGCGTGGTGGCCAGCAGGTAGGCGGTGGTCACCCACGCCATGTGCGAGACGCCGCCGAGCTCACCGACGATGGTCGGCATCGAGGTCGAGACGATCGTCTGGTCGAGGGCGGCGACGAGCATGCCGGCGAGCAGCGCCGAGAACACCAGGTTGATGCGGCGCCGGGTCAGGACGATCGGCGGTGCGGAGGAGTCGGGGGGCGGGGCCTGCACGGAGGTCCTCTTTCGGTCGTACGGCGGTGCCGCGGGCGCGCGGCACCGAGAGGGGAGCGGACGGCGCCGGCCGCTCGGGAGGGTTCAGGAGCGCGGGGCGGGCAGCCCGGCGGCGAGCACGTCCCAGGCCTCGTCGACGAGGTGGGGGAGCGGCACGGTGAAGTCGGTGGACAGCCAGCGGTGCAGCGCGGTGCGCAGGGCGACACCGGCGACGGCGGCCAGCAGCGTGGGGTAGGCGTCGACGCCGACCCGCGTGCCGGTGCGGGCGGCGACGGCGTCGGCCAGCGCCCGCTCGGAGGCGCCGAAGGCGGCGTGCAGCCGGGCGAGCAGCACGGGGTGCTGGTCGATGACCCGCAGCCGCAGCGGCCACACGCCCGCGGGTTCCTCGGCCATCGCGGCGGCCTGCTCGGCCTGGACAGCGCGCAGGGCGGTGACCGGGTCCTCGCCGGCGGGGCGGGCGGCGAACCGCTCGGCGGGCAGGGCCGAGTCGGCGGGGTCGAGGCCGAGGACGGCGTCGTCCTTGGTGGCGAAGTAGTTGAAGAACGTGCGGGGGCTGACGCCGGCGCGCTCGGCGACGTCGTCGACGGAGACGGCGTCGAGCCCACGCTCGGCGACCAGGTGCAGCGCGGCGGCGTGCAGTGCCGAGCGGGTGGCGAGCTTCTTGCGCTCGCGCAGTCCGGAGGTCACCCCCCGATCATCGGCCGAAACGTGCAGTCCGCGCAAGCTTGCACGCAGTGCACGGCGTGTCCCGGCGGGCCCGGGCGGCAGGGATGGCCATTTCTGCCACCCGGGCCCGGGTCAGTCGCGGTCGCGCTGCCGCTCGATCGCCTCGAGGACGGTCTTGCGGCCCGCGCCGAGCTCGCGCTCCGCCTTCTCCGCCCGGTCGAGCTGGGAGTCGCCGTGCATCTCCCGGACCTTCGCGCGCGCCTCGGTCGCCTTCGCGTCGACCAGCTCCGCGGCCTTCCGGGCCTCCTTCGCGGCGTCGGTGTCGGCCACGTGCTGCTCGCCGGAGCCGCGCTTGCGTTCGTCGGTGGCCCGCTCCTCCTCGTCGGACAGCAGCTCCCACGCGGCGTCGGGCAGGTACCGCTTCGTCCCGCCCTCGCCGCGGGCGCGGTCGCCGCCGTCGGCGGTGTGCCAGTCCTGCCCGGTCCACTCCTGCAGGTGCCGCTGCGACTCGCTGCGCTCGCCCTCGTGCCGGTAGCCGCCGCCGGCGGCCTCGTACTCGTGGGCCAGCAGCTGGCTCTTGCGGGCGCTCCACTGGCCGGGCCGCCCGCCCCTGTCGCCGGCCTTGATCTCCTCCTTGAGCCGCTCGCGCAGCTCGGGGTCCGTGTAGTCCCGGGCGTAGTCCTCCGCCGACTTCCCGCTCATGGACCGGGAGTACCCGATCCGGCCGTGTCTCATCCAGCGGAGCGCGACCGGTCCACCTCCACGTGCGGGCGGGACTGCCAGCGCGCCCAGTCCGCGCTCACCTCGCCGGCGGTGCGCAGCAGGGCCGGCAGGTGCTCGGCCAGCAGTCGCTCGGTCGAGGTCTCGGCGGCGTGCACGGTCACGTTCATCGCCGCCCGCACCGCGCCGGTGCCGTCGCGCACCGGGACGGCGACCGAGCGGACGCCGGGCGCGAGCTCCTCGTCGGCCAGCGCCCAGCCGCGGGCGCGCACCTCGGTGAGCTCCTCGCGCAGCTGCTCGGCCGTGCGCCCGATGTAGGGCGGCAGGCCCGAGCGGCTGGGCTCGGCGAGGGTGGCCTCGAGCCGATCGGCCGGCAGGGCGGCGAGCAGCACCTTGCCCTGGGAGGTCTGGACGGCGGGGAAGCGCGTGCCGATCTCGACCCGCAGCGCGATCAGCTTGGGCACCGACACCCGCGCGACGTAGACGATGTCCGACCCGTCGAGCTGCGCCATCGACGACGACTCGCCGGTCCGCGCGACCAGCGCCTCCATGTGCGGCCGGGCGAGGTCCCACAGCCCGAGCGCGCCGACGTAGGCCATCCCGAGCGACAGCACCCGCGGGGTCAGCGAGAACACCCCGCCGGCCGACCGCACGAAGCCCAGCTCCTCGAGCGTGAGGAGCAGCCGCCGCGCGGTCGGCCGGGCCAGCCCCGCGGCGGACGCCACCTCCGACAGCGTCATGGCCGGGTGGTCGGCGTCGAAGCAGGTGAGCACGTCCAGGCCCCGCGCCAGCGCCTCGACGAAGTCCGGCCCCTCACCGCGCCCGGCCACGACGGCCCTCAGCGCTCCCCGGCGAGGTGCCGCTCGAAGGCCTCCTCGCGGGCGGCGTGCGTGCTCTCCGACCGGTAGTCGGTGTACTGGTACGGGTTGTCCAGCACCTCGCCCGAGGGCAGCTCCGGGTCCATCCCGGTGGTCCAGACGTCCTCGCCCATGTCGGCGCGCAGGTGCTCGACGGTCGCCTCGACCTCGCGCCGGACCGCCGCCAGGTCGACGCCGACCAGCCGGTGGTCGGACTTCACGACCCGCCCGTCGACCAGCACGGTGTGCACGTCGCCGCGCTGCGCGTGGAAGGCGACGTGCCCGTAGGGGTTCAGCAGTGGGAACGACACCGGCGAGGCGTCGTTCTTGATCAGCACGACGTCGGCCTTCGCGCCCGGGACCAGCCGGCCCAGGTCGTCGCGGCCGAGCGCCGTCGCCCCGCCGCGGGTGGCCCACTGCACGACGTGCTGCGCGCGCAGCGCCAGGTGGGTCACCGTCTCGCCCTTGAGGTGGGCCTCGAAGTGCTCGCGCGAGCGGTCGGCGCCGAGCGTCGTGCGCATCGCGGAGAACAGGTCGCCGCTCCACCACACGCTGGTGTCCATCGACAGCGACACCGGGATGCCGTGCGCGCGCACCTGCCAGGTGGGCGGGTAGCCCTGGCCGGCGCTCTGCTCGGACTCGGTGGACACCGAGATCGACCCGCCGGTGGCGGCGATGCGGTGGTAGCTGTCGGGGGAGAGCGAGGCGGCGTGCACGTACACCGTCTCCGGCGTCGCGAAGCCGTGCTCGTGCATGAGCCGGATGCCGTCGTCGTTGGTGGCGCCCCAGACGCCGGCGTGCGTGGTCACCGGCAGGCCGAGCTCGCGGGCCACCTCGAAGGCGGCCTTCTCCGGGAACGCCGGGTCGCCGGTGACGTCGAAGGCGAGCTGGAAGGCGAGCAGGTCGCCCGCGCCGGTGCGGCGGCGCTCGAGGAAGCCCTGCACGGCCTCGTCGGCGGTCCACTCCCACGGCGCGGCCTGGATGTTGCCGTAGGCGAGCACGTACCGTCCGGGCACCGACTGCAGCGCGTCGACGGCGGCCTCGGCGTGGTCGACCGTCTGCAGCCCGTGCGACCAGTCGACGACGGTGGTGACGCCGGCGTCGAGCGCCTCGACGGCGGCCAGCCGGTTGCCCGCGGCGACGTCCTCCGGGCGGAAGCGCCGGCCGTGCTCGAGGTAGTACCAGACGAAGTACTGGGTGAGGGACCAGTCGGCGCCGTAGCCGCGCATCGCCGTCTGCCACATGTGCCGGTGCGTGTCGATCATCCCCGGCATCACGATGCCGTCGGTGGCGTCGACCTCCAGGGCGTCCTGCGGGGCCTCCATCTCCGGGCCCACGGCCGCGATCCGGTCGCCGACGACGAGGACGTCGGCGTCGGTCAGCACCGTGCCGGCGTCGTCCATCGTCAGCACCGTGCCGCCGCGGAACACGACGGGGCGCCCGGCCTGCGGCGCCGGGGTCTGGGGCTCGGTCATGGACTCTCCTCGGACGTCACAGGCTCGACGGACACCTGTCCGCCCACCGGACGAGGGTCGCGGACGCGGTCACCCTGCTCGTGACCTGCGGCACATGTCAAGGCTGCGGCCGTGCGGTTGACACGGCTCGGCGGCGGTGCCGAGACTCGGCGCGACCGGCGGACGACTGTCCGCCCGCACCAGCCCCGACGCCGAGGAGCGCGACGCGACGATGACGGCAGCACCCGGCGGACCCGACCCCGAGGGCCCCCTCGCCGGCCTGCTCGTGGCCGACTTCTCCCGGATCCTGGCCGGCCCCTACGCCACGATGCTCATGGCCGACCTCGGCGCCGAGGTGGTCAAGGTCGAGGGCCCGCGCGGGGACGACACCCGCACCTGGGCGCCGCCGGTCCGCGACGTCGGCGGGGAGGGCGTCTCCACCTACTACCTGGGCGTCAACCGCAACAAGCGGTCGGTGGCCCTGGACCTCACCGACGACGCCGACCTGGCCGCGGCCCGCGAGCTCGCCCGCCGCGCCGACGTCCTGGTGGAGAACTTCAAGCCCGGCGGCCTGGCCCGCTTCGGCCTCGACTACGGCACGGTGGCCGCGACGAACCCCGCCGTCGTCTACGCCTCGATCAGCGGGTTCGGCAGCGGCCCCGGCGGGCGGTCGCTGCCCGGCTACGACCTCATCGTGCAGGCCATCTCCGGGCTGATGAGCCTCACCGGCGACCCGGGCGGCGATCCCTACCGCGCCGGCGTCGCCGTCTTCGACGTCATGGCCGGCCTGCACGCCACCGTCGGCGTGCTGTCCGCGCTGAACCAGCGGCACGCCACGGGCCGCGGCCAGCACGTCGAGGTCAACCTGCTCTCCAGCGCGCTGTCCGGGCTGGTCAACCAGACCTCGGCGTACGTGGCCGGCGACGTCGTCCCGTTCCGGATGGGCAACAGCCACCCCAGCCTGTTCCCGTACGAGCCGCTGCCCTGCGCCGACGGCGACCTGATCGTCACCGCCGGCAACGACGGCCAGTTCCGCAAGCTGTGCGAGGTGCTCGGCGTGCCCGAGCTGGTGGAGGACCCGCGGTTCCTGCACAACGAGGACCGCACCGCCCACCGCGAGGAGCTGCGCCCGCTGCTGGTCGGGCGGCTGAAGACCCGCACCAAGATGGAGTGGTTCCGCGACATCATCGCCGCGGGCGTGCCGTGCGGGCCGATCAACACCGTCGACCAGGGCGTCGCCTTCGCCGAGGAGGTCGGCCTGGACCCCGTCGTCACGGCGGGGGAGGACGGCGCGGGGGTCCCCTCGATCCGCAACCCCATCCGGTTCTCCGGGACGGCGGCGCGGTACCGCTTGCCACCGCCCGCGCTCGACGAGCACGGTGCGGAGATCCGCCGCTGGCTGGCCGAGGGCGAGGAGGCGCCGTGACCGAGGACGGGTACCCGACCGCGCTGGGCGCCTCGAGCCGCGAGTCGATCACCCTGCTCGGCACCGACCTCGCCCGCGACGTCATGGGCACCGTCGGCTTCGGCGAGCTGGCGTTCTGGCTGGCCACCCAGCGCCGGCCCACGCCGGGGGAGACCCGCGTGTTCGAGGCGGTGCTCGCCGCGCTCGCCGACCACGGTTTCACCCCGACGGCGATCGTCACGCGGCTGACCTGGCTGTCCGCGCCGGACTCGGTGCAGGGCGCGCTCGCCGCCGGGCTGCTCGGCGGCGGCTCCCGCTTCCTCGGCGTCACCGAGGACTGCGGCCGCTTCCTGCACGACGTCCTGGTGTCGGCGGGGGAGCTCCCGGCCGACGACGCCGGCTGGGACGCCCTCGCCCTGGAGACGGTCACCGCGCAGCGGGCGGCCGGCCGGTTCGTCCCGGGGCTCGGCCACCACGTGCACAAGGACGGCGACCCGCGCACGCCACGGCTGTTCGAGATCGCCGGCGAGGAGGGCCTGGTCGGCCCGCACCTGGCGCTGTTCGCCGCGATCGGCCGGGTGCACCCGCAGGTGCTCGGGAGGACGCTGCCGCTCAACGGCGCCGGCGTCTGCGGCGCCGCGCTGGCCGACCTCGGCCTGCCGCTGGAGCTGCTGCGCGGCTTCGCGCTGCTGGCCCGCACCGCCGGGCTGATCGGCCAGCTCGCCGAGGAGATCAGGCGTCCCGTCGCCAACGAGGTCTTCCTGTCCGTCGACCTGCACAACCGCTCCGTCGCGCCGGACCCCTACGAGCCCGAGACCCCGGGAGGCAGTCATGGCTGAGGTGGCCGCGGTCATCGCGTCGACCCACCACCCCTTCTACTACCGCGCGAGCACCTCGACCGGCGCGGACCGGCCGCCGTTCGCCGACGAGTGGGTGGCCAAGATCGAGCGGTTCCGCGAGACGCTCACCCGCGCCGAGCCCGACGTGCTGGTGATGGTCGGCAGCGACCACTTCCACCAGCTGTGGCTGGACAACATGCCCCAGTTCCTCGTCGGCAAGGCGCCCTTCTTCGACGCCAACTGGTACAACGAGGAACGCGAGTTCGGCCTGCCGCGGATGACGCTGCGCGGCGAGGAGGACCTGGCCGCGCACCTGCTGCGCGACGGCCTCGACCGCGACTTCGACCTGGCCTTCTCCAACGAGCTGCGGATCGACCACAGCATCACGTGCCCGATCATCACGCTGCGCCCGCAGGCCGACCTGCCGATCGTGCCGGTCTACACGAACATCTTCGCCCCGCCGCTGCCGCAGCCGAGGCGGTTCGTGCAGCTGGGGAGGGCGATCCGGGAGATGGTCGAGTCCTGGGAGTCGGACCAGCGGGTGGCGATCATCGGGACCGGCCACCTGTCGCTGGAGCTCGGGGGGCCGCGCCAGTTCGGCGAGCACGGGCCCGACCCGGAGTTCGACCGCAAGGCCGTCGAGTGGATCGCCTCCGGCGACATCGAGGGCTGCCTGGCCGAGGTGTCGCTGGACTCGCTGCACGCCCCGGGCAACGCCACCCACGGCTTCATGGACTTCATGCTGATGATGGGCGCCGCCGGCGAGGGGCAGAAGGCCGACCACGTCGACACCCTCGACCTGTTCCACACCATGGAGGCCTACTTCACCTGGTACCCGAACGGCGTCCCCGGAGAGGTGGCCCCGGCATGAGTCGCTACCTGCTGGACAAGTTCCTCTTCACCGTCGACCGCGACCCCGCGCTCGTCGAGCGCTACCGCGAGGACCCGGCCGGCACGGTCGAGTGGTGGGAGGCCGAGATGGCCAACAAGATCCTCAACTGCACCGACGACGAGCGGTCCACCTGGCTGGAGTTCACCGAGGACGAGCGGCGCGCGCTGCGCGAGCACGACCACGTGACGCTGTTCCGGATGGGCGCCCACCCGTTCCTCACGCTCACGCTGTTCATCGCGATGTTCGAGCGCGACCACGGGCCGCTGGAGTACCAGAAGGCCTACGGCAAGGCGATGGAGCACATCACGCTGCCCTATCCCGACATCACCACCTGACGTGCGGGCCACCTGACGTGCGCGCCGCCGTCGTCCGCGCGCCCGGGACGCCGCCCGAGCACGCCGAGCACCCCGACCCCGCCGTCGGGCCGGGGCACACGCTGGTGCGCGTCACCGCCGCGCCGATCGTGCCGCTGGACCTGCTGTGCGCGTCCGGCACGTCCTACTTCGGCGCGCCGGCGGTGCCCTACGTGCCGGGGGTGCAGGGCGTCGGCGTCGTCGAGGAGTCCGGGCGGTTGCCGGCCGGCACCCGGGTCTGGTTCGCGACGTCGGCCGGCATGGCGCCCGGCGACGGGAGCCTGGCGCAGCGGTGCGCCGTCGACGACGAGGACCTCGTGCCGCTGACCGCCGACCTGCCCGACGCCGCGGTCGCGGCGATCGGCCTGTCCGGCGTGGCCGCGTGGATGTGCCTGACCTGGCGCGGGCGGCTGCAGCCGGAGGAGACCGTCCTCGTCCTCGGGGCCGGCGGCGCGGTGGGGCAGGTGGCGGTCGGGGCGGCGCGGGTGCTCGGCGCCGGGCGGGTGGTGGCGGTCTGCCGCTCGACCACGGCGCGGGAGCGGGCCCGCGCCGCCGGCGCCGACGCCGTCGTGCCGCTCACCGGCGACGTCGACGCGCTCGCCGCCGCGCTGGCGCGGGCGTGCCCGGGCGGGGCGCACGTCGTCGTCGACCCGGTGTTCGGCGTGGCGGCGACCGCGGCGTCGCGGGTGCTGGCGCCGGGCGGGCGACTGGTCAACCTGGGCGGGGCGTCCGGCGACGAGGCGGTGTTCTCCTCGGCGGTGCTGCGCGGCCGGTCGGCGGAGGTGCTCGGCTACACCAACAACGCGCTGACCCCGCAGCAGCGCCGCGACGCGCTCGGTGCCGTCCTCGCCGCGGCCGCCACCGGCCGGGTCGCCGTCGCGCACGAGACGGTGCCGCTGGCCGACGTCGGCGGCGCCTGGGCCCGCCAGGCCGCCGGCGAGGCGGGCGTCCGGCTGGTCGTCGTCCCCTAGCCGCGGCCCCGGGGGGCGGCGCGCACGTGCACGCGTTCGCCCTGGGGGCCGAAGAGGGCGAGCACCTCGGTGGGCCGGCCGTCGGGGTTGCCCAGCCAGTGCGGGGTGCGCGTGTCGAACTCGGCCGCCTCGCCGGGGGTGAGGACGACGTCGGTGTCGCCGAGCAGCAGCCGCAGCCGGCCCGAGAGCACGTAGACCCACTCCCAGCCCTCGTGCGAGCGCTGCTCGTCCGGCTCCCCGCCCCAGCGCGGCGGCAGCACCATCTTGTAGGCCTGCAGCCCGCCCGGCCGGCGGGTGAGCGGGAGGAACGTGGCGCCGTGCCGGGTGATCGGCCGGAGCCGCACCCGGGGGTCGCCGGTCTCCGGGGCGTCGACCAGCTCGTCGAGCGGCACCTGGTGGGCGCGGGCCAGCGGCAGCAGCAGCTCGAGGGTGGGCCGGCGCTGCCCGGACTCCAGCCGGGACAGCGTGGACACCGAGATTCCGGTGTCCTCGGACAGCTGGGTCAGCGTCGCGCCGCGCTGCCGGCGCAGCTCGCGCAGCCGCGGGCCCACCGCGTCGAGGACGGCGTCGAGGTCCGCGTCGGGATCGGTCACGTTGCCAGTATGGCAAAGGTGTTTGCCTTTTTCGCGACGGCGGGTGCACTGTGGGCGGCATGGACGAGACGTACGACGTGGTGGTCATCGGCGGGGGAGCGGCGGGCCTGTCCGGCGCCCTCGCCCTGGGGCGGGCGCGGCGCTCGGTCGCCGTCGTCGACGAGGGGACGCCGCGCAACGCGCCGGCGCACGAGATGCACAACTACCTGGGCCGCGACGGCACGCCCCCGGCCGACCTGCTCGCCGCCGGGCGGGCCGAGGTCGCCGGCTACGGCGGGGTGCTGGTCGACGGCACGGTCACCGCGGTCGGCGGGGCGGCCGGCGCGTTCACCGTGGAGCTCGCCTCCGGGCGGGTGCTCGGCGCGCGGCGGCTGCTGGTCACCACCGGCCTGACCGACGAGCTGCCGGACGTCCCGGGCGTGCGGGAGCTGTGGGGCACCGACGTCCTGCACTGCCCGTACTGCCACGGCTGGGAGGTGCGCGACCGGGCGATCGGCGTGGTCGCCACCGGCCCGATGTCGCTGCACCAGGCCCAGATGTGGCGGCAGTGGAGCGCCGACGTCGTGTTCTTCCTGCACACCGCGCCGGAGCCGGACGACGCCACCGCCGAGGCGCTGGCCGCGCGCGGGATCCGGGTGGTGCGCGGCGAGGTGGCGGCGCTGGAGACCGACGGTGGCCGGCTGACCGGCGTCCGGCTGGCCGACGGCGAGGTGGTGCCGCGCGCCGCCGTCGTCGTGGCCCCGCGGTTCACCGCCCGCTCGGCGGTGCTGACCGGGCTCGGGCTGGAGGCGCAGCCGTTCCGCATGGGCGAGGCGGTCGTCGGGTCGCACGTGCCGGTCGACGCCCGCGGCGCCACCGCGGTGCCCGGCGTGTGGGCGGCCGGCAACGTCGCGGACCCGAGCGCCCAGGTGATCGGCGCCGCGGCCGCCGGGCTGATGGCCGGCGCGCAGGTCAACGCCGACCTGGTCGCCGAGGACACCCGGGCCGCCGTCGACGTGATCCGCGCGATGAGCGACCCGGAGTACGGCGAGCAGTGGTGGGAGGAGCGTTACCGCGCGCACGGCTCCGGGGTGTGGAGCGGCCGCGTCAACGACGTCCTGGCCACCGAGGCCGCCGACCTGCCGCCCGGCCGCGCGCTGGACGCCGGCGCCGGCGAGGGCGGCGACGCCGTCTGGCTGGCCCGCCGCGGCTGGGCGGTGACCGCGCTCGACCTCTCCCGCACCGCGCTGGACCGCGCCGCCGCGGCGGCCGAGGCGGCCGGGCTGAGGATCGAGACCCGCAAGGTCGACGTCTCGTCGTGGCAGCCCGGCGACGAGCGGTGGGACCTGGTGACCGCCTCGTTCCTGCACTTCCCGCCCGGCACCCGCGACGACGTGCTGCGGACGCTGGCCTCGGCGGTCGCGCCCGGCGGCACGCTGCTGGTGACGATGCACGACGGCAGCGACGTCGCCCACGGCATCCAGCGGCCGGGCCTGCCCGACTGGTACGCCGCCGGCGGGCAGATGGCCGCGGTGCTCGACCCCGGCGACTGGGAGGTGCAGGTGGCCGAGGCGCGGCCGCGGGAGGCCCGCGGGCACGAGCACGGCTCGGCGCACGCCGCCGACGCGGTGCTGCGGGCGCGGCGCCGTCAGCCGGTGACGTCGTCCTCGCTCGTGTAGAGCAGCCGCAGCCGGGCCGGCGGGGTGAACGGCCGCCAGCCGTCGCGGGTCTGGGCCAGGCGGTCGGCCACCAGCCACAGCACCGCCGGGTCGTGGCCCATCCCGAGGTGGCTGGCGTGCACGCCGACGTTCTCCGCGCGCGGGCCGGGCGTCTGCCGGCAGGCCCGCCAGTCGACGACGCCGTCCCAGCGCGAGTACACCGCGGTGCTCGGGACGGGCAGGCCGCCGAGGCCGCCCCGCCCGCGCGGCACGGCGTGCAGGTGGCGGTAGCGGGCGTAGGCGCGGGCGCCGGGGCTGTCGTCGGGCGGGCCGCCGGCCAGGCCGAACGGCGAGCCGAGGCTGATCACCTGGCGGACCAGCCGCGGCACCCGCAGCGCCAGCCGCCGGGCGTAGATGCCGCCCAGGCTCTGCCCGACGATGCTCACCGGGCCGGCGTGCTGGTCGGCCAGGCGCTGCACCAGGCGGGGCAGCTCGTCGGTGATCTCCTTGGTGGGGCCGCGGTTGCGGCCGAGCTCCCAGCCGACCACGGGGTAGCCGAGGCCGCGCAGCCAGCGGCGCAGGGTCGCGGTGGAGACGTCGGAGGCCATCAGGCCCGGCAGCACGAGCACCCCGTGCGGCTCGCCGCGGGGGGCGCCGCGCAGCAGCGGGTAGGTCAGCGCGAGCGCGCCGGCGCTGGCGGCGGCCCGCACGGGCTCGGTGGCGGCGAGCAGGCGGCGGCGGGCTTCCGGGCTGTTCGGGGCGTCGGTCACGGGCACTCCTCCCGGCGGCGGTGGCACGTCTGCGACACCGCTACCCCGTCGGGCGCCCGGGACTCGCCTTCCGCGCGCGAAAGGCGGGTCCCGGGCGCCGGGGTCAGCGTTCCTGCAGGTACGCCGCCGCGGTGGCGCGCAGCCGCTCGTGCACGCCGTCGGCCGCGACCGCGCCGGGCAGGTACCGCTTCGCCAGCTTCGCCACCATCGTGTAGTTGGTGTCGACGACGTTGCCCGCCGGCGCCAGCCCCGCCTGGCTGACCAGCTGCAGGGCGTCGAGCTGGTCCCAGCCGGCGAGCTCGGCCGCCCAGGTCACCAGGTCGTGCTGGCTGATCCGGTAGGCGTCCTCCAGCGGCCGGACCGACCCGGTCGACATGAGGAACTCGTCGCTCTCCAGCCGCGGCCACGCGGGCCCGCCGCCCTTGACCAGGTCGACGACGACGACCGTGCGCATCGCCGACTCGACCGCGGTGCCGCACACCTCGCCCTCGCCCTGCCGGCAGTGCCCGTCGCCGAGGGAGAGCATCCCGCCGGGCACGTTCACGCCGAAGTAGACGGTCGTGCCGGCCCGCACCTCGGGGGTGTCCATGTTCCCGCCGTGCGCGCCGGGCGTGATGCTGGCGAACACCTCGCCCGCGGCCGGCGCGACGCCGATCGTGCCGTGCATCGGGTCGAGCGGGAGCTCCACCTCCGGGCCGCCGCGGCGGGGGCGGAACAGGCAGGTGCCCCGCTCGCGGTCGACCTCGTAGAGCCAGACCAGCTCCTCGAGCGGCTCGTGCAGCATCGCCGTCGAGTGGGTGGTGGTGAGCGCGCCGAAGTGCGGGAACGTGCTGGACACCGCCCAGTCCCGCGCCGGTGCGACGTCGACCAGGTGCACCGCCAGGGTGTCCCCGGGCTCGGCCCCCTCGACGGCGATCGGGCCGCTCACCGGGTTGAGGAACGGGAAGTTGCACACCTGGCTCGGCAGGTCCTCGACGCTGCGCACCTTGCCGCCGTAGCAGTCCTCGGTGGTCAGCTCGACCACCGTGCCCGGCGCCACGGTGAGCAGCGGCTCGCCGCCGCCGAAGGAGTAGCGCAGCTGATCGGGGGTCGGCTCCAGGGGGACGACCTCGAGGGACGCCGTCACAGGTTCTCCTCCGCTCGGATCTCGGGCCTCCGGCCCGTGGCGATCAGGACGATCATCAGCACGACGCCGATGGCGAGCCACACGAAGCCCAGCTCCTGGGCGGCCACCTGGGCGTTGTAGACGACGTAGGCCAGGATGCCGAACCCGATGACCGGCACCGCGAGGTGCAGCCACCAGTTGCGGCTCCCCATCCGGCCGATGAAGTGCCAGACGACGGCGACGTGCAGCAGCAGGAACGCCGACAGCGCGCCGAAGTTGACCAGGGTGGACAGCAGCGTGATGCCGTCCTCGCGCTGCTCCATGTACAGGCCGAGCACGAGGGAGACGGCCGCGACGAGGAAGGTCGCGTTGACCGGCACGCGGCGGGTCGGGTGCACCTTGCGCAGGAAGCCGGGCAGCTGGCGGTCGCGCGCCATGGCGAACAGCAGCCGCGAGGTGGCCGCCTGGGCGACCAGGGAGTTGGCGAACCCCCACGCGACCGCCGTCGCGATCGCCGTCAGCGTGCCCAGCCACGCCCCGCCGGCGACCTCGGCGGCGTCGTAGAAGGCGGTGCCGGCGGCGTCGCCCTCGGCGATCAGGGTGTCGGGGTCGGGCACGAGCAGCGCGGCGACCCAGGTCTGGACGATGAACAGCGTCCCGGCCAGGGCCAGCGCGGCGATCATCGCCTTGCCGATGGAGCGGGCCGACTCGCGGTTCTCCTCGGCGAGGGTGGAGATGCCGTCGAAGCCGAGGAAGCTCAGCACCGCGACCGACACCGCGCCGAAGACCAGCTCCAGCGAGAAGGTGTCGCTGTTGTAGATCGGCGAGAAGTCGAAGCCGCGGCCCTCGCCGGAGGCCAGCGCGACGACGCCGATGACCAGGAAGATCGCCAGCACGATGAGCTCGGCGACCAGCATGATCTTGTTGACCCGCGCCGTGAACTCGATGCCGAAGTAGTTGACGACCGTGTTGAGGACGACGAAGCCGATCAGCCACACCCACACCGGGATCGACGTCACGATCGAGTTCATCGCGACCGCGGCGATGAGGTAGAGCAGGCCGGGGACGAGCACGTAGTCGAGCAGGATCATCCAGCCGGCGATGAACCCGACCGGCTGGGCGATGCCACGGCCGGCGTAGGTGTAGACCGAGCCGGCCATCGGGAACGCCCGGGACATCTGCGAGTACGACGCCGCGGTGAAGGCCATCGCCAGGCCGCCGATGGCGTAGGCGAGGGCGATCATGCCGCCGCTGGCCTGGAAGACGCTGCCGAAGATGCCGAACGGCGCGATCGGCACCATGAAGACCAGGCCGTAGACCAGCAGGTCGGTGAACGTCAGCGAGCGCTTGAGCTCCTGGCGGTAGCCGAACTCCTCGACGCCGGCGGCTCCGGCTGCCGGGGTCGCGCCGGCACCGGTGCTCCCGGTGGCGTACGCGGACGGGGTGGTGCGGGGGTCGGTCACGACTCCTCCTCTCGGCCGGCTCGGGGCCGGACGCGGGGAGGGTAGGCCCCTTCCTTCCGATCGGAAGCAGTGGGGGTCAGTCGCGCGCGCCGACCTCGCGGAACACCAGCCCGTCGGCGCGCGCCAGCCGCGGCCGGGGGATCCGCGGCGGTTCGGGGGCGCCGGTCTCCAGCAGACGCGCGGCGGTGCGGACGCCGTCGTGCACGCCGCGGGCGTAGGCGCAGACCACCGGCGCGCTCGGCCCCACCCGGGCCGCGAGCCGCTCCTGCAGGGCGAGCTGTCCCTCGTCGCCGGCACCGTCGGCCGCCGCGAACGAGGGCATGCAGGCGTACAGCTCACCCGTGCCGTCGCCGCCGACGGCGTAGAGGCCGTTCTCCTCGAGCGCTCCGGACAGCCGGACGACGCGGCGGTCGAGCCCGGCGCGGGCGAAGGCGCGGTTGAAGGCCACCAGGTCGCGGCCGACCAGGCTGAGCAGCACGGCGTCGGCGCGGGTGCGGCGGACCAGGTCCAGCGCCGGGCCGGGGTCGGCCGGGCCGAACGGGACGAGCAGCTCGCCGGCGATCTCCGCGCCGACGTCGAGCAGCACCGACCGCGCGGCGCGGTGCACCGCCTGCGGCCACACGTAGTCGGTGCCCAGCAGCACCCAGCGGCGGGCGCGGCGGTGGCGCACCAGCCAGGTGAGCGCGGCGGCGTGCTGCACCAGCGGGGAGGCGCCGATCCGCAGCGCCCCGCGGGACCCGCGCCCGCCCTCGTGCGGCGGGGTGAACACGTAGCCGGCACGCCCGGCCAGCGCGGCGGCGACCGCGCGGGAGACGTCGCTGGTGGAGAAGCCGACGAGGACGTCGACCGCACCGGCGGCGTGCAGGGCGGCGACGTCGGCGGCCACCTCGGCGGGGCGGCGCCCGGCGTCGACGGTGACCAGCTCCACCGCGCGACCGCGGACCCCGCCGGCCTCGGTGACCTCGTCGGCGGCGAGCGCGGCCAGGTCCAGCGCCGACGGCGCGGTCATCGCCAGCGGCCCGGTCAGCGGGACGGCCAGCCCGATCCGGGCGACGTCGGGGGAGCGGCCGACGACGGCGGCCTCCCACGCCTCCATCGGGACGGTCGGTCCGGGCACCTCCTGAGTATGGTGCGGCCATGGCGGTCGAGCAGCGGGCTCCGGGCACTGCGGCGTCCGCCGCGCCCGCGGCCTCGCTGGTCGAGTTGCTGGCCGTCGTCTCGCGGCGGGTCGCCCGCGGCGTCGGGGCGGTGCTCGCCGAGGACGGCGCGACGCTGGAGACCTACCGGCTGATGCGCGCGCTCGCCTCGGGACCGGGCCGCACGATGAGCGGGCTGTGCGCGGCGCTGTGCGTCCCGGCGCCCACCGCCACCCGGATGGTCGACGGCCTGGTCGACGCCGCGCTGGCCTACCGCCTGCCCGACCCGGAGGACGGCCGCCGCGTGCGGGTGCACCTGTCCACGCTCGGCCGCGGCCGGCTGGACCGGCTGGAGGCGCTGGTGTCCGCGCACGAGGCCGCGCTGACCACCGAGCTCGGCACCGACCGGGTCGCCGCGCTGGTCGCCGCGCTCACCGACCTCGCCGACCCGCCCGCCTGACCCCTGCGGCGGCGCCCGTCCCCGCGATCAGTCGCATCCAGCGGGCTGCAGTCGCACCGGGGACGCGCCGCCCCGTTGATCATCGGCTGGGTGCACGCGACACGCGCCGACACGCCGGCGCGAGCGGCACGCATCCGGTGATCGACTCACCGTGAGCCGTGTGGTGGGACCGGCGGCCGCCGCCGGCGCCCGGTCAGTCGGACGGCGGGAGGATGCGGGGGACGAAGACCTCGTCGATCGGGCGCGGGCCGACGTACTGCCGGCAGGTGCACGGCACCCAGGTGTGACCGGCGAACCGGCCGCGCCGGTCGAAGGTGTCGCGGCGCAGCTCGGCGTAGCAGGTGTTGGTCTCGGTGTCGTGCTGGCTCAGCGTGTGCCCGCAGCCGCACACCGGCGTCGGGTTGGGCGGCGGGCCCGCGGGACGACGGCGCCCGAGCCGGCCGGCCACGAAGCCCGCGGCCAGCAGTGCCGCACCGATGACCAGGCTGACAGGTTCCACCGTCGTCGCTCCTCCGCTCCGCAGACCTCCCGACGGTAACGCCGCAGGCGCACTCCCGGTGCCGGGTGCGGGCGCGCCGCCGGTTCCCCCGGACGGGGGATCGATCCGAGACCGTCCGGGGCACCTGCAGCCCGTGGACCCACTCGCGGTCGGATTCGCCCGTCCGGACCGCTGGGAGCAGGGCACTCCGGCCGCCCGGCGCACCCCGTGGCACGCCGTCTCGTCGCCGCGGCCGGCGGCGGAGCGCGACGGCGAGGTGGAGCTGGCCCTCTGCGGGTCGATCGTGCAGATCTGGGGCCACCAGCGGTGGGAGCGCATCGGTGCCGGGCGCACCGGCTGCCCGGACTGCCGGCGGCTGTCCGGGCCGGCCCGGGAGCAGGCCCTGCTCAGCCGCGCCGGCTGACCGCGGCGGTCAGCGCCGCCGGCCGCTGATCGCCGACAGGCCGGTGATCTCCCGGCCCACGATGAGCGCCTGCACGTGGTCGGTGCCCTCGAAGGTGTAGATCGCCTCGATGTCGGCGTGGTGCCGGGCGACGTGGTGCTCGAGCAGGATCCCGTCGCCGCCGAACAGGTCGCGCGCGTCGGCCACGATCTGCCGGGCGGTGGCGCAGCAGTGCCGCTTGGCCAGCGAGGCCATCGCCGCGGTCATCCGGCCGGCGTCGGCCAGGCTGGACAGCCGCCAGC
Organism: Geodermatophilus sp. SYSU D01045; assembly: GCF_054050295.1. Classification (NCBI taxonomy): domain Bacteria; kingdom Bacillati; phylum Actinomycetota; class Actinomycetes; order Geodermatophilales; family Geodermatophilaceae; genus Geodermatophilus; species Geodermatophilus sp. SYSU D01045. The sequence continues at coordinate 22,701 of NZ_JBJGZB010000006.1, forward strand.
ACATGAGCTGCATGGTGGTGATCTCGGCGAGCATCGTCGCGAGCTTCTCCTGCACCAGCTGGTAGCCCGCGATCGGCTGCCCGAACTGCTCCCGGTGCAGGCAGTGCGCCAGCGCCAGCTCGTAGGCCGCCGTCGCCACGCCCAGCGCGCGCCACGCGACGGTGTACCGGGTGCGGTCGAGCACCGTGGAGACGTCCTTGAACGAGCGGCAGTTCGCCAGCTTGTTCTCGGCCGGCACGCGGACGCCGTCGAGGGTGATCTCGGCCTGCCACACCGCCCGCAGTGCGGTCTTGCCGGTCATCACCCGGGTGCTGAAGCCGGGGGTCCCCTTCTCAACGACGTACCCGCCGACCGCGCCCTCCTCGTCGCGCGCCCAGATGAGCACGTAGTCGGCGATCGAGCCGTTGCCGATCCACTTCTTCTGCCCGTCGAGGACGAAGGCGTCGCCGTCGCGGCGGGCGCTGGTCTCCAGGGCGACGGCGTCCGAGCCGTGCTGCGGCTCGGTCAGGCCGAAGGCGCCGATCTTCTCCATCCGCGCCATCTCGGGGAGGAAGCGCTCCTTCTGCTCCTCGGAGCCGAGCATCGCGATCGACTGCATCGCGAGGAAGCTGTGCACGCCGTTGAAGGTGCCGACGCTGCCGTCGGCGCGGGCCAGCTCGGCGGCCACCAGGCCGGCGGCGACCGCGCTCATCCCCGGCGAGCCGTAGCCCTGCACCGTGCCCCCGGCGATGCCGAGCGCGGCGAACCCGGGCACCAGCTCGAACGGGAACTCCGCCCGCTCCCAGTAGTCGTTGATCCGCGGCGTCACCTCCTTGTCGCACCAGGCGCGCACGCGGTCGCGGATCTCGACCTCCTCGGGGGTGAGCAGCTCCTCGAGGGCGTAGAAGTCGGTGCTCCCGGTCTCAGGCACGGCCCGACGCTACGCGCGGGCAGGGCATGCTGCCGGGCGTGCGGATCGTCGTCGCCCCGGACTCCTTCACGGGCACGCTGACCGCGGCCGACGCCCGCGCAGGTCGCCGAGCTCGACGCGGCGCCGGCCCGCTTCGCCGCGGTCGTGCGCCGCGACCTCGGCGTCGACCCGGAGGGCCGGCAGGCGACGGGCGCGGCCGGGAGGACGGCGGCCGACGTGGCCGCCGTCCTGACCTGCTCGGTCGGGTCAGGCGCCGAGCAGCCCCCGCACGTAGGCCGCCTGGCCCACGTGCTGCAGGTCGTCGGACAGCACGCTGACCAGCCGGACGCCGAGGGTCACCGGCGGGTCCCACCGCTCGTCCACGACGCGGTCGAGGTCCTCGTCGGTGAGCCCGCCGAGGAACTCCCCGCTGCGGGCGGCGACGGCGTCGGCGTACTCGAGCAGCAGCTCCGCCGAGGGCACCCGCACCGACGCCACCTCCTCGGCGCTCATCCCGTAGCCGGTGGCGCCGTCGTCGACGGGCAGGCCGAAGCGGCCGGCGAAGCCCTGCGCGGTCCACACCTGCTCGGTACCCGCGACGTCGGCGAGGTGGTCGTCCTGCACCCGCAGCAGGTGCCAGGCCAGCCAGCCGATCGGGTTGGCGTCCGGGCCGACGCGCTCGGCGAGCTGGTCGGGGGACAGGCCCTCGACGGCGGCGGACAGGGTCTCGCCGATCTGCGAGTAGGCGTAGGTGAGCAGGTCACGGGTCCGCATGACCGGCCGCTACCCGTCCCGCTCGCGGGGGACGCCTGCCGGGGCCGGCCGACGGTAGGTTGCGGTGTCCGCCCGGCCGTCGAGGGAGCCAGCACGGTGGTGTTCGTCCTGCAGCGGCTGCTGCGCTCCCTCCGCGCCCGGCTCTCGGGCTGGCGCCTGCCGCTGGCGGTCATCGCGCTGGTGTTCCTCACCAGCTGGGCGGCGATGGCGCTGCTCGAGCCCGCCGAGAGCGGCATCACGGAGCCGGGGAGCTACTGGTGGTACTTCGTGATCACCGCCGCGACCGTCGGCTACGGCGACCTGTACCCGTCCTCGGTCGGCGGCCGGATCGTCGGCGCGTACGTGGTCGTCGGCGGGATCGTCACGCTGACCCTGCTGTTCACCGAGCTGGCCAGCGCCCTGCAGACCACGCGGGGCAGGCGACTGAGAGGAGTGGTCGGCCTGGACCTCCGGGACCACGTCGTCGTCCTGGGCTACACCCCGGGGCGGACCGAGCGGATCGTCACCGAGCTCACCGTCGAGCCGGGCACCCGCATCGCGCTGTGCGCCCACGACGACGTGACGGTCAACCCGATGCCCGAGGAGGCGGCGGTCTCCTTCGTCCGCGGCGACCTCACCCACGCCGACGTCATGATCCGCGCCGGCGTGGCCCGCGCCCGCACGGTCGTCATCGACGGCCGCGACGACAACGAGACCCTGGCCATCGCGGTCGCCGTCGACCATGCCAACCCGCGGGTGCACATGGTCGCCGCGGTCCGCGACCTGGGCCGGCGCGACACCCTCCGCTACGTCAACCCCGGCGTGCAGGTCGTGCAGTGGCACATGCCCTTCCTGCTGTCGGAGGAGGCCGCCGACCCCGGGCTGACCGAGATCTACAACGAGCTCATGACGGCGGGCGGGCACGGCAACACCTACTCGCTGCGGGTGCCGGCCGGTGCGCGGCCGCGGGCGTTCGGCGAGTGGCAGACCGCCCTCGGCCGCGACCACGGCGCCACGGTGCTGGCGCTGCGGACCGCCGAGGACCTGCGGGTCAGCCCCGCCTGGGACACCCCGGTGCCGGAGGGCGCGACGCTGTACTACGTCGCGGCGCACCGGCTGGACGTCGCCCGGCTGGACCGGTCACCACACGCCGAACGCGGCGGCCAGTAGCGCCAGCACCCCGCCGATCGCGGCCAGCACGGCGAGCACCGCGATCAGCACCGGCACGACGACCCAGCGGCGCCGGAACCGCCGCCGCCGGCGTGCCGGCCGCGGCGGGGGCGGCGGCGGTGCCGGCGGGGGAGCGGCGGCCCGGGCGTGCCGCTCGGCGCGCCGCTCCCGGTGCCGGTCGGCGAGGTACCGCGCCTGGTCCCGGGCGTCCCGGGCGACGGTGCCGAGCACCGAGGCCAGCCCGCGCAGGTCGTCGAGGTCGAAGCGCTCGACCCGGTCCCCGGGGGCGGGGTGCGGGCGGTCGCCGCGGGGGCCCGGACCCCCGTCGGCGGGGGTCCACGCCGGCGCCGGAGCCGGCCCGGCCCGCTCGGACAGGACCTGCAGGGCGGCCCGCGTCCGCGCGACGTCCCAGCGCCGGGCGGGGTCCTTGGTGAGCAGCCCCTCGAGCACCGGCGCCAGCGGGCCGGCCCGCTCGGCCGGGGCGGGGTCCTCGGAGACGACGGCCAGCAGGGTGGCCATCGACTCGGGCCGGTCGAAGGCCCGCCGGCCCTCGACGGCGGTGTAGAGCGTGGCACCCAGCGACCACAGGTCGACCGCGGGCCCGGGCTCCTCGCCCCGCGCCCGCTCCGGGGCCATGTAGGACGGCGAGCCGATGATCGCCCCGGACGTGGTGATCGACGGCCCGCCCGTGGCGACCGCGATGCCGAAGTCGGTGAGGTGCGCCGAGCAGTCGCGGCCGACGAGCACGTTGGCCGGCTTGACGTCGCGGTGCACGATCCCCGCGGCGTGCGCGGCCTCCAGCGCGGCGAGCACGTCGAGGCCGATGCGGGCCACCGTCGGCCAGGGCAGCGGACCCTGCCGCTCCACGATCTCCTGCAGGCTGCGGGAGTCGACGAGCTCCATGACCAGCCAGGGCCGGCCGTCCTCCTCGACGACGTCGTAGAGGGTGGTCACGCACGGGTGCACGAGCCGGGCCGCCGCGCGGGCCTCGCGCAGGGTGCGGTCGCGCAGCGCCGCGCGCTCGTCGTCGCCGAGGTGGACCGGGAAGGTGACCTCCTTGAGCGCCACGGGCCGGCCCAGCACCTGGTCGGTGGCGCGCCAGACCACGCCCATGCCGCCGCGGCCGAGCAGCCCGGTGACCGCGTAGCGGCCGGCGACCAGCCGCCCTGCACCCGTGTCGGCGGACATGGGCGGACGGTACGCCCACGGGGGCGCCGGCGTCCCCGACTCAGTCGGTCCCGGCCGGGGGCGACTCGGGCTCGCTGCGCGCCTCGAGGGCGGCCTCGGTCTCCGCGTCCTCCATCTCGAGGGCGATGTCGCGCGGCTGGGGCTGGTCCGGCTCGGGCTGCGACGGCGTCGTCATGCCCGCAGCCTGCCCGCGGGCCGGCCGGTCCGCTCCCGGGACGGCGCCGCGGGCGTGACCGGCGCCACCTAGACTCCGGCGCCGATGAGCATCACCCGCCTGCTGGTGGCCAACCGCGGCGAGGTCGCCGCCCGGGTGTTCCGCAGCGCCGCCGCCCTGGGCCTGTCCACCGTCGCCGTCGCGCCGGAGGACGACGCCGGGAGCCTGCACGCCCGCCGCGCCGACGAGGTCGTCCGCCTGCCCGGGACGGGGCCGGCGGCGTACCTGGACGTCGGCGCCGTCGTCGGGGCCGCCGTCCGCGCCGGCGCGGCCGGGCTGCACCCCGGCTGGGGCTTCCTCGCCGAGAGCCCGGACCTCGCCCGCGCCTGCGCGGACGCCGGGGTCGCGTTCGTCGGCCCGGACGCCGCAGCACTCGCCCTGCTCGGCGACAAGACCGCCGCCCGCGCCCGCGCCGGCGAGCTGGGTCTGCCGGTGCTCGCCGCCACCGACGGCGACACCGACCTCGCCGCCGCGACCGCCTTCCTCGCCGGCCTGGGCGACGGCGGCGCGGTGATGGTCAAGGCGGTGGCCGGGGGCGGCGGCCGCGGGATGCGCCCGGTGCGCGACCCCGCGGACCTGCCCGCCGCGCTCGAGCGCGCCCGCTCGGAGGCGCGGGCGGCGTTCGGCGACGGCGCGGTGTACGTCGAGCGGCTGCTGGCCGGCGCCCGGCACGTCGAGGTGCAGGTGGCCGGCGACGGCGCGGCCGTGGTGGCCCTCGGCGACCGCGACTGCTCGCTGCAGCGCCGGCGGCAGAAGCTGGTCGAGGTGGCCCCCGCGCCGGGGCTCGACGACGGCCTGCGTGCCCGGCTGGCCGCGTACGCCACCGCGCTGTGCGGGTCGCTGGCCTACCGCGGGCTGGCCACCGTGGAGTTCCTGGTGCGCCACGACGGGGCCCGCGGCGACGAGGTGGCCTTCCTCGAGGTCAACCCGCGGCTGCAGGTCGAGCACACCGTGACCGAGGAGGTCACCGGGCTCGACCTGGTCGAGGTCGGCATCCGGCTGGCCGAGGGTGCGACGCTCGCGGACCTCGGCCTGGCCGAGCCGCCGCCGTCGCGCGGGGCCGCCGTCCAGGCGCGGGTCAACGCCGAGACGCTGCTGCCCGACGGGACCGTGCACCCCGGCGCCGGGCGGCTCGAGAGGTTCGTGCCGCCGACCGGGCGCGGCGTGCGGGTGGACGCCGGCGTGGTCGCCGGCGACGAGGTCGGCCCGCGCTACGACTCGCTGCTGGCCAAGGTGGTCGTGGCCGACCGCGACCTGCCGCGGGCGCTGGCCGGCTGCCGCCGCGCGCTGGCCGAGCTCGACGTCGCCGGGGTGCCGGTGAACGCGGACCTGCTCGCCGCGCTGCTGGACCTCCCCGGGCTGGCCGACGGCGCCGCGACCACCGACCTCGTCGACGCCCGCCTGGCCGAGCTGGTGCCCGACCGCCCGGCCGAGGTCGCGGCGGCCGTCGACGGCGTGCTGCCGGTGACCGCGCCGCTGTCGGGCGCGGTGGTCGAGGTGGCCGCCGCCGAGGGGGACGCCGTCGCCGCCGGGGCGACGCTGCTGGTGCTCGAGGCGATGAAGATGGAGCACGTCGTGGCCGCGCCGGCCGGCGGCGTGGTCACCGGGCTGGCGGTCCGCGTGGGCGACGTCGTGACCGCGGGGGCGGTGCTCGGCGGGCTCGTCCCCGGCGAGGTCGACGCCGCCGTTGGCCCGTCCCAGGACGACCCCGACGTGATCCGCCCCGAGCTGGCCGAGCTGCAGGAGCGGCGCGCCGCCACCCTCGACGCGGCCCGGCCCGAGGCGGTCGCCCGCCGGCACGAGGCCGGCCGGATGACCGCGCGGGAGACGGTGGCCGCGCTGGTGGACGAGGGCACCTTCGTCGAGTACGGCCAGCTGGGCATCGCCGCCCAGCGCGCGCGCCGGACGCTGGCGGAGCTGGTCGCACGGACGCCCGCCGACGGCATGGTCACCGGGATCGGCGAGGTGGGCGGCGTGCCGTGCGCCGTCCTCGTCTACGACTACACCGTGCTGGCCGGCACCCAGGGCCGCACCAACCACCGCAAGACCGACCGGCTGCTCGAGGTCGCCACCGAGCGCGGGCTGCCGGTGGTGCTCGTGGCCGAGGGCGGCGGCGGGCGGCCCGGCGACACCGACGGCGGCGGCTTCTCCCGGCTCGACGTCCCGACCTTCACCACGATGGCGCGGCTGGCCGGGCGGGTGCCCACGGTCGCCGTCGTCTCGGGGTACTGCTTCGCCGGCAACGCCGCGCTGGTCGGCTGCTGCGACGTCGTCATCGCCACCGAGGACAGCAGCATCGGGATGGGCGGCCCGGCGATGATCGAGGCCGGCGGGCTGGGCGTCGTCGCGCCGGAGGACGTCGGGCCGACGGCGGTGCAGGCGGCGAACGGCGTCGTCGACGTCGTGGTGCCCGACGACGCCGCGGCCGTCGCCGCCGCGCGGCAGGCGGTCGCGCTGCTGGCCGGCCGGGTCGTGCCGGGGGAGGCCGCCGACCAGCGGCCGCTGCGGACGGCGCTGCCGGCCAACCGGGTGCGCAGCTACGACGTGCGACCGGTGGTCGCCACGCTCGCCGACGCCGGCAGCGTGCTGGAGCTGCGGCCGTCCTTCGGGCGGGGCGTCGTCACCGCGCTGGCCCGCCTGGACGGGCGGCCGGTGGGGTTCGTGGCCAACGACCCGCGGCACCTCGGCGGCGCGATCGACGGCGAGTCGGCGGACAAGGCGGCGGCGTTCCTGCGGCTGTGCTCCTCGGCCGGGCTGCCGGTGGTGTCGCTGGTGGACACCCCGGGGTTCATGGTCGGCCCGGAGTCCGAGCGCACCGGCACCGTGCGCCGCTTCGGCGGGTTGTACGTGGCCGGGGCGCAGCTCGGCGTCCCGCTGCTGGCGGTGGTGCTGCGCAAGGCGTACGGGCTGGGCGCGATGGCGATGCTCGGCGGCGACCTGCAGGTCCCGCTGCTCACGCTGGCCTGGCCCACCGGCGAGTTCGGGCCGATGAGCCTGGAGGGCGCGGTGCGGCTCGGGTACCGGCGGGAGCTGGCGGCGCTGCCGCCCGCGGACCGGGAGGTCCGGTTCGCCGAGCTGGTCGCCGCGTCCTACGCGCAGGGCAAGGCGCTCAACGTCGCGTCGGCGTTCGAGGTGGACGACGTCGTCGACCCCGCCGACACCCGGGAGGTGCTGGTCCGCGCCCTGGCCGGGCTCGCGTGAGCGGGCGGCCGGCGGTGCCCGCGGCTACCGTCCGGCCATGCCGCAGTTCCGCTTGACCACCGGGGACGGCGCCGTCCTGCACGAGTGGGACGCCGCCGACGCGACCACCGCCGAGACCGAGGCCGTCGACGTCGTCGCCCGGCACCGCGCGGACGACCCGCCCGGTGCCGCGGAGTACGTGCTCGTCGACGACGCCGGGAGCGACGTGGCGCGCTGGGGCGCGAGCGCGCCCTGAGCCTCAGCTCTCGCCGAGGCGGCGCTGCAGCACCTCGTGCTCGCGCCGCAGCACCACCTGGGTGACCAGGTCGCGGACCGCGGACTCGGCCTGGCGGCCGATGAAGGGCGCGTCGACCGTGGCGTCGCCGGTCACCGTGGCGCGGGTGCCGCCGCCGGCCGCGGGGGTCAGCCGGCGCTCGCAGGTGACCCGGGCCTCGCGGCCCATGATCTCGGCGCGCAGGTCGAGGGCACCGCGGTAGCCGCCGTCGCCGTCGGGCCGCCAGGTGGTCGTCTCGGTGACCGGGACCGTCTTCCCCACGAAGCGGGCGAAGACCGGCGGGATGCCCGTGGTCGCCGCCGACAGCCGCACCCGGGTCGTGGTGCCCGTCCCGTTCGCCTCGCTCGACACCTCGTGCACCTGGGCGTCCAGGGCCTGGGCGACCTCACGCAGGAAGACCTCGTCGACGAGCTCGGCGAACACGCGGTCGGGGGCGGCGGTGTAGCTGGTGGTGGCGTCGATGGGCACGCCCCATCCTCGGCCGTGCCCCCGCGGGCCGCCCGGCGGGGTGTCCGCGGGGCCCGCGGGGACGGTGGGACGGCTGGTCCGGACGCGTGTTCCGGCCTGCCGGGTGGTGGCGTCCCGGCGACCTGGCGTGCCGTAGTCGTCCGGCTCACCAACACCCCGCTCGGCGTGGTCGGTGAGCCGGACGACCACGGCACGGAGTGGTGGTTGTCCCTCGGGAGCGCCAAGCCGTTCGTCACCGCCGATGCTCCCGCCGTGCAGCCCGGCACCACTGGGGGGAGCACGGTCCACGCCACGCTCGACTGGTGGGGGTCCGCGTTCCCCGGCGGGACCGGCATGACCGGTGACTCGGTCGCCGACCGGCCGGCCGGCGTCCTCGCCTTCGGTTTCCCGCTGGGGTCCGGGGTGGAGGGTGACGGCGTCATCGAGTCCATGTCGTTCGCCGGCACGACCCACACCTTCGCCGCGGACGTCCGCCTGACGGGCGAGCAGCAGTGCAAGGACGGCGGCTGGGCTCGCAGCACCCTCCCGGCCTTCCGCAACCAGGGCGAGTGCGTGAGCAGCTTCGTCGAGTCCGCCGAGCGCTGACCCCACCACCGTCCACGGAGGCCCGTCACCCGACCCGGGTGACGGGCCTCCGCCGTCCCGCGGACCAGACTGCGGCCGTGGGCGAGGTGGTGATCCGGCCGGCGGGTCCCGCGGACGCCGTCGCCGTCGCGGGCGTGCACGCGCGGGCCGGCCGGGCGGCGTGGTCGGCGTTCCTCGGCGACGTCCTGGCCGAGCCGGACGTGTCCCTCTGGCGCGAGCGGGTCTCCGCGGACGGGTTCGTCGTGGCCGAGCGGGACGGCGTCGTCGTCGGGTTCGGGCGGGCCGACGTCACGACCGGCGAGGTCGCCCTGCTCTACGTGGACCCCGCCGAGCAGGGGCGGGGCACCGGGCGGGCGCTGCTGGCGGCCGTCCTGGACCTGCTGCGGACGGCCGGGTGGGACCGCGCCCGGCTGCGCACCGAGGAGCGCAACAGCGGCCCGCGCGCCTTCTACGAGCGGGCCGGGTGGCGGCCGACGGGCGAGGTGGTCGAGCGGGAGTGGGCCGGCCGGCGCCTGCGGGAGGTCTGGTACGTCCGGGACCTGGACTGAGGGACCAGCGCCCGGCTCAGGGGACCGGGACGGGGTCGGCGGCGGGGGCCTCCACCGCGGTGCACTCCTCGGGCGCCGGTGACTCGGTGGACTCCGCGGTCGCCGGGTCGGCGGGCGGCTCGGGGCAGGCCGGGTCCGGCGGGCACTCGGGCGCCGTGGCGTCCGGGTCGGCGGCCGGGTCCGCCGCCGGATCGGCAGCGGGGGTCGCTGCCGGGTCCGGAGCCGGGTCGGTGGTCGGGTCCGCGGTCGTGGTCCCGGCGTCCCCGCACGACGGCTCCTCGGCGGGCGGCTGCTCGGCGGGCGGCTGCTCGGCGGGCGGCTGCTCGACCGGGGGCTGCTCGGCCGGCGCCGACGGCGCGGCGTCCACCGGCGCGGGCGGTCCCTCGGGCTCCTCGGCCGGCGGCTGCTCGGGCGATGGCTGCTGTGCCGGGGGCTCCTCGACCGGCGGCTGCTCGACCGGAGCGGGCGGGTCCGCCGGCGCCTCGACCGCGGGAGCCACGGGAACCGGGGGACCCGGCGCCGGGTGGGCCGGAGCAGCGGGCGGGGGGTCGACGGGCGCGGGGTCGACGGGCGCGGGGTCGACGGGCGCGGGGTCGACGGGCGCGGGGTCGACGGGCGCAGGAGCCGCCGGCGCGGGCTCGGTGGGGACCTCGGTCGGGAGCGACCGGCCGTCGGTGGACGACCCGCGCGGGAACGCGTTCCGCGAGAGGGAGCCGGGGGAGGACCCGTCGACGTCGTCGTCCACTGCCGGCCGGGTGGCGGCCGCGGGCGCCCAGCCGTCCTCGAACCCGGGCGCGGTGACGCCGATGCTCGGCAGCACGAGCGGGCCGCTCTCGGTCAGGCCGTCCCCGGAGCCGCCGCGCCGGGTCTGGGCCTCGGCCGACGTCGGGTCCGCTCCGACCGCACCGGCGACCGGGGGCCCGGAGACCGCGGCCAGCGCGGCCGCCATCCCGAGCGCGCACGCGCCGGCTCCGAGCCCCGGGATCCACCGGTCGGATCGGACCCCGCGTCGCTTCCTGTCCATGGACGCTCCCCCCTGAGCCGTCACCGGCCCGGCCAATCCTGACCCGGGCCGTTCCGTACGTCTACGCGACCCGGCGTGCCGCCGGGCGCCGTTCACCCGTGTGTCGCACGAACACCCCGGTTCTGGGGGGCCGGGTCCGACCCGTCCTGGGCCCTCGTCCGGTCACGGGCGCCCGGCCGGCTCCTGACCGACGGGGACCGGGCCCGTGGACGAAGCCGCCGCCTGTGGGGGAGTCGCGTCGGACGGCACCCGCGGGAGGCGGCTGCCGAACAGGACGCCGGCCACCACGAGGGCGCCGCAGGCGAGCTCGACCAGCGGCGACCGCTCGCCGAAGAACAGCCACGCCGACCCCATCCCGACGACGGGCACCAGCATCGAGAACGGCGCCACGGTGCCCGAGGGGTGCCGGCTCATCAGCGCCGTCCAGATGCCGGAGCCGAGCAGCGTGGCGACCACGACGGTGAACAGCAGGCCGGCCAGCGCGAGCAGCCCCGTCGTCGTCCCGAGCGTCGTCAGCGACGTGCCGATGCGGGCCGGGCCCTCGGTGGCCAGCGACAGCGCGAGCATCGGCAGCGGCGGCACGACGGTCATCCAGAGCATCAGCCGGAACGGCCTCGCCGGGCGCGCCTGCCGGTTGCAGAGGTTGCCCAGCGCCCAGCCGAGGCCGCCGCACAGGGTCAGCAGCACCGGCAGCAGCGTGGCGCCGCCGTCCAGCCCGGCCCGGTGGACGGCGATGCCGGCCAGGCCGACGACGGCGAGACCGACCCCGGCCGCCTGTCGCCCGGTCAGCCGCTCGCGGAGCAGCAGCCCGGCCAGCACGACCGTGAACGGCGCCGAGGACTGCAGCACCAGCGAGGCGAGGCCGGTCGGCATGCCGGTGTCCATCGCGACGTAGAGGAAGACGAACTGCAGGACGCCGAAGCCGGCGCCGTAGCCGAGCACCCACCGCCACGGGACGCCGGGCCGCGGCACGAGCAGCACCGTCGGGACCGCGACCAGCGCGAACCGCAGCGCGACGAGGAAGAACGGTGGGAACTGCTCGAGGGACAGGTGGATCGCCGGGAAGTTCAGTCCCCAGACGACGGCCACGAGAACGGCGAGCAGGCGGTCGCGGGTCGGCACGACGTCGAGCGTGCGCCCCGCGACCTTCCAGCACCAGCGAGAACTCCTGACACGACGATGTAGCGTCGCTGCATGGACGTCCGCGCGCTGGAGACCCTCCGCGCGGTGCGCACGCAGGGCGGCGTCACCGCCGCGGCCGCCGTCCTGCACCTGACGCCGTCGGCGGTGTCGCAGCAGCTGGCCGCCCTCACGCGGGAGGCCGGCGTGCCGCTCACCGAGCGGGTGGGGCGCGGGCTGCGGCTGACCGCGGCGGGGGAGGCGCTGGCCGAGGCCGCGGTCGACGTCGCGGTCGCCGTCGAGCGGGCGCGGGCCGCCTGCGCCGCCTTCCTCGAGCGCCCCGAGGGCACCGTGCGGGTGTCGGCGTTCCAGAGCGGCGCCCAGCTGCTGCTGCCGCCGCTGCTGACCCGGGTGCGCGAGCTCGGCGGCATCACCGTCGAGTGCTCCGACGAGGACGTCGCGCTCGACGAGTTCCCGGCGCTCACCGACCGGGTCGACGTCGTCGTCGCCCACCGGCCCGACGGCGCGCAGTGGCCGGCCGCGGGGCTGCGCGTCGTCCCGCTGCTGCGCGAGCCGCTCGACGTCGCCGTGCCCCGCGGCCACCCGCTGGCCGGCCGGTCGCGGGTGCGGCCCGGGGACCTTGTGGACGAGGACTGGATCGCCGTCCGCGAGGGCTTCCCGGTCGCCACCGTGCTGGCCGCCGTCGCCGCGGGGTCGGGCACCGCGCCGCGGATCACCCACCGGATCAACGACTTCTCCGTCGTCGAGGCGCTGGTGGCCGACGGCCACGGGGTCTCGCTGCTGCCGCGGTTCACCCGCGGCGGCCACCCCGGCGTGCGGCTGCTGCCGCTGGTGGGCGTGCGGGCCGGGCGGCAGGTCGACGCGCTGCTGCGGCCGGACACCGCCGAGCGGCTGGTCGTCCGCCGCGTGCTCGACGCCCTCGTCGACGTCGCCGCAGAGGTCGCGGGCGGGTGAGGCCCGGTCAGCGCCGGTTGCGGCGGGCGATCTCGGCGCTGAGGACCGTGGCGAAGACGGTCCGGGCGGCGTAGGGGGGCAGGGCCCGGCCCGCGGCGCGGTCCAGCCGGGCGCCGCGCCGGGTGAGGTCGGCCGTCGAGGCCGCCAGCAGCGCCGCCTCCACCGCGGCCAGCGGCGGACGGTGCGCGCGGAAGAACGCCCACGTCCACCCCGCGTCGAGCACCAGGTCGGCCGCGAGGGCCCGGGCGTCGGGGGGAGCGCCGCGCCCGAGGACGCGCCCGCCGGCGAACGCCAGCAGCGCGTGGAGCACCGTCCACGCGATCCCGGACACCGGGCCGGGCGGCTGCCGGCGCGGCCTGTCGAGGCCGCGGTACCAGGACGAGCCGACGTCGGTCCCGGCCGAGCCCACCAGGGCGGTCAGGCCGAGGCGGCCGAGGAGGTCAGCAGGGGGCGTCGCACGGCTCCAGCCTGCGCGGTGGGCGACGGACCCGCCCAGGGAGCTCAGGGCTTCCAGCGGTGCAGGCCGGTGACCCGGCGGACGGCGGCGGCCGCCACCCGGTACGGCACCTTGTCGAGCACCGCGGCCAGCTTCGCGTCGGGGCCGACGGTCACCCGGAACCGCGGGCGGTCCGCGTCCAGCGCGCGGGCGATCGCGCGGGCCACCTCGCGGGGGTCGCGCGAGCGGGGGAGGTGCTCCTCCTCGACGAACCGCTCCACGGTCTGCAGCAGGCCGGTGTAGGGGCTGCCGGGCGGGGTGATGCGCGGCGTCGTCGCCCAGATCGCGGTGTCGTAGTTGCCCGGCTCGACCAGCACCACCCGGACGCCGAACGGCTCGACCTCGTAGGCCAGCGACTCCGCCCAGCCCTCCAGCGCCCACTTCGACGCGCAGTACAGCGACAGCCCGGGGTTGCCGTAGCGGGCGGAGTCGCTGGAGACGAGGACCAGCCGCCCGGCCCGCTGCCGCCGCATGACCGGCAGCGCGAGCTGGGTGAGCCGCAGGGCGCCGAGCAGGTTGGTGTCGAGGACCCGGCGCCACTCCTCCTCGTCGGTGTCCTCGAACGCGCCCCCGCTCGCGGTGCCGGCGTTGTTCACCAGCGCGTCGAGCCGCCCGCCGGTCAGCCCGAGGGTCTCCTCGACCGCCCGCCGGGAGGACTCCGCGTCGGTCACGTCCAGCCGGACGACGTCCAGCGGCTCCAGCCCCGCCTCGCCGGTGCGCGCGTCGAGCGCCGCCCGCCGGCCGGGGTCGCGCATCGAGGCGACGACGTGCCAGCCGCGGCTCGCCAGCTCGACGGCGGTCTCCAGGCCGAGCCCGGAGGAGCACCCGGTGACCAGGACGGTGCGCTGCTCGGTGTCCACGGCACCCGCATCGGCAGTCCGGCCTGCCGACCGGACGACAGCGGGCCGATCGGGGCGCGGGTCAGACGCGGTCGGCCGCCGGGTCGGGCTGCGCGTGCCCCGCGGTCGCGGCCCAGCTGGCGAGGAGCTTGAGCGCGTCCTCGGAGGGCGAGCCGGGCTCGGCGGTGTAGATGGTCACGCGCAGGTCCGCGGAGTCCTCGGCCGGCAGGTCGAACGTGTGGTAGCCCAGGTCGAGCGTGCCGACGACGGGGTGGCGGAACTGCTTGGCGCCGTTGTGGTGGATGCGGACGTCGTGCGCCGCCCAGCGGACCCGGAACTCCTCGCTGACCGTCGAGAGCTCCCCGACGAGCTCGCGCAGCTGCGCGTCGTGCGGGCGGCGGCCGGCCTCCGCCCGCAGCAGCGCGACGGTGGTGTTGGCGGCGAGCTCCCAGTCGGCGTAGTAGTCCCGCGCCCGCGGGTCGAGGAACTGGAACCGGGCGAAGTTCGCGGGCCGCCGCGGGCCGTCGAACAGCGGTGAGTGCAGCGCCCACCCCAGGGCGTTGGTCGCCAGGAGGTCCAGGCGGCCGTTGGCGACGAGCGCGGCCGAGCCCGTCATCGAGTCGAGCATCCACTGCACCCGCGGCGGGATGGCGGCCCTGCCGCGGCGCTGCGGTGTGCGCGCCGGCCGGGTGGCGGCGCGGGCCAGGTTGGACAGGTGGGTCCGCTCGGCCTCGTCGAGCTGCAGCGCGCGGGCGACGGCCTCCAGCACCTCCTCGGAGACGCCGGCGATGTGGCCCTTCTCCAGCCGGGTGTACCAGTCGGTGCTCACCCCGGCGAGGACGGCGACCTCCTCCCGGCGCAGCCCCGGCACCCGCCGGCGCCCGCCGCCGGGCAGCAGGCCGGCCCGCTCCGGGGTGATCCGGGCGCGCCGGCTGACCAGGAAGTCGCGGATGTCGGCGCGGTTGTCCACGCGATCGACGGTACGGCGGGCCGCCGGGGTAGGGGGGTCGCGTCAGTACCCCCACGAACCCGACCCCCCGCGCCCGCGTCCGGCGGGGTTCCGTGGAGGTCGACACCCCAGCTGCAGAGGAGCACCACCATGCGAGGAGCCGTCCTCCACGCCCCCGGCGACGTCCGCGTCGAGGACCGCCCGGACCCGGCGATCGAGCAGCCCACCGACGCCGTCATCCGGCTGGCCGCCACCTGCGTGTGCGGCTCGGACCTGTGGCCCTACCGCGGCGTCGAGGCGGTGGCCGGTCCGTCGCCGATGGGGCACGAGTACGTCGGCGTCGTCGAGGAGGTCGGCAGCGAGGTGCGCACCCTGCGGCCCGGGCAGTTCGTCGTCGGCTCCTTCTTCGCCTCCGACAACACCTGCGAGATCTGCCGGACCGGCTACCAGACGCACTGCGTCAACCGGCAGCCCGGCGCCCCGACCGGCGCACAGGCCCAGTACGCGCGGATCCCGCTGGCCGACGGCACGCTCGTCGCCACCCCCGGCACGCCCGACGACGACCTCGTCCCCGGCCTGCTCGCCGCCTCCGACGTGCTGGGCACCGGCTGGTTCGCCGCCGTCGCCGCCGAGGCCGGGCCCGGCAAGACCGTCGCCGTCGTCGGTGACGGGGCGGTCGGCCTGCTCGGCGTCCTGGCCGCCCGGCAGCTCGGCGCGGAGCGGGTCGTCGTCTTCAGCCGGCACGAGGACCGGCAGCGGCTGGCCCGCGAGTTCGGCGCCACCGACGTCCTCACCACCCGTGGCGACGAGGGCGTCGCGGAGCTGGAGGAGCTCACCGGCGGGCTGGGCGCGCACTCGGTCATCGAGGCCGTGGGCACCCAGGAGTCGATGGTGCAGGCGATCCGCGCCACCCGCGCCGGCGGCCACGTCGGGTACGTCGGCGTCGCGCACGACGTCTCGCTGCCCGGCGAGGAGCTGTTCTTCTCCGGCGTCCACCTGCACGGCGGCCCGGCCCCGGTGCGCCGCTTCCTGCCCGAGCTCATCGACCTCGTCTGCACCCGGGCCATCGACCCGGGGAAGGTCTTCGACCTCGAACTCCCGCTGGAGCAGGCCGCCGAGGGCTACCGGGCGATGGACGAGCGCCGCGCGATCAAGGCGCTGCTGCGCCCCTGAGGAGGAGCACCACCGTGCAGGTCACCCGCGGCTCGATCGACACCGTCGAGGGCCCGGCCGACCGGTTCACCGGCGACGTCGACATCGACGCCGTCGCCGCCGCCCGGCCCCCGCCCCCGACTGACACCCGCACCACCGAACGAGGAGCACTCCCCGCATGCGCGTCAACGCCTACGCCGCCCCCGCCGCCGGCGAGCCCCTGGCCCCCACCACCGTCGAGCGCCGCGACGTCGGCCCGGACGACGTCCTCATCGAGATCCGGTACGCCGGCATCTGCCACTCCGACATCCACACCGTCAACGGCGACTGGGGCCCCCAGCCGTTCCCCGTCGTCCCCGGCCACGAGATCGTCGGCGTCGTCGCCGAGGTCGGACCCGAGGTCACCCGGCACCGGGTCGGCGACCTGGTCGGCGTCGGCTGCATGGTCGACTCCTGCGGCGAGTGCGCCAACTGCCGCAACGGCGACGAGCAGTACTGCCTCGACGGCATGGTGCCCACCTACGCCGGCACCGACCGCGACGGCTCCACGACCCAGGGCGGGTACTCCACCCACGTCGTCGTGGACGCCGGCTACGTCCTGTCCGTCCCGGAGGGCATCGACCCGGCCGCCGCCGCGCCGCTGCTGTGCGCCGGCATCACCACGTACTCGCCGCTGCGCCGCTGGGGTGCCGGGCCGGGCAGGCGGGTCGCCGTCGTCGGGCTCGGCGGGCTGGGCCACGTGGCCGTCAAGCTCGCCGCCGCGATGGGCGCCGAGGTCACGGTGCTGTCCCAGTCGCTGAAGAAGCAGGAGGACGGCCTCCGGCTCGGTGCCGAGCACTACTTCGCCACCGGCGACCCGGACACGTTCGTCCAGCTGGCCGGCCGGTTCGACCTGATCCTGAACACGGTCAGCGCGCCGATCGACGTCGACGCCCACCTGTCGCTGCTGGCCGTGGACGGCGCGCTGGTCAACGTCGGAGCGCCCGCCGAGCCGCTGAGCCTGCGCGCCATGTCGCTGATCGGCGGCCGCCGCACCTACGCCGGCTCGATGATCGGCGGCATCGCCGAGACCCAGGAGATGCTCGACTTCTGCGGCGAGCACGGGATCGGCGCCGAGGTCGAGGTCATCGCCGCCGACCGGGTCGACGAGGCCTACGAGCGGGTGCTCGCCTCCGACGTCCGCTACCGGTTCGTCATCGACACCGCCACCCTCTGACACCGGCGGCGCGGGCCCCGCACCCGGGCCCGCGCCGCCCGTGTCAGGAGCCGGTGAGGACGACGAGCCGCTGCGTCGCCCGGGTCATCGCGACGTACCGGTCGACCGCCCCCTCGATGCCCTCGCCGAACCGCTGCGGGTCGACGAGGACGACCAGGTCGAACTCGAGCCCCTTCGCCAGCACCGGCGTCAGCGACCGGACGCGGGACGTCGCCGGGAACGCCGGGTCGCCGATGACGCAGGCGATCCCCTCGGCGTGCGCGGCCAGCCAGCCGTCCACGACCGCCCGCAGGTCCGCGACGGACCCGTGGACGACGGGGACGCCGGTGCTGCGGACCGACGTCGGCACGTTGGCGTCCGGGATCGCGGCCCGGATGACCGGCGCGGCCTCGGCCATGACCTCCTCGGGCGTGCGGTAGTTGACGGTCAGCGAGGCCAGGCGCACGTCGGTGAGGCCGATCCGCCCGAGCCGCTCCTCCCACGACCCGGTGAACCCGTGCCGCGCCTGCGCGCGGTCTCCGACCACGGTGAGGCTGCGTGACGGGCAGCGGCGCAGCAGCACCTGCCACTCCGCGTCGGTCAGCTCCTGTGCCTCGTCGACGACGACGTGCGCGAACGGGCCGGCGAGCACGTCCGGGTCGGCCTGGGGGAGCGCGGCCCCGTCGACCAGGGCGTCGCGGAGGTCCTGGTGGCGCAGCGTGGTCATCAGCAGCAGCTCGGAGTCGTCGGCCGCGATCAGCTCGTCGATGACGCCGGCCATCCGCTCCCGCTCGGCCGCGACCACGGCGTCGTGCCGGCGCTGCCGCCGCTCCACCTCCGGGTCGCCGATCCGCTGCCGCGCCGCGTCGAGCAGCGGCAGGTCCGACACCGTCCACGCCTGCGCGTCCGCGCGCTGCAGGGCCCGGACCTCGTCGGCGCCGAGCCAGGGCGCGCACCGGCGCAGGTAGGCCGGCACCGACCACAGGTCCCCGACGACGTCGGCCGCCTCCAGCAGCGGCCACGCGCGGTCGAACGCCGCGCGCAGGTCGCCGTCCCGCCGCACCGCCCGCCGCACCTCGTCCGGCTCGGCGTCCTCGTCGTCGTGCGCGTCCACCACGATGGAGACCAGCGCCTCCCACACCTGCCCGCGCGCCTCGTTGTGCGGGGTGCCGGGGTCCGGCGCCTCGAACGCCTCGGCCCAGTCGTCGGGGCCCAGCCGGACGTCGGCCCACGGCGTCGTCACCGTCGTCCCCCGGGTGGGCGGCTCCTCGTGGAAGCGCACGGCCGCCTCGACCGCCTCGGCCATCCGCGCGGACGCCTTGAGCCCGGCCACGCGCGGGTCGGCCTCCGTCCCCGCCGCGGCGCCCTCGGGTACCAGGTCCCGCAGCGTGCAGGTCCGCACGCCCTCCTCGCCGAGGCTGGGCAGGACGTCGGAGACGTAGGCGAGGTACGGCTCGTGCGGGCCGACGAACAGCACCCCGCCCCGGTGGTGCCCGAGGCGGGGGTCGGAGTAGAGGAGGTAGGCGGTGCGGTGCAGGGCGACGACGGTCTTCCCCGTGCCCGGGCCGCCGTCGACGACGAGCGCGCCGCGGGAGCCCGCGCGGACGATCGCGTCCTGGTCGGCCTGGATGGTGCCCAGCACGTCCCGCATGCGGTCCGACCGGTCGCTGCCGAGGCTGGCGACGAAGGCGGACTGGTCGTCGAGCGCGGCGTGCCCGCGGAGCCCGTCCGGGGTGAACACCTCGTCCCAGTAGTCGGTGATCCGGCCGCGGGTCCAGCGGTACCGGCGGCGGCTGGCCAGCCCCATCGGGTCCGCGTGGGTCGCGCCGAAGAACGGCTCGGCGGCCGGCGACCGCCAGTCGACCAGCAGCCGGCGGCCCGCGCCGTCGGTGAGGCCGAGGCGCCCGACGTAGACCGGCTCGCCGCCGTCCGCGGGCACCATCCGCCCCAGGCACAGGTCCAGGCCGAAGCGGCGCAGGGTCCGCAGCCGCGAGGTGAGCCGGTGCACCTCGAGGTCCCGGTCCAGCGCCGCCTGGCCGTGTCCGCCGGGGGACCGGCGCTCGGCGTCGAGGCGGTCGGTGAGCTCGGCGACGGTCTGCTCCAGGCTCGCCGCGACGGCGGCGAAGTGCGCGACGTCGTCGGCGACCAGCGCCGGGTCCGCCTTGGCGGCGAGGTCGTCGGGGAGGGCGAAGACGGTGGTGCTCAGGGGGCTCACGGCGGGCGAGTGTGGGCCCCGGACCGGGTCTTGCCGCAAGCCCCGGGGCCCGCTATACGTTGAGGTGGGAGGACGAACGGGCTCCCTCTCCCGGTCCCCTCGCGCGACCGCCGACGTCCGGATCGCCGGGCCGCCGCCGTCACCGGCTGCCGGTCAGCTCACCGGCCCCGTCGTCAACCGGTCCAGCACCTCCGACCACGCCCGCCGGACGTGCGCGGGCTGGCCGTCGACCAGGGAGCCGAGGTGCGCGGGCGTGAGCCGGCCCGGGTCGACGACGGCGTCGAAGGCGAGGCGGAAGACGAGGTCGCTGACCTGATCGCTTCCCAGACCCGCGTCGCTCAGGGGCTGCAGGATCCACCGCGGGTCCACCGGCATCGCGCTCACGGACGGTCTTCGGACGGAGGCGCCCCCGCGGTTGCACCCGGCGATGAGTTCCTGCCTGGTGGCCGGTCGTCCCCCGTGACACGGGAGGAGGGTCCGATGTCCGACCTGATGGTGGACTTCATCGTCTCGCTCGACGGCTACGGGGCCGCCGAGGGCTGGCCCGGCTACTGGGGCATGGAGGGGCCCGAGTACCTCGGCTGGCTGGCGCAGGACGGCGCCCTGGAGCAGACCGTCCTCATGGGGGCGACGACGTACCGGCTGATGTCCGGCTTCGCCGCCGAGATCCCCGACGACCCCGGTCTCGCCGGCCTGACAGCCATGCCGAAGGTGGTGTTCTCGTCCACCCTGCGGGCGCCGCTGTCGTGGGCGAACACCGAGCTGGTCGACGGCGACGCCGTGGCCGCCGTGCGGGAGATGAAGCAACGCGGCGAGCGGCCGCTGCGCACGGTGGGCAGCGTCAGCCTGTGCCGGTCGCTGCTCACCGCCGGCCTGGTGGACCGCTTCCGCGTGATCGTCTTCCCGGTCATCACCGGCGCCACCGGGGCCGACCGCGTCTACGACGGCTATCCCGACGTCGCCCTCGAGCTCGTCGACAGCCGCCTGTTCGACGGCCGGCTCCAGCTGCTCGAGTACGTCCCCACGGTCCTCGCGGGTCCACCCGGGGCGTCCTGAGGAGACCCGCGTGCCCGGCGCTCAGTCGGGAGCGCCGGCTGCCGGGGGAGCGGACATGGAGTCGTGGACGTCCGCCAGCGGGGTCGCCGGGACCCGGATGAGGCCCCGGGCCGGGCGGTCGAGGTCGAAGGTCACCACCAGCAGGACGGTGACGAGCAGCGCCGCGACCACCGTCGTGGCCAGCCCGCGCCGGATGCTGGACAGGTGCAGGGCGAGGTGAAGGGCCAGCGCGCCGAGGGCCACGGCGGCCCCGGCGACCTCCACGACGAGCACGGCCGTCGGCACGCGGTTGGTCAGGGCGTACACGCGGGTGGACTGCGCGTCGAACATCTCGTTGAGCGACTCGACGTAGAGGCGGGGGGCGCTGGCGTCCGGCTCCCGGTCGAGGGCCTCTCCGGCCAGCGACCAGAGCCGGCGCTGGTCGCGCTCACTCGCCGCGAGCGCCTCCTGCTGAGCGGGGCTCCCCGGCACCGACTCGGCGATCTCGATGCTGGTGCCCGTGTACTGCCGCAGCAGGTCGAGCGTCTCCGTGCGCACCGGCTCGGGGAGGGTCTGCGCGCGGAGGTACGTCGTGCCGATGGCGTTGGCCTCGTCGACGGTGGCGGCTCTCCGCGACTCGTAGCGCCCCAGCGCCAGGCTGAGGCCGAAGGCGAGGATCAGACCCATGAAGCCGATGAGCGCCCCCTGCAGCACGCCCAGCGGCTCCCGGAACCTGTCCGAGGCGCGACCCACCCGCTGACCGACGGACAGCCCGCCGAGCGTCACGCCGATCATGAGCAGGCCGAGCAGGACCGCCAGGACCCAGGTGTTCAGCCCGAAGAACAGCACCACGCCCCCCTTCGCCACGGCTGGGACCGGCCCCTGCCCGGGCTCGGTCGGGACCCGGGGGTCACGGTGGACGCCGGGGCGGGAGCGTCACCGGCGGCGGGACGACGGGGCGTCGTCCGTCGACCGGAGCAGCCGGGCGGCAGCGCAGCTGCTCCCCGCCCGAGCCGGTTCCACCGGGGGACAGTAGGACCACGGGGCTGCTCCGGACCAGGGGTCCGCGGCCGTCGTCGGACCTGCGTCCGGGCCCGGCCAGGAGGACGGGACCGCAGGTCGGGTCCGGTGGGGCGGGTGGGGCTCGAACCCACGACCCGGGGATCACCGATGCTCAGGCGCTGCGCAGTGCCGACCGGGTCGACGCAGGTCACGCGCGAGCATCCAACGCCGAGTACCCGGGTCTTCGGCGGACGCCTTCCGAAGGATCCGAGTGAGGCGACGGCAGACCGAGGCGTGCCTGTCCCGGCTCGGTCGTACTCGACGACGCGCTCGGCAGCATCCCTTGCACGGTCCCCAGTCCCCGAGGAATGGACGACGCGTTGCTCCCCCGAACCAGCCCCGAGCGGCGGTGGACCGCGGGACGCAGACGGCCGGTGATGGTTCGGTGACGAGGGCGTGACGTGGAGCACTTAGCGTCGCCAGTGGCGCGGTGACCACACTGTGCGATGCGGCGGAGCCGGCTGGTGAGAACTCATGCACTCGAGTCCTTCTCCTGAACCGGCCCCCGGTGGTCCTCCTGAGCAGACCCGTGCTGGCCTCCGCCGGCGCCTCACCGTGTGGCGCCGGGTGCCCGGTCTGGTCTGGGCAGCCGTCGTCCTCTTCGGAGTGGTCGGTCTCTTCACCTTTTGGGTAGGCCTGCTCGACGTCCTGTCTGCCGCCGACCTGCAGTACAAGCTGATCGGGCTCGCGTTCGCCGTGGCGGGGCTGGCCCTGTTCGCCGGCAGTGCGGTCCTCCTCCGGGAGTCGTGGCGATACACGCACGGACGGATTGCAGCAGTCGCCGCAGGCGTCGCGGGAGCACTGGCCGGCATCTACCTGCTCCTGATGCAGTACCGGGCGCCGGGCCTCTCTCCAAGTCGACTCCCCCCGTTTCCGGCTTGGGTGCCCTGGGCTGGAATCACGGTCGCATCGGTCGCAGGGGCCGTCCTCGGGTGGACGAGCACGAAGGACCACGCCGCGACCCAGGTGAAGTGGACGGCGCTAGGCGGACGCCTGGTGGCCGGGGGACTCTCCGTGACCGTGCTCTTCGGCGGGGTGCAGTGGTGGTACACGCAGCAGTACCAACCGGGGACCATCGCGGCGGCACTGACGGTCACGACGGAGCTGAAGCCGGCGGCGAGTGAGGCCGATACGGCGGACCCGCACCTGTTCGAGGGTTCCATCAAGATCGAGAATGTCAGTGACACCAAGGTCCAGATCGTCTCTTCCCTCTATCAGGTCACAGAGGTCACCTACACCCCTCGAACCGAGATCACCGGGGTCAACCCCTTGGACGAGGAGCGGCAGGCGCTGGCTTGTTTCGTCGAGGAACTGGCACCCGTGACCGACCCGGAGTGCGACCAGCCGACCGTCTTCGAGTACGGCGACTTCAGCGCCGGGGACCCGAGGGCGCAGGACGACGCGGCGATCTCCCGCACCGGTCAACCCGATGCCTTCCAGGTCCTGCAGTTGGGCCAGGTGCTCGGGGATGGCTCCTGGCTGGAGGCCAGGGAGGAGTACCAGCACAACATCCTGGTCAACGTCCCGGAGCAACTGACGGACCCGAACCAGCCGACCGCCTTGAGGACACTGGAACTCTCGGCGTCACTCGCCGTCGCTCAGGGTTCCCGGCTGGTCCTCGAGAAGGTCCCGGGTCACGGGCCCGAGATGGTGCCGCAGGCCTTGCTGAGCAACGAGGAGTACCGCGACTACAAGGAGGCCGAGGAATCCGTCCGGAGCGAAGGACTGCCGACGCCCGTGAGCGCCACCTCCACCGCGGACGAGCCGGACACCACCGTCGAGGTGGACCGCGCGGAGCGCGAGGCCTACTACCAAGAACTGACGATGCCGCCGGCAGAGGACTCAGCGGCGATTGCTGGAACGCCTGCGACGTTGCCCCGTCCCTACCCGCACCGATACACCGTCGTCGAGTGGCCGGTCGAGGACCTCAGCACCCTCCACCGACTCGCCGCGGGTTCTCAGGTCGTCACCACGGTGCAAGTACTCAGCATGCGGCTGTACGACCCCGTCCAGCGCAGCCTCACGGAGATCGAGACCGCCGAGATGGTCTCGTGCATCAATCCTGCCGGCACGTTGGAGGGCAGGGACGACGGCGAGGACATCCGCCGCGACCCGACCGCCGTGTGTCCTGGGATGTGGTACTCCCTCGACGAAGACGACGGCACAGTGCAGAACGACTACGAGCGCCGGTACCACGAGATGATCGACTACCGCGAGGACATGGCGGACTTCTACGGACTCGTCCAGACCGGGGCCGCAGACGTGGTCTCCCTGACGACGGAGGCCGAGGCCGCTGCGACCACGAGGCAATCTTCGTTGCCGTTCCATGATCTTCCCAGCACTGCCTTCGAGGTGTGCGAGCCCGAGATGGAGTGGGCCGGCCTGGTCACGGATGTGTACGGCGTGACGGCGCAGCGGGCCTTCGACCACCATGCTGCTGAGATGACGGGGACCTCGGACGAGGAAGGAACCGAGGCGACCGCGGCACCCACCCTCGAGCAGGGCGTGGAGGCAGCCGACAGCTTCGACGTGTTGTTCGAGGTGACACACGACGGACTCACCGACTGCGCTGGCGTCGAGGCCCCCGCGGAGACGCCGGCGGCTGCCTGTACCGCAGCCGCTGATGAGGAGATCGGCGCCTTGGGCCACCTGCGCGATCTGGGTGAGGCACTACGGGAGCACCATGCCGTGATGCAGCAGTTGGCCGATGGGTCGATCAGTGCACGAGAGGCCGCGGCGATGGGTGAGCCCTCACTGGATCGTGGGATCGCAGCCTCGACCGCGTACGACCAAACCCAGGCCGAGGTCGCGGGTCTGCTCGCGGACTGCAGGTGACGAGCGACACGGGGGTCATGGGCGCAGGAGCAGTCCCGATCTTGTCGTGGGGTCGACTCCAGGTCCTGTCGTCGCAGGTAGGAGGCTCGTTGTGGGGCGGGTGGGGCTCGAACCCACGACCCAGGGATTATGAGTCCCATGCTCTGACCGGCTGAGCTACCGCCCCGGCGACGGACCCGATGCTCAGCGGTCCGTCCCCGTCGTCCGGCCCCGGTCGTGGCGGCCGTCGCTCCACCGGGTGCCGGGCCGTGCCCGAGGGTACCGATCCGGCCGGGCGGGCCCGCCCGTGACACCACGGACCCCTGGGAGACCGGCACTGCGCCTCCCAGGGGTCCGTCGGACCGGCCGGCTCAGCCGCCGAGCCGGGACCGGAGCAGTTGCTTGCCCTGCTCGGCGCCCTTGCGGCTGTCCGCCTGCGCCTTGCGGAAGAGTTCCGCCAGTTCGCCGTCGCCGTCGCGGTCGGCGTCCTGGATGTAGGTCTCCAGCCGGAGTGCGTTGCTCAGGCACTGCTCGGTGAACCAGATGAGGTTGTAGTCCTTGTCCTGGGTGCCGGTGACCTGTCCGGCCTCCTGGCCGCTGGTGGTGGTCATGGCCCGCTCCCTCCACTCGGGTGAGACGTCCGGTCTACTCGCGGCGACCGGGCGCGTCCACCGGTCCGCGCCCGGTGGTCCTCGTCGCGGGCACGGCTGTCCGGGCAGCGCAGTGCGCCGTCGGCCGGTCGGTCGTCCCGCTGCGGGGACGGCAACCGCGGGATGCGGTCGTGGGACGCGCGGGCGTCCGGCCCGCCAGACTGACCCCTCGGGCACCACCGGGAGGAGCGATCGATGGCCGGACGCTACGAGTACAAGGTCGAGGAACTCCGCGAGGGCATGATCGGCGGCAAGATGTCCGGCGACAAGCTCGAGAGGGTGCTCAACGAGCACGCTCGCGAGGGCTGGCAGCTCAAGGCAATCACGTCCGTCGACGTGAAGGGCCGCATCGGGCCGGGCAGCGTGGAGGGCCTCCTGGTCACCTTCGAGCGGCCCCTCGCCTGATCACGCCGGCGGCGCTCGCGCCGGTGGTGAGTCGGCCGGGAGCCTCCCTGCTTGGTGGACGACCGAGGACCCGGTCCTCGACGCGCGCTCCGGAGCTGACGCCGGAGGGGTCCCGCAGTGACCTCACGGCCTCCGCGTGGCTGCGCCCCAGCGACGGTCGCCACCGTGGGTGCTGCCCGGACCACGAGGAGCACCGTGAACGACCAGCAGACCCCGAACGGCACCCGCTGGGAGCCCCCGGCCGTCCTGGCCTGGTACCCCGAGCACACCTCGGCGGGTGCGGCCCCCGGTTCGCCGTCCGTCACGACCGCAGCCGCGCCGCCCCCGGCGCAGGCGCCGGCCGCCTCTCCGCCGCGCCCTGTCCCCGGAGGTCCGGCAGCGGGCAGGGCCTCCCGCGTGGCACCGGCGGCTTCCCCGGCACCCCGCCCGGCCTCGACGACGGGAGCACCGACGACGGCACGACCGGCACCGTCCCCGACGACGGACCACCGGCGACAGCGCCTGACCCCGTGCGCGGGCGGGCCCGGCCGGGGGGAATCAGCCCCGGCCGGGCCCGTCGCCGAAGCCGCCGAACCCGTCGGGCCCGCCGGGGAACCCGTCCGGACCGCCGCCGAACCCCTCGGCCAGCCCGTGCAGGACCAGCGAGCCGAACGCCACGAGCACCAGCAGGGTCACCAGGCCGACCAGTGCGATGCGCACGGCCGCGGGTCGGCCGGCGCGCGCCCCGGCGACGGTGGTCCGCACCTGCTCCCAGGCCATGAGCCCCAGCGGCCGCCAGCCCGGCGCGGTGGGCCGCGGCGCGGCCGCCACCGGCGGGAGGTCGGCGGTCAGCGGCGCGAGGTCGCGCAGGTGGACGGCGGCCCAGGCCGCCGCCATCCGGTCCCCGCCCTCGTCGGGCGTGAGCGCCCCGCGGGCGACGCCGTCCTGCAGCCGGTGCACCGTCGCGAGCCGGTCGGCGTCGGTGGCGCGCACCGGCGGCGCCTGCGGCGTGGCGCCCGGCCGTGCCGTGCCGTTCACGGCGGCCGTGTACCGCACCCGGCCGTCCGACGGCGTCGCCGGTCCTGGGATCGGGGTCCCGTCCATGTCGTTCCTCCCCACGAGAGCCGGTCCGGCCGGTCAGCCTGCCCGCCGTTCCTGTGACGGACCTGTGAGGCCGGGCACCGTGGGACATGCCTCGGACGCAGGAGTGACAAGGAGTGTCATTCCGGACACGCACCGTGAGACCCGCAGGTCAGGGGAGTGCTGAGACGGTTGAGAGCGCAAGCGGACACGCCGGGACCGTTATGTCCCCGTGACCTCACCCGTCCCATCCGTAGTACGTTCGCCCGCGGTCCTGCCGGGCCGCTGCGCCTCGGACCGACGAGGACCCCGGCCGGACTCCGCCTGACCGTCCCGGTCCGGACCGGGAGCGGGGACCGCACGGAGGTCCCCGGCTCGGTCGCGCCCGCGGACGCCGGACGCGGGCAGGGTGCCCGTCCCGCCGGATGGGCCCGACCCGGCAGGCGGCCGCGAGGAGAGGGAGATCCGCCCCGTTGGCGACCGTGCACCACCGGACCGCCCGCCCCGCCCGCCCCGCCACCCGGCGGCTGCGCCGCGCCGTGCTCGCCGCCGGCGCCGCCGCGCTCCTGATGGCGGCGCCCGTCCCGGCGATGGCGGACCCCGACGACGACGTCGCCGCGGCCGAGGCCGCCGAGGCCGCCCTCGTCGCCGAGGTGAGCCGGATCCAGGGCGAGGTCGCCACCGCCGAGGAGCAGTTGCAGCGGATGACCGTCGAGGCCGAGGCCGCCGCGGACGCCGCGCTGGTCGCCCAGGCCGAGCTCGCCGCCGCGCAGGAGGCCGCCACCGCGGCCGCTGCCGAGCTGCAGGCCGCGCGCGACGCCGTCGCGCAGGCCCAGGACGAGGTCGTCGAGCTCGGCCGCGAGGCCTACATGGGCAACGGGGGAGACCTCGGCGGCACCGCCTCGGTGCTGCTGGACAGCCAGGGCCCCCGCGAGGTCCTCGAGCGCGCCGCCACCCTCGACCTGCTCGGCGCCCAGCGCGCCGAGACCCTCCAGCAGTACGAGGTCCTCGAGGCCCAGGAGGAGGAGGCCGACGCCGCCGCCCGCGCCGCCGTCCAGGAGCGCGACGCCGCCGCCACGGCCGCCGCGGAGGCCCAGGCCGCCGCCGACGCCCGGCTGGCCGAGGCGCAGGGCGACTACGACGCCCTGGCCGGTGAGAAGGCCCGCCTCGACGAGCAGCTGCGCGCGGCCGAGGTCGAGCTGCTGCGGCTGCGCGGCATCGCCGAGGCCGAGGCCGCCTGGGAGGCCCAGCAGGCCGCCGAGCAGCAGGCCGCGGTGAACGTCCAGTCCAGCGCCGGCGGTGGCATCGCCCCGACCACCGGCCGCGTGACCTCCTGCTACGGCCCGCGCTGGGGGACCATGCACCAGGGCGTGGACATCGCCGCCCCGATCGGCACCCCGGTCTTCGCCCCGGAGGGCGGCGTCGTCCTGCAGGCGGGTCCCGCCAGCGGCTTCGGCCAGGCCGTCTACGTGCAGCACGACGACGGCTCGATCACCCTCTACGGACACGTCAACCGGTTCTTCGTCTCGGCCGGCCAGGTCGTGACCGCCGGCCAGCAGATCGCCGAGGTCGGCAACAAGGGCCAGTCCACCGGACCGCACCTGCACTTCGAGGTGCACGAGGGCGGGCTGTACGCCAGCCGGGTCAACCCGATGCCGTGGCTGCAGGCGCACGGCGTCTCGCTGGGCGGCGCCTGCTAGCGGCGCCCGCGGAACCGGCCGAGCAGGTCGCCGGCGCCCCCGACGGTCCGCGCGGCCAGCGCCAGGATCGGGCCGCCGGGGATGCCCGGCGCCGACTCGACGATCGGCGCCAGCCGCATCAGCTCGGGCAGGTCGCGCACCCGCAGCCGGCGCCGCACCAGCGCCGCGGCCGGGTTGGTCCGCCCCGACGCCGCCTCCAGCAGCACGTCGGCCGCGGCCTCGACGACGGCGCCGCGGGGCCGTCCTCCGGCGACCCGCCGCACCGTCCAGCCCGGCGGGTCGGCCGCGAAGACCCAGCCGCCGCCGGGGCTGACCAGTGCGGCGCCGCCGGCGATGCCCGACGAGGCGGCCAGTGCGCCGGTGACGTCGGCCAGCGCGGCCAGCCCGGCGTCCAGGACCGCCGGCGGGACCGGGGGAGCGCCCAGCGGCACCAGGTCCAGGCCGTGCACCGCGAGTTCGTAGGCCTGGCCCAGGACCACCGACAGCATCGGCAGCCGCCCCACCGTCGAGACGGCGGGCGCGGTGTCCAGCTCCGTGGGTTCCTCGGCCAGGTAGCGGGCGGTCGCCTCCCGGTTGCGGCGCAGCGCGGCGAGGACCTCCTCCCGCGAGGCGTCCCGGTGGGCGGTGGTCACCCGGGCGTTGGTCGCGTCGACGTCGGCCGGCGTCCCGGTGCCGCCGGCCCGGGCGGACGCCGTCAGGTCGGCCAGGGCGGCGTGGTCGGGCCAGCAGCCCAGGTGCACGCACACCTCGTGCGCCCGCCAGCCCGGGAGCCGCGTCGGCCGGTCGAGGTCCACCGCGGCCGCCTGCTCGAGGAAGGCGTCCCAGGCGCCGAGCACCATCGGCCCGACCACGTCCCGGCCGGCGTCGGCCATCCCGTGCGTCCCGTCGTCGCGTCCCATGCCGGGCCCCTACCCACCCCGCGGACGATCTCGCAGGGTGACCGACACTCCCGCGGGGCGTTCACCGTGCGTCACCGACGGTCGACAGAGTTCCGTATACGACACGGGCTCCCGCAACGGCCGGTGACGGGAGCCACGGTGTACCGTCAGGGCCGTCCGACCTCGGGTTGGACGCCGCGCCACCGGTCGTGGTATGGCGCTGACCAGCACTTCCGTGACCTGCGGGGCGGGTGTGGTCACATCCGGAACAGTCGCTGCATCCGCACTGGCGCGACCGGCACCTCATCGTGCACACTGTCCCCGGAAGCCCTGGCCCACCGCCGTTGACCACAGCCTGTCACCGAATCGATCGTCCGTTGGGGAAGACGAGACCGATCGAGTCGATGGAGGTGCCTCGTGCAGCGACGGTCTACCCAGGGTGTCGTCTTCGTGCACTCCTGCCCGAAGGCGCTCTGCCAGCACGTCGAGTGGGCGCTCGAACGCGTCATCGGCGCGCCGGTCTCCCTGTCGTGGGCCGACCAGCCCGCGGCGCACGGTGCCTACCGTGCCGAGGTGGCCTGGACCGGGTCCCCCGGCACGGGCGCCAAGCTGGTCGCCGCGCTGCGCGCGTGGCCGATGCTGCGGTTCGAGGTGACCGAAGAGGCCAGTCACGGCAACGACGGCGAGCGCATGTCCTACGTGCCGGGGCACGGCGTCTTCCGCGCCCCCACGAGCGCCAACGGCGACATCGTGGTGACCGAGCAGCAGTTGCGCACCCTCGCGGCGACCGCCACGTCGGTGGAGGCGTTCCGCCACGGCGTGGACCAGCTCCTCGGCGCGGCCTGGGACGCCGATCTCGAGGTCTACCGCTACGCCGGTGACGGCAGCCAGACCACCTGGCTGCACCAGGTCGTCTGAGGGTCCGGGGCGAAGTCGCAGGTCACGATCAGGGCACACGACGTGAGGCACCCCGCGTCCTCGTCGTAGGCTGCACACCAGGTCGTGGGGGGGGGCGCGGGGGGGGGGGGGGCGGGCGGCGGGCGGCCGGGGGGGGGGGGGGGCGGGGCGTGGGGGGGGGGGGGGCCGGGGGGGGGGGGGGGGCGGGGGGGGGGGGGGGGGGGGGGGGGCGGGGGGGGGGGGGGGGGGGGGCGGGGCGGGCGGCCGGCGGGGGGGCGCCCCCCCGCCCGGCGGCGGTACTGCGGGCGCCGCGACGGTGGCCTGCGAGTGGGTGGCCGCCCGGTCGGGCAACCCCTACGCCGTGGAGGTCGCCCCGCCCGACGACGAGGTGCCCGCCGAGGGCACCGCGGCGCTGCGGATGACCACCAGCCTGGGCGAGCTCACGCTCACCCTGGACCGGGCCGGCGCCCCGTGCGCGGCGGCGAGCATGCTGCACCTGGCCGCACAGGGCTTCTTCGACGGCTCGTCCTGCCACCGGGAGGTCGACAGCGAGGGCCTGCAGGTGCTGCAGTGCGGCGACCCGACCGGCACCGGCGCCGGCGGGCCCACCTACGCCTTCCCCACCGACGTCGACGGCGACGAGACCTACCCCCGCGGCACCGTGGCGATGGCCAACAGCGGGCAGGGCCTCGACGGCAGCCAGTTCTTCCTCGTCTGGGGCGACAGCGCGCTGCCGCCGGACTACACCGTCGTCGGCACGGTCGACGACGGCGGCCTCGCCGTCCTCGACGTGGTCGCGGCCAACGGCAACGACGGCTCGCTGGACCCCTCCCCCGGCGGCGGCGCCCCGACCGTCCCGGTGACGGTCACCTCGATGGCACCGGTGGGATGACGGAGGACCCCTACGCGGGGTTCCCGCCCGGGTTCTTCGCGCGCGACGACGAGCGGCCCGACGCGGAGTTCTACGGCCCGCCGCGGCTGGTCACCCACATCGACGACGACGCGATCGCCGCGGTCGGCGACCTCTACGCCGAGCTCGGCATCGACGGCTCGGCGCCGGTACCCCGCCGGGTGCTGGACCTCATGTCCTCGTGGGTCTCGCACTTCCGCACCCCGCCGGCCGAGCTGGTGGTGCTCGGCATGAACGCCCGCGAGCTGGCCGCCAACCCCGCGGCCACCGAGCGGGTGGTGCGGGACCTCAACGCCGACCCGCGGCTCCCGCTGCCCGACGGCGACGTCGACGCCGTGGTGTGCTGCGTGTCGATCGACTACCTGACCCGGCCGGTCGAGGTGCTCGCCGAGGCCGGGCGGGTGGTGCGCCGGGGCGGGCCGCTGGTGGTCACCTTCTCGAACCGCTGCTTCCCCACCAAGGCCGTGCACGGCTGGCTGGCCACGACCGACGAGCAGCACGGCGCGCTGGTCGCCGAGCTGGTGCGCCGCGCCGGCGCCTTCACCGAGCCGGAGGTGTCGCTGCGCACCCCGCCGGGCGCCGGGGACCCGCTGTACGCGGTGGTGGCCCTCAGGCGGTGACGCGCTCGACGTCGAAGACGCCCTCGACGTTGCGCACCGTCTGCAGCACCGCGCCCAGGTGCGCGGGGTCGGCCAGCTCGAAGGTGAACCGGCTGACCGCCACCCGGTCCCGGCTGGTCTGCACCGACGCCGAGAGGATGTTCACCCGCTCGTCGGCCAGCGCCTTGGTGACGTCGGACAGCAGCCGGTGCCGGTCCAGCGCCTCGACCTGGATCGAGACGAGGAACACCGACCCGGGCTGGCTGGCCCATTCCACCTCGACCAGCCGCTCGCTCTTGCGCCGCAGGTCCGCGGCGTTGGTGCAGTCGGTGCGGTGCACGCTGACCCCGCCGCCGCGGGTGACGAAGCCGAGCACCTCGTCGCCGGGCACCGGGGTGCAGCACTTGGCGAGCTTGGCCCAGACGTCGCTCATCCCGTGGACGACGATCCCGGGGTCGCCGCTGGCCGGGCGCCGGTGCAGCGGGCGCCGGGTGGGGATCGCGGTCTCGGCGATGTCCTCGACCGCGCCCTCGGCGCCGCCGAGGGCGGTGATCAGCTTGTCGACCACCGACGCCGCGGAGATCTGGTTCTCCCCCACCGCCGCGTACAGCGCGGTGACGTCGGCGTAGCGGAGGTCCTTGGCCAGCGTGACCAGCGCCTCGCCGCCGAGCAGCCGCTGCAGCGGCAGGCCGGCCTTGCGCATGGCCCGGGTGAGGGCCTCCTTGCCGGCCTCGACGGCGTCGTCGCGGCGCTCCTTGGTGAACCACTGGCGGATCTTGGTCCGCGCGCGGGAGGAGCCGACGAAGGACAGCCAGTCCTTCGACGGGCCGGCCGTGGGCGAGCGGGAGGTGAAGATCTCGACGACGTCGCCGTTGGACAGCCTGCTGTCCAGGCTGACCAGCGTGCCGTTCACCCGCGCGCCGATGCAGCGGTGGCCGACCTCGGTGTGCACCGCGTAGGCGAAGTCCACCGGCGTCGACCCGCCGGGCAGGCTCATGACGTCGCCCTTGGGCGTGAAGACGAAGACCTCCTGCGGACCGAGGTCGTAGCGCAGGGTCTCGAGGAACTCGCCGGGCTCCTGGGCCTCGCGCTGCCAGTCCAGCAGCTGGCGCAGCCACAGCATGTCGTCGGGCGTGCCGACCTTCGAGGCGCCGAACTCGCCGGGGCCGGGCCTGCCGCCCTGCCGCGCCTTCTCCTTGTACTTCCAGTGCGCGGCGATGCCGTACTCGGCGGTGCGGTGCATGTCGTGCGTGCGGATCTGCAGCTCGACCGGCTTGCCCTGCGGCCCGATCACCGTCGTGTGCAGCGACTGGTACATGTTGAACTTCGGCATCGCGACGAAGTCCTTGAAACGCCCGGGCACCGGCTGCCAGTGCGCGTGCATGATGCCCAGCGCCGCGTAGCAGTCGCGGACGGTGTCGACCAGGATCCGGATGCCGACCAGGTCCCAGATGTCGGTGAAGTCCCGGCCGCGGACGATCATCTTCTGGTAGATCGAGTAGTAGTGCTTGGGCCGGCCGGTGACGACGGCCTGGATCCCGGCCGCCTTGAGCTGCTCGGTGACCGCCGCGGTCACCTCGGCGAGGTAGGTGTCGCGCGAGGGCGCCCGCTCGGCGACCAGCCGGACGATCTCGTCGTAGCGCTTGGGGTAGAGCGTGGCGAACGCGAGGTCCTCGAGCTCCCACTTGATCGTGTTCATGCCCAGCCGGTGGGCCAGCGGGGCGAGGATCTCCAGCGTCTCGCGCGCCTTCTTCTCCTGCTTCTCCGGCGGGAGGAAGCGCAGCGTGCGCATGTTGTGCAGCCGGTCGGCGAGCTTGATGACCAGCACCCGCGGGTCGCGGGCCATCGCGACGATCATCTTGCGGATCGTCTCGGCCTGGGCGGCGTCGCCCAGCTTCACCTTGTCGATCTTCGTGACGCCGTCCACGAGGTGGGCGACCTCGGGGCCGAAGTCGTCGCTGATCGCCTCGAGCGTCTTGCCGGTGTCCTCGACGGTGTCGTGCAGCAGCGCGGCGACCAGCGTCGTGGTGTCCATCCCCAGGCCCGCGAGCACGGTGGCCACGGCCAGGGGGTGGGTGATGTAGGGATCGCCGCTCTTGCGCTTCTGGGTCGCGTGCGCGGCCTCGGCGACGTCGTAGGCCCGCTGCAGCAGCGTGAGGTCGGCCTTGGGGTGGCTCTGCCGGTGCAGCGCGGCCAGCGGCTCGAGCACCGGGCGGACCTCGCTGCGCTGGCTGGCGACGATCCGGCGGGCCAGCCGGTCGCGCACCCGGCGTGGGCGGGCGGGGGCGCCCTCCTCCGGCGGCTCGCTGCCGACGTCGTCGGGACGGCGGACCAGCGGCCGGGACGGCAGCGGGGTGCGCTGGTCCTGCGGCGGGGCGGGGTCCTCCTCGGGCCGCGCGCCAGCCACGCGGGTGGCGGGCGCGTCGGGTGCCACGGTGACTCCTGCGGGAGCAGAGGAGGAACGACCAGCACCATGCTAGCCGCGCCCGCCAGGGGCGCGGCCGCGCCGGGCCGGGGCTCCTCCTCAGGTGGTCCAGAGGGTGTGCACGGCGTGCGGGGCGAGCCGCTCGCGGCCGCCCAGGGCGGCGAGCTCGACGACCACCGACACCGCCGTCACCACGCCGCCGAGCTCCTCGACCAGGGCGACGGAGGCCGCCAGCGTGCCGCCGGTGGCGAGCACGTCGTCGACCAGCAG
Source organism: Geodermatophilus sp. SYSU D01045 (assembly GCF_054050295.1). NCBI lineage: Bacteria > Bacillati > Actinomycetota > Actinomycetes > Geodermatophilales > Geodermatophilaceae > Geodermatophilus > Geodermatophilus sp. SYSU D01045. The sequence continues at coordinate 56,659 of NZ_JBJGZB010000006.1, forward strand.
CACCCGCTGACCGCGGCGGAGCGAGTCGGTGTGCATCTCGACGGTCGCGGTGCCGTACTCGAGCACGTACTCGGCGGCGATCCGCTCCCGGGGCAGTTTGCCGGCCTTGCGCACCGGCACGACGCCGACGCCGGCGTGCAGCGCGACCGCCGCGGCCAGCAGGAACCCGCGGGCCTCGACGCCGACGACGACGTCGAATCCCGGGTCGCCGGGGCGGCCGTCGTCGGTGTGCGCGACCGCCGCTGCCCGCGGGTCCGCCAGCACCGGCGCGGCCAGGCCCTCCACCATGCGGCGGAAGGCCGGGCCGTCGGCGAAGACCGGCGTGAGGTCGCGGAAGACGACCCCGGGCTCGGGGAAGTCCGGGACGTCGACGGTCAGGGAGGCGATGAGCTCGTCGAGGGGCGGGAGCGCCTCGGCGGTGCTCACCGGCGCTTCTTCGACCCGCCCGGCCGCTGCGGCCGGACACCCGGGCGCGGCGCCGCGGTGGCGCCGCGCGGCCGGCCGGCGTCGGGGCCGACCGTGGCCGGCGACTCGACGACGACGTCGGCCTCCGCCGGGCCCAGCGACCCGGCGTCCCGCTCGGCCAGCGCCACCCCGCCGCGCGCGGCGCCGCCGCGGGCCCGGCGGGCGCTGGCGACCGGCCCGGCCGAGGCGCGGGCGCCCTGGCGGGCGGCGGCCGACCGGCGGGCGAGCACGCGCTTGCGCAGCGCGACGACCTCGGGCTCGCGCTCCTTGAGGTCGGCGACGATCGGCGTGGCCAGGAAGATCGACGAGTAGGCGCCCGCGGCGAGGCCGACGAACAGCACCAGCGCCAGGTCCTTGAGCGTGCCCACCCCGAGCAGGCCCGCGCCGACGAACAGCAGCCCGGCGACCGGCAGCAGTGCGATCACCGAGGTGTTGATCGAGCGCATGAGGGTCTGGTTGACCGCGAGGTTGGCCGCCTCCCCCCAGGTCATGCGGGCGCTCTGCGCCAGGCCGCGGGTGTTCTCGTCGACCTTGTCGAAGACGACGACGGTGTCGTAGAGGGAGAACCCGAGGATGGTCAGCAGGCCGATGATCGTCGACGGCGTGACCTCGAAGCCGACCAGCGAGTAGACGCCGGCGGTGACCAGCAGGTCGTGCAGCAGCGCCACGATGGCGCCGATGGCCATCTTCGGCTGGAACCGGATCGCCAGGAACGCGATGACCGCGACGAGGAACACCACGAGCGCGATGAGCGCCTGGTCGGTGATGTCCTGACCCCACTCGGCGCTCACCGACTCGGGGCTGACGGCGCCCGCGTCCACGCCGGCGGCGTCGGCCACCGCCTCGACGACCGCCCGCTCGCCGTCGTTGTCCAGCGCGCCGGTGCGCAGCAGGATCTCGTCGCCGCCGACGACCTGCGCGGAGGCGACGTCGGCGCCCGCGTCGGTGGCGGCCTCGCGCACCTGCTCCAGCACGGCGCTGTCGCCCGGCAGCCGGAAGCTGTTGCCGCCGGCGAAGTCGATGCCGAAGTTGAAGCCGCGGAACACCATCGAGGCGATGCAGACCAGCACGATGACGGCGGTGACCTTGTAGATCAGCCGGCTGCGGCCGACGACGTCGAGGCCGGCCTCGCCGTTGTACAGCCGGTGCGCCAGGGACGCCCGCCGCTCGGGGCGGCGGGTGGTGCTGCCCTCGGCGGGGAGGCCGGCGTCGGCGAGCGCGGCGTCGTCGGCCGCGGCAGCGGCGTCCTCGGCCGCCGACGCGTCGGCCGCGCGGGCCTCGTCGGCCTCGGTGCCCACCGGCACCGGGGTCTCCTCGTCGCGGCTCATGCCTTGCTCCTGTCCTGGGACGCGCGGGCACCCGACCCGGCGCCGACCAGCTCGCGCTCCGCGCGGACGGCCGGGGCGGCCGAGCGCAGCGACCGGTCGACCTGGCCGAGGCCGGAGAACCGGCTCGAGCCGAACGACCGGAACCGGGCGAGCACGGCCATCAGCGGGTGGGTGAAGAGGAAGACGACGACCAGGTCCAGGACCGTGGACAGGCCGAGGGTGAACGCGAAGCCCTTCACGTCGCCGATGGCCAGCCAGTAGAGGATCGCCGCGGCGAGGAAGCTGACCGCGTCGGCCGAGAGGATGGTGCGGCGGGCGCGGACCCAGGCGCGCGGCACCGCCGAGCGCAGCGTCCGGCCCTCGCGGACCTCGTCCTTGAGGCGCTCGAAGTAGACGACGAACGAGTCCGCCGTGATGCCGATGGCCACGATGAACCCGGCGATGCCGGCGAGGCTCAGGGTGAAGCCGATCTCGCGGCCGAGCAGGACGAGGCTGGCGTAGACCACGACCGCCGACAGCACCAGGCTGGCGATCATGACCAGGCCCAGCAGCCGGTAGTAGACCAGCGCGTAGACGAACACCAGCGCGATGCCGATGGCGCCGGCGATCAGGCCGGCCTCCAGCTGCTCGGCGCCGAGCTCGGTGGAGATCGACTCGGCGGTGGCCTGCTCGAAGGTCAGCGGGAGCGCGCCGTAGCGCAGCTGGTTGGCCAGCTCCTCGGCGCTCGCCTGGTCGAACGAGCCGGTGATGGTCGTCTGGCCGTTGATGGCGCCCTGGATGGTGGGCGCGGACACGACCCGGCCGTCGAGGGTGAAGGCGACGTTGCTGCCGACGTTGGCGGCGGTGTACTCCGCCCAGGTGGCCCGGCCCTCGGAGTTGAAGTCCAGCAGGACGACCCACTCACCAGTGGTCTGCTGGGTGCCGGCGGTCGCGTCGGCGATCTCGGTGCCCTCGATGATCGTCGGGCCGAGGAGGTACTTCTGCGAGCCGTCCTCGCTGCACGCGGCGACGTAGTCGTCGGGGCGGGCGACCTCGCTGGTGGTGTCCGCGGGGTCGCAGGTCAGCGTCGCGTACTGCGCCGCGGCCTCCTCCTGGGTCACCGCGGGGCGGTCCGGGTCGAGCGCGGGGTCGCTCACCGCGCCGTCGCTCGGGGTGGCGGGGTCCGTCGCCGTCGCGGCGTCGGTGGGGGTGGCCGGGTCGGTCGGCGCCGCGGCGTCCGTGGGGGCCGCGGGGTCCGTCGGCGTCGCGCCGTCGGTCGGGGTGGCGGAGTCGCTCGGCGCGGCGCTGTCGGTGCTCTCCGCGGGCGCGGCCGCCTCGGGGCCGGTGACCACCGGGCGGAACCGCAGCTGGGCGGTCTGGCCCAGCTCGCGGGCCTGCTCGCCGTCGTCGCCGGGCACCGAGATGACGATGTTCGCGTCGCCCTCGGTGACCACCTCGGCCTCGGCGACGCCGAGGCCGTTGACCCGCTGCTCGATGATCTGGCGGGCGAGCTCGAGGTCCTCGGGCGCCGGCGCCTGCCCGTCGGGCGTGCGCGCGGTCAGCGTGACCGTGGTCCCGCCGCGCAGGTCCAGGCCGAGCTGGGGGGTGCGGTCGGAGCCGGTGAGGAAGATCAGGCCGTACATGACGGCCACGATCAGGACCAGCGCGCCGAAGTAGCGGCGCGCCGGCAGGGCGCGGTTAGCCACGGGTCCTCCGTCAGAGGGTCTTGCCGGTGGGGCCGTCACCCGGCCGGTCGTCCCGGGGCGTGGTCTCGTCCGGGGCGGGCTCGACCACGGTCTCCCCGGTCGCCACCGGGCCGGGCACCTCGCCGGCCACCGGGCGGACCTGGAGGACCGCCTGCCGGGCGTAGGTCACCACGACGCCCGGGGCGATCTGGACCTGGACGGTGGCCGGGTCGTCGAGACCGGCCACCGTGCCGTACACACCGCCGGCCATGGTGACCGGCACGCCGATCGCCAGCGCCGACTGCGTCTGGTTCTGCTGGCGCTTGCGGGCCCGCGCGGGGAGCACGACCAGCGCCACGAACGCCAGCACGAGCAGGAGCAGGGGGAACAGTTCCACGACGGGAGTGCCTCTCTACCGCGCCGGCTGCGCGCGGTCGGTGCGGCCCGGGTCGGGACCGCTCGGGTACGTCGGTCGTGGCGCGCGGGACACCGTCCGCGCCGACACGGGATCGCACGGCCGGGACCGGTCGGCCCGGGGAGGGCCGAGTTGCGCGCCAGCGCCGATCAGTCTAGGCGTCGAACAGCGGTTCCGACGACGCGCCCGGGTCACGCGGGACGGCTGTGACACCCCCGAGGGGGATGCCGCCGCGCGGCACCGGGTGGCCGAGGTGCCGCCAGGCCGCCTCGGTGGCCACCCGCCCGCGCGGGGTGCGGGCCAGCAGCCCGGCGCGGACGAGGAACGGCTCGCACACCTCCTCGACGGTGGTCGGCTCCTCGCCCACCGCGACCGCCAGCGTGGAGACGCCGACCGGCCCGCCGGAGAAGCGCACGACCAGCGCCTCCAGCACCGCCCGGTCCAGCCGGTCCAGCCCGAGGTCGTCGACGTCGTAGAGGGCCAGCGCGGCCTGCGCGACGGCGCGGGTGACCCGGCCGTCGGCCTCGACCTCGGCGTAGTCGCGGACCCGGCGCAGCAGCCGGTTGGCGATGCGCGGCGTCCCGCGGGAGCGGCCGGCGATCTCGGCCGAGCCGTCGTCGGTGAGCTCGACGCCGAGCAGGTCGGCGCTGCGGGCGAGCACCTGCTGCAGCTCGGCGGGCTCGTAGAACTCCATCTGCCCGACGAAGCCGAACCGGTCGCGCAGCGGCCCGGTGAGCAGGCCCGCCCGGGTGGTCGCGCCGACCAGGGTGAACGGGTTGATCTCCAGCGGGATCGCGGTGGCGCCGGGCCCCTTGCCGACGACGACGTCGACCCGGAAGTCCTCCATCGCCATGTACAGCAGTTCCTCGGCGGGCCGCGCGATGCGGTGGATCTCGTCGATGAACAGCACGTCGCCGGGGCCGAGGTTGGACAGCATCGCGGCGAGGTCGCCGGAGCGCTCGATCGCCGGGCCGCTGGTGATCTTCACCGAGGTGCCGAGCTCCGAGCCGATGATCAGCGCGAGGCTGGTCTTGCCGAGCCCGGGCGGGCCGGACAGCAGCACGTGGTCCGGCGGCCGGCCCCGGCGCTTGGCGCCCTCGAGGACCAGCGCGAGCTGGCGGGCGACCTTGGGCTGGCCGATGAAGTCGGTCAGCGAGTGCGGCCGCAGCGCGGACTCGACCACCCGCTCCTCGTCCCCGGCCTGCGGGGAGACGGCGAAGTCGCGGCTGATGCCGGACTCCACCTCGCCGGTCAGCGACCGGTCGAACGGGGCGCTCACGACCGGCCCAGCAGCTGCAGCGCCTGGCGCAGCAGCAGCGCGACGTCGACCCGCCCGGTGCTGGTGAGCTGCTCGTCGGCGACCGGCGCGAGCGCGGTGAGCGCGGTGTCGGCCTCCTTGGTGGACCAGCCGAGCCCGACCAGCGCCGAGGACAGCTGGTCGCGCCAGGGCGCCACCGGGGTGACCGGCGCGAGACCCGCCGGGGCGGGCCCGTCGAGCTGGGTGTCGGTGGTGGTGGCGCCCAGCCGGTCGCGCAGCTCGAGGATCAGCCGCTCGGCGCCCTTCTTGCCGATGCCGGGCACCTGCATGAGCGCCTTGACGTCGGCCGTGGACACCGCGCGGCGGACCTCGCGCGGCGGGTGGATGGCCAGCACCGCCTGCGCCAGCCGCGGGCCGACGCCGTTGGCGGTCTGCAGCAGCTCGAACAGCTGCCGCTCGTCGTCGTCGGCGAAGCCGTAGAGGGTGAGGGAGTCCTCGCGCACGACCAGGCTGGTGGCCAGGCGGGCGTCCTCACCCACCGCGAGCCGGGCGATGGTGCCCGGCGTGCACTGCACGGCCAGGCCGATGCCGCCGACCTCGACGACCGCGCCCTCCGGGCCGACCGCGGCGACCCGGCCGCTCACCGAGGCGATCACCGGGACACCCCCTGCCAGCGCGGCAGCGTCCGCTGCACCACCGGCGCGCCGATGCCGCCGGCGATCGCCGCGACCCGCAGCCGGTCCTGGGCCGGGCCGCGCCACACGTGGCAGACCGCCAGCGCCAGGGCGTCGGCGGCGTCGGCCGGCTTGGGGGGTGACGCCAGCCCCAGCACCCGGGTGACCATGAGGGTGACCTGCTCCTTGTCCGCGCGGCCGTTGCCGGAGATGGCCGCCTTGACCTCGCTGGGCGTGTGCCAGGCGACCGGCCGGTCGGCCTGCGCAGCGGCCAGCGCCGCGACCCCGGCCGCCTGCGCGGTGCCGGTGGCGGTGCCCTTGTTGTTCTGGGTGAACACCCGCTCGATGGCCACGACGTCGGGCCGGTGCTCGCGCAGCAGCGCGGTGACCTGGGTGTGCAGCTCCAGCAGCCGCAGCTCCAGGTCCAGGTCCGCGGAGCTGCGGATCACGCCGACGCCCACGGCGGCCGGGCGCGTGCCGGGCCGGCCGTCGACCACACCCCACCCGCACCGGGTCAGCCCCGGGTCGATGCCGAGCACCCGCATGCCCGCTCCCCCTCCCACCGAACGCGTGTTCGACCGCAACCGTAACCGTCCCGGACGACGGCCCCGCGGCGCAACACGCGGCACGGTCCGGGGAGCGGTGCGCGGCCCCGGCCGTGCGCGGCGGGGAGGGAGAGGAGGAGCTCCCTCAGCCGACCTTCTCGAGCACCTCGTCGGAGACGTCGTAGTTGGCGTAGACGTTCTGCACGTCGTCGAGGTCCTCGAGCGCGTCGATGAGGCGGAACACCTTGCCGGCGCCCTCCTCGTCGAGCTCGACGGTGACGCTGGGCACGAACCCGGCCTCGGCCGAGTCGTAGTCGATGCCGGCGTCCTGCAGCGCGGTGCGGACGGCGACCAGGTCACCGGGCTCGGAGACGACCTCGAGGGTGTCGCCGAGGTCGCGGACCTCCTCGGCGCCGGCGTCGAGGACCGCCATGAGAACGGTGTCCTCGTCGACGCCGTCGGCCTTCGGGACGACGACGACGCCCTTGCGGGTGAACAGGTAGGACACCGAGCCCGGGTCGGCCATCGAGCCGCCGTTGCGGGTCATCGCGGTGCGCACCTCGGAGGCCGACCGGTTGCGGTTGTCGGTGAGGCACTCGACGAGCACCGCGACGCCCCCCGCCGCGTAGCCCTCATAGGTGATCGACTGGTACTCGACGCCACCGGCCTCGGCGCCCGAGCCGCGCTTGACCGCGCGGTCGATGTTGTCGTTGGGGACCGAGGACTTCTTCGCCTTCTGGATGGCGTCGTAGAGCGTCGGGTTGCCCGCGGGGTCACCGCCGCCGGTGCGCGCCGCGACCTCGATGTTCTTGATCAGCTTGGCGAACAGCTTGCCGCGCTTGGCGTCGATGGCGGCCTTCTTGTGCTTCGTGGTCGCCCACTTGGAATGGCCGCTCACTGTGCTCCTCCGAGGTCGGGGGCGCCGGCACCGGCGCCGCTGGGGGCTGCGACCGCCCCGCCGACCGCGCTCCGCACGATCTCCATGAAACACGCGTGGACCCGGGTGTCCCCGGTCAGCTCGGGGTGGAAGCTGGTGGCCACGACGTCGCCCTGGCGCACCGCGACGATCCTACCGTCGGCCGCTCCGCCCTCGACCCGCCCGAGGACCTGCACCCCCGGCCCGGCCTCCTCGACCCACGGCGCACGGATGAACACGGCCGACAGCGGGCCGCCGGGCACGCCCTCCACCGCGACGCGCGACTCGAAGGAGTCGGCCTGCCGGCCGAAGGCGTTGCGCCGCACGGTGACGTCGAGGCCACCGATCGTCTGCTGCCCGGGCGGGGCGTCGAGGAGCCGGTCGGCCAGCAGCACCAGCCCGGCGCAGGTGCCGTACACCGGCAGCCCGCCGCGGACGGCGGCACGCAGCGGCTCGAGCAGCCCGGTGCGGACGGCGAGGTTCGCCATCGTGGTCGACTCGCCGCCGGGCAGGACCAGCCCGTCGACGGCGGCCAGCTCGGCGGGGCGCCGCACCGGCACCGCGTCCGCGCCGAGCCCGGTCAGGACCGCGAGGTGCTCGCGGACGTCGCCCTGCAGCGCGAGCACCCCGATCCGGGGCGCGCTCACCAGCCGCGCGCGGCGAACCGCTGCGAGTCGGACAGCGTGTCCACGTCGATCCCGACCATGGCCTCGCCCAGCCCGCGGGAGACCTTGGCGATCACGTCGGGGTCGTCGTGGAACGTCGTCGCCTGGACGATCGCGGCGGCGCGCCGGGCCGGGTCGCCGGACTTGAAGATCCCCGAGCCGACGAACACGCCCTCGGCGCCCAGCTGCATCATCATCGCCGCGTCGGCCGGGGTGGCGATGCCGCCGGCGGTGAACAGCACGACCGGCAGCTTCCCGGTGCGGGCCACCTCGGCGACCAGGTCGTGCGGCGCGCGCAGTTCCTTGGCCGCGACGAACAGCTCGGTCTCGTCGAGGGTGCCCAGCCGCCGGATGCCGGCCCGGATCGCCCGCACGTGCCGCGTCGCCTCGACGACGTTGCCCGTGCCCGCCTCGCCCTTCGACCGGATCATGGCCGCGCCCTCGGCGATCCGCCGCAGCGCCTCGCCCAGGTCGGTGGCGCCGCAGACGAACGGCACGGTGAACGCGTGCTTGTCGATGTGGTGCGCCTCGTCGGCCGGGGTGAGCACCTCGGACTCGTCGACGTAGTCGACGCCGAGGCTCTGCAGCACCTGGGCCTCGACGAAGTGCCCGATGCGGGCCTTGGCCATCACCGGGATGGAGACGGCGGAGACGATCCCGTCGATCATGTCGGGGTCGCTCATCCGCGCGATGCCGCCCTGGGCGCGGATGTCGGCGGGCACCCGCTCGAGCGCCATGACGGCGACGGCGCCGGCGTCCTCGGCGATCCTCGCCTGCTCGGGGGTGACGACGTCCATGATGACGCCGCCCTTGAGCTGCTCGGCGAGGCCGCGCTTGACGCGGGAGGTGCCGGTGACGGGGAGGGCGGCGGGGTCGGACACGGCTGCTCCTGGGTGGTGCGGAGGGCAGGCCGCACGACCGCGCGACCCGGCCCAGCGTAGGCGGGCTCAGCCGCGCGGTGTGCCGGCGCCCGTGGGGACCGCGTCCAGGCCGTCCTCGACGTCGAAGAAGCGGGGCAGCGGCCGGTCCGCGTGCAGCCGCAGCAGCCGGGGCAGCCGCCGCTGGCGCAGCAGCGCGGTGTCCCGGACCGCGTCGTTGTAGAAGCGCCGGGCCAGCCCCATGCGGGCGTCGGTCTCGGCCAGCGCGGCCAGCAGCGACGCGGGGACGCCGGGCACCTCGGCCGGCAGGGCGCGCAGCTCCCGGCCCAGGGCGTTCTCGGCCAGCTCCCGGTCGCCGGCCGGCGTCTGCCGTGCCTCGTAGGCGGCGGTCTTCAGCCGGGACGCGCGGTCCTCACCGAGCGCGGCGCTGTACCCGGCGGCCAGGTCCTCGGCGAGCGCGGCGCGGTGCCGCAGCCGGTCCTCGAGCACCGTCCGCGAGCGGGCGACGCGGGCCTCCAGCCGCCGCAGCCGGGTGAGCGTCCAGGCGGTCCAGGCCAGCAGGAGGACGACGACGACCGCGGCGACGAGCAACCAGGCGCCGGGTGTCACGCCGAGTCACGCTAGCGGCGGCCGCGCCTCCTCAGGGAGGTCGACACCCCGTCGGTGGCGCCCGTCACCTCCGGCCACGCCTCGTCGTCGCCCGCGGTGACCTCTCCTGCGCCGGGGAGCACGACGGTCTCGTAGACGGCGAGCACCCGGCGGGCGACCACCTGCCAGTCGTAGCCCGCGGCCACCTCGCGCCCGGTCGCGGACAGCGCCGCCCGCCGGGCGGGGTCGGCCAGCAGGTCCGACAGCGCCCGGGCCAGCGCCGCGCTGTCCCCGCGGCGCACCAGCACTCCGGCCGTGCCGTCCTCGAGCACCCGCGCGAACGCGTCGAGGTCGCTGGCCACGATCGGCGCGCCGGCGGCCATGGCCTCGATGAGCACCACCCCGAAGGACTCGCCGAGCAGGTTGGGCGCGCAGTAGACGTCCACCGAGCGCAGGAAGGCGGCCTTGTCGGCCTCGGGGATCTCGCCGAGCAGGGCCACGTGCGCGCGCAGGTCCTCCCCCACCGCCGCGTACAGGGCGTCGGGGTCGCCGCGGCCGGCCACCAGCAGCCGGGCGCCGGGGTGCTCGCGGACGACGGTCCGCATCGCCTCCAGCAGCACCGGCAGGCCCTTGCGCGGCTCGTCGTAGCGGCCGAGGAACCCGATGGTCGGCCCGTCGACGCCGCGGGCGGCCCCGGGCAGGGTCGGGCCCTCGGCGAAGAAGCCCACGTGCACGCCGTTGGGGATGATCACCGCGTCGCCGCCGAGGTGCTCGACCTGCACGCGCCGGGCGAAGTCGGAGACGGCGATCCGGCCGGTGATCTTCTCCAGCCACGGGCGCACGACCGGGCCCCAGGCGGCCAGCCACTTCGACCGCACGGTGGCGGCGTGGAAGGTGGCCACGATCGGGCCGGTGGCGATCATGCAGACCAGCAGGCCGATCGACGGCGGCGCCGGGTCGTGCACGTGGACGACGTCGAAGTGCCCCTCGCGCAGCCAGCGGCGCACCCGCGCGGCGGACACCGGCCCGAACTGCACGCTGGCCATCGAACCGTTGTAGGGGATCGGCACGGTGCGCCCGGCGAAGGTGAGCCAGGGGTCGGTGAGCGACTCCTCGTGCTCGGCCGGGGTGAGCACCTCGACGTGGTGGCCGAGCCCGCGCAGCGTCTCGGCGAGGTCGCGCACGTGGTACTGGACGCCCCCGGGGACGTCCCACTGGTAGGGGCAGACCAGGCCGATCCGCATCAGCGACACTCCCCCGCCGGCGGGTCGGGCGGCACGTCGGCCCAGATGCGCCCGAGCACGTGCCAGTCCTCCGGCTGCCGCGCGATGTCGGCAGTGAACGCGTCGGCCACGCCCTGCATCGCCGTCGCCACCCGGTCCCGCAGCCGGGTCCCGCCGTCCAGCGGGACCTCCTCGCCGACCTGCAGCACCCACCCGCGCTCGCTGAACCGGCACGTGACCGGGTGCAGCGAGGCGCCGGTCTGCGCGGCCAGCAGCGCCGGACCGCCGGGCATGGTGGCCGGCCGGCCGAAGAACTCGACGGGCACGCCGCCGGAGCCGAGGTCGCGGTCGACGAGCAGGCACACCGAGCGCCCGGCCTCGAGCCACTCGCGCAGCACCGCCGAGCTCGGCCGCTCCCCGCCGGTGAGGGGCACCACCCGCATGCCGAGCGTCTCCCGGTAGGCCAGGAACCGCTCGTACAGCGACTCCGGCCGCAGCCGCTCGGCGACGGTCATGAACGGCTCGCCGAGCCAGTCGAGGAACCACACCCCGGCGGCGTCCCAGTTGCCGCTGTGCGGCAGCGCCAGGATCACCGGCCGGCCCTGCGCGCGGGCGCGGGCGAGGTGCTCGATCCCGGGGACGACGGTGTCGCGCAGCACCCGCGCGGTGCCCAGGCGCGGCAGCCGGAAGGCCTCCTGCCAGTACCGGGCGTAGGAGCGCAGCGCGCGCGCGGTGAGCGCGGCGAGCTCGTCGTCGGCGAGCTTGCCGCCGGTGGCCACCCGCAGGTTGGCCCGCAGCTGGCGGGTGCCCCGGCCCTCACGGCCGGCGGCGAAGCGGGCGACCGCGTCGGAGGCGCCGCGGGCCACCGGCTCGGGCAGCCACTGCACCGCCTGCCAGCCCGCCGCGTAGCCGAGGTCGGTGGCCCGGGCGGCCGCCCGGGCCCGGAGGCCGCTCACGGGGCCGGCGCCGACGGCGTCAGCGACGTCCCCCGGGCGCCACGGTGGACGGCGGCCACCCGCTGGGCGACGGTCACCGCGCCGCCCACCACCAGCAGCCACAGGCCCACGTCGACGGCGTACGGGAGGCCCAGGCCGGTGAGGCCGGTGCCGGCGAGCACCAGGATCAGCCGCTCGGTGCGCTCGACCAGGCCGACGTCGCACGGGATGCCGACGCCCTCGGCCCGCGCCTTGATGTAGCTGGTCAGCACGCCGAGGACCAGCCCCACCATGGCCAGCAGCGCGAGCAGCCGGTCGTCGCCCGCGCCGGTGTACCACCACACCAGCGCCCCGAAGACGGCGGCGTCGACGGCACGGTCGCAGGCCGAGTCCAGCACCGCGCCGAACGCCGACCCGCCGCCGCGGGCGCGCGCGAGCGCCCCGTCGAGCATGTCGAGCAGCACGAACAGCGTGACGGTGAACGCGCCCCAGAACAGGACGCCGTGGGCGATGAGCGTCACCGCCGCGGCGATCGCGCCGACGGTCCCGGTGACGGTGATCGCGTCCGGCGTCACCCCGGCCCGCGCCAGCCGGGTGACCACCGGGGCCCAGAACCGGCCGACGGCCGCCCGGGCACCCGACCCCAGCACGGTCAGTCCCCCGTCCGCGCCGACGGCGCCGCGCCCGGCCACGCCGCGGCCAGCAGCGCGCGGGTCTCGGCCAGCACCTGCGGCAGCACCCGGGTGAGGCCGATGACCGGCATGAAGTTCGTGTCGCCGCCCCAGCGCGGCACCGCGTGCTGGTGCAGGTGGTCGGCGATGCCGGCCCCCGCCACCTGGCCCTGGTTCATCCCGATGTTGAAACCGTGTGCTCCGGTCACCTGCCGCACCACCCGCATCGCCGTCTGCGTGAACGCGCCCAGCTCGGCGACCTCGTCGTCGGTCAGGTCGGTGTAGTCGGGCACGTGCCGGTACGGGACCACCATGAGGTGCCCGGCGTTGTAGGGGTAGAGGTTCAGCACCGCGAAGACGGTCGCGCCGCGCGCCACGACCAGTCCCTGCTCGTCCGGCATCGCCGGGATGAGGCAGAACGGGCAGTCGTGCTCGCCGGTGGGCTTGCCCGAGCCCCGGATGTAGGCCATCCGGTAGGGCGTCCACAGGTGCTCGAAGACGGCGGCCGGCCCGTCGTCGTCGGCGGAGACGGGGACCGTGAAGCCGTCGGGCCCCACGGTCACCGCGACTCCAGCGGCGCGTCCGCCGTCGGGTCGGCGTTGTGCCGCGCGGTCACCCAGGCGACGACGGCGTCGACGGCCTCGTCGACCGGCACGCCGTTGCGCTGGCTGCCGTCGCGGTAGCGGAAGGAGACCGCGCCGGCCTCGGCGTCGGTGGCCCCGGCGATGAGCACGAAGGGCACCTTCTGCTTGCTGGCGTTGCGGATCTTCTTCTGCATGCGGTCGTCGGAGTCGTCGACCTCGACCCGGATGCCGCGGGCGCGCAGCTTCAGCGCGACGTCGGTCAGGTAGCCGACCTGGTCGTCGGTGACCGGGATGCCGACCACCTGCACCGGGGCCAGCCACGCGGGGAACGCACCGGCGTAGTGCTCGGTGAGGACGGCGAAGAAGCGCTCGATCGAGCCGAACAGCGCCCGGTGCAGCATGACCGGCCGCTGGCGGGAGCCGTCGGCGGCGGTGTACTCGAGGTGGAACCGCTCGGGCAGGTTGAAGTCGACCTGGATGGTCGACATCTGCCAGCTGCGGCCGATGGCGTCGCGCGCCTGCACCGAGATCTTCGGGCCGTAGAACGCCGCGCCGCCCGGGTCGGGGACGAGCTCGAGGCCGGACTCCAGCGCCGCCTGGCGCAGTGCCTCGGTGGCGACCTCCCAGCTCTCGTCCGACCCCACGGACTTCTCCGGGTTGCGGGTGGACAGCTCGAGGTAGAAGTCGGAGAGGCCGTAGTCGGCGAGCAGGCCGAGGACGAAGTCGAGCAGCCCGCGCAGCTCACCGGGCATCTGCTCGGGGGTGCAGTAGATGTGCGCGTCGTCCTGGGTGAAGCCGCGGGCGCGGGTGAGCCCGTGGATGACGCCGGACTTCTCGTACCGGTAGACGGTGCCGAACTCGAACAGCCGCAGCGGCAGCTCGCGGTAGGAGCGGCCGCGGGACCCGAACACCAGGTTGTGCATCGGGCAGTTCATCGGCTTGAGGTAGTAGTCCTGCCCCTGCCGGCGGACGGTGCCGTCGGCGTCGCGCTCCTCGTCGAGCTGCATGGGCGGGTACATGCCCTCGGCGTACCAGTCGAGGTGGCCCGAGATCTCGAACAGCCGGCCCTTGGTGATGTGCGGGGTGTTGACGAAGGAGTAGCCGGCCTCCTCGTGCCGCTGCCGGCTGTACGCCTCCAGCTCCCGCCGGACGACGCCGCCCTTGGGGTGGAACACCGCCAGGCCCGACCCGATCTCGTCGGGGAAGCTGAACAGGTCCAGCTCGGCGCCCAGGCGGCGGTGGTCGCGGCGCTCGGCCTCGGCCACCTGCTCCAGGTACGCCTTGTGCGCCTCGCGGCTCTCCCACGCGGTGCCGTAGACCCGCTGCAGCTGCGGGTTCTTCTCGCTGCCCCGCCAGTAGGCGGCGGCCGAGCGGGTGAGGCTGAACGCCGGGATGGTCGAGGTGCGCGGCAGGTGCGGGCCCCGGCACAGGTCGGTCCAGACCCGCTCGCCGGTGCGCGGGTCGAGGTTGTCGTACATGGTCAGCTGCGCGCCGCCGACCTCGACGTCGGCGCCCTCGGCGGCCGGGTGGGCCGGGTCGGCAGCAGAGCCCTTGAGGCCGATCAGCTCGAGCTTGTACGGCTCGTGGGCGAGCTCGGCGCGGGCGTCGTCGTCGCTGACCTCCCGGCGGGAGAAGCGCTGGCCGGCCTTGACGATCTGCTGCATGCGCTTCTCCAGCGCCTGCAGGTCCTCCGGGGTGAACGGCTTCTCCGGGTCGAAGTCGTAGTAGAAGCCGTTCTCCACCGGCGGGCCGATGCCCAGCCGGGTGCCGGGGAACAGGTCCTGCACGGCCTGGGCGAGCACGTGCGCGGTCGAGTGCCGGATGACCGCGCGGCCCTCGGGGCTGGCGGCGACGACGGGCTCGACCTCGGCGTCGGCGTCGGGGGCCCAGGCGAGGTCGCGCAGGTCGCCGGTGGCGAGGTCGCGGACGACGACGGCGCCGTCGGGGCCCTTGAGCGCGACCCCGGCGTCCTTGAGCGCCTGCTCGGCCGTCGTCCCGGCCGGCACCCGGATCGGGGCGGTTGCGGCAGGGGTGGGCGCGGCGGACACGGGGGCTCCTGGGGGTTGCGCGAGATCGGGACGGCGTCCGCTCGGCGGACGCGCACCGGCCAGCGTATCGACCGTGCCCCGGTGTTCCCGAGAGCCGACTACGTGGGGAGGACCTCGTCGCCGACCGTGACCGTCCCGGGCTCGGCCACCTCCGCGTAGACGCCCAGGCAGTGCTTCGGCAGCCGGGTGACCTCCAGCACGGCCGAGCCCAGCCGCAGCCGGCGGCCCACCCAGGTCCGCTCGTCGTCGGCGGGCAGGTCGAGGAGGAGGTTGGCCCGCGGGTCCTCGGCGCCGCAGCCGGCCGGGACGACGCCGGCCGCCGCCCGGTCCAGCGCCTGCCGGGAGACCAGGTGCACCGCCGCGGCGCCCTCGGGCCGGCCGGTCAGCGGCTCGAGCCGCACCGGCCGGCCCAGCGCCGCGGCGACGGCGGCGGCGTCGAGGTCGGGGTGGCCGGTGGGGGTGACGCCGGCCAGCGCGGGGGCGTCCTTCCCGCGCAGCACCCGCCCGTCGAGGTCGACGACGGCGGACCCACGGTCCCCGGCCAGGCCGGCGGGGCCGACGTCGGCGGACCGCAGGGGCGTGCCGGCGCAGCCGCGGACGGGGTAGACCGAGATGCCGACGACCGTCCCCGCGCTCACGCGGGTCACGCTACGCAGGGCGGGCGACGACGACACCGCGGCGGCGCAGCCGGCGCAGCTGGGACTCCAGGTAGGGCCGGGCCCGGCGCTGCCCGCCGCGGACGGCGATCGCCTCGGCCAGCCCGGTCAGGACGCGGGCCAGCCGCTGCTCGTCGGCGGGCCAGCCGCGGCGCAGGCACTCCTCCAGCCACTCGACCGGTGCGGTGTGCCCGCGCTCGCCGTTGCACCGCCGGCAGGCGGCCACCTCGTTCTCCAGCCACGACGGGCCGCCCTTGACCCGCGGCACGACGTGCTCGGTCGTGGGGGTGACGTGCCCGGTGAGCGCCCGGCCGCACCAGATGCAGGTGGGGCCGTCCCGCTCCACGGCCGCGTCCAGCCGGGCGACCCTGTCCAGTGCCATCTCCCCCATGGTGCGCCTGATCCAGGTGGGCGCGCTCAGTCCCGGCGGCGGCGCCCGGCCACCCGCGGGGGCCGCGGCAGCAGTGCGGCCGTCAGCGCGCTCCGCCGGCGGCGGCGGACGGCCCGCCGGAACTGCTCCCGGCCGGGACCGGCACCGGGCGCGTACGCCGACCACACGAGGTCGCCTCCCGCCGTGTCGTCGTCGCCCGCGCGGTCCCGCAGGTGCGCGAGGACGCGGCCGGCGAGGGCCTCGTCGGCGAGCAGCGCCGCCCAGTCCTCGGGGTCCCGGCTCTCCTCGGCCAGCGCCTCGCCGATCCAGCCGAACACCCCCGGGCCGAAGGACCGCACCGCCAGGTCGCCGACGACGGCGTGCGCGGCGTCGACCGCCACCCCCGCCTCGAGCGCCACCTCCAGCTCGACGACGGCACGCAGCGTGTACGCATCAGGGACCGGCTCCACTCCCGCATCGTGCAGCACGGCGGGTCCCCGACCGATGAGAAACGGGATCGGCCAGTGTCTGACCCGACGAGACCGGCCGACAGGGCCGGCCGACCGACCGAGGAGCAGACATGGGTGCCATCCGCGTGCACGAGTTCACCACCGTCGACGGGGTCGTCGACGCACCGATGTGGACGGTCGACTACGGGTTCCCCGACGACCTGGCCGCCTCCATCGGGGCGATCACCGCGCCGGCGACGGGCATCCTGCTCGGCCGCACGACCTTCGAGATGTTCGCGCCGGCGTGGTCCACGCGGACGGTCGAGGACGACCCCGGGGCGCCGTTCTTCAACGACACCACCAAGTACGTCGTCTCCTCGACGCTGGCCGACGCCGAGGGCGTGTGGCGGAACTCCACCTCCCTCGGCGGCTACGACGCCGACCGGATCCGGGAGCTCAAGGCCGACCGGGACCTCTACGTCAGCGGCAGCGCCACCCTCGTGCGGGCGCTGGTGGCCGACGGGCTGGTCGACGAGCTGCACCTGTACGTGTACCCGGTCGCCGTCGGCGAGGGCATCCACCTGTTCCCCGAGGGCACGAAGCAGAAGCTGTCGCTGGTCGGCGTCGAGGCGCTGAGCAACGGCGTGGCGCACCTGACCTACGGCCCGGCCGCCTGAGCCCACCGCGAGAGGGCCGGGCTCCCGTCGTCGGGAGCCCGGCCCTCCCGTCGGCCACGGGGACGGCAGCACGCAGAACCCGTCGCCGTCGGGGTCGGCCGGCACCACCCGGGGCCGACGTCGCCCTGGCCGACGTCGGCCCGGGTCGCCCGGAGTGCGAGCAGCCGCTCGACCCCGGCCTGCCGGTCCCCGCCGGCGGGCGGGGCGTCGCCAGGGCCGCCGGCGACCGGGCGACGACGCGGTACCCCCGTGGACGCCGCGAGGGCCGGGCCCCCGTCGGGAGCCCGGCCCTCGCGTGCCGGTGGGCGATACTGGGTTCGAACCAGTGACCTCTTCGGTGTGAACGAAGCGCTCTACCACTGAGCCAATCGCCCGTTGCGCCGTCCATGATGCCAGACGGTCAGCGCCACAGGGGCACCCACCCCGGCATCCAGTCCGGAACACCGGTGACGTGCAGCGTGACGACGAGGACGCCGTAGACGAACGCCGCCGTCAGCACGCCGATCCCCAGGCGCACCCACACCGGCTGGCGGCCCAGCCAGTCGGTCCACGCCTTGACGTGCCGCTTGGTGAACTCCAGCAGCCGCTCGGCCCAGGTGAACTCGGTGGCGAGCACGAACAGGCCGGCGATGACGGTGAGCCAGCCGGGGCCCGGCAGCGGGATGGTGACCAGGCCGACGGCGACCACGAGGCCGCCGACGATGCCGACGACCATCCGGTAGGCGTGGTCGACCGAGCGGCGGGCGGCCAGGCGCTGCCGCCACCGCGACTCCGCGACCCGCTCGCGCAGGCTGTGGACGCCGTCGTGGTCGAAGTGCTCCCGCCGCTGCTCGGCGGTCGGTCGTGCCCGCCGCTCCCGAGGGGGCGGCGGCACCGTGTCCTGTCCGCTCAGCTGGTCACCTGCCCGTTCGCCACCACGTCCGACGGTTCCGCCGGAGCCTGCCGGCCGGGCTCGATGCTGATCGCGTACCCCGCGTAGCC
This sequence comes from Geodermatophilus sp. SYSU D01045, assembly GCF_054050295.1. Taxonomy (NCBI): domain Bacteria; kingdom Bacillati; phylum Actinomycetota; class Actinomycetes; order Geodermatophilales; family Geodermatophilaceae; genus Geodermatophilus; species Geodermatophilus sp. SYSU D01045. Next base: position 74,649 of record NZ_JBJGZB010000006.1, read on the forward strand.
GTCGAGACCGGTCGAGGCGGAGCCTACGGTCCGGAGGTCGGTCTGTGGGGAGACGACGTCGAAGGTGCCGAGCGCCACCGGTGCGTCGTCGGCCATCCCCCACACCACGTAGACGCTGGCGCTGCTGTCGTTGACCCGCAGCCCGTGCGTGACGACCTCCAGCTGCGCGTCGCGGGCGACGACGGTGGCCACCGGGTCGCCGTCGCCGTCCTGGACGGGTGCGATGGTCGCCCGTCCGGGCTGCAGCAGCGCCTCGACCACCTGCTGCTGCTCCGCGGCGAGGGCGCGGGCGTCGTCGCGGGCGGAGCTGAGCACGACGTTCCAGGTGCCGAGCGCCAGGATCGCGGCGACGGCGGCGGCGACCAGCGCGTTGGGCAGCACCCGCCGCCACACCGGGCGGGGGTCGGGCGCGGGCTCCTCCGCGGTGGGCACGTAGCCGGGGAAGCCGGTCGCGACGGGACGGTCGGTGCGGCGGCGCCCGCCGGGGGCGGCCGGGGCCTGCGGCACGGGCGCCACGCCCGGGGCGGCGGGGTCGACGCCGGCCGGCGGGGGGAGCTGCCCGGTCTCCTCGACCGCGGCCCGCAGCCGGTCGCGCAGCCGGTCGTCCGGCTCGGCCTGCGGCAGGTCCGCGGCCAGCGCCGCCATCACCTCGGAGGTCTCGGCGACGGTCCGGGTGCACCGCGGGCAGGTCGGCAGGTGGGCGCCGAACAGCGCCTCGTCCTCCGGCTCGAGCGCGTGCAGCGCCCAGCCGACGGCGAGCTCGTCGAAGGGCTCGTGGGAGTCGGGGCGCGGGCTCACCGGGCACCCCCGTCGACCGCGGCGGGACCGCTGAGCGCGCCACCGGCGCCGCCCCCGGCGACCCCGCCGAGCTCCTCCTTCAGCCGGCGCATGCCGGCCAGCATGCGGGTCTTCACCGTCCCCAGCGGCGCGCGGGTCAGGGCCGCGACCTCCCGCTGCGTGTACCCGCCGTAGTAGGCGAGCGTGAGCGCCTCCCGCTGGGCGTCGGGCAGCGCCGCGAGCGCGGTCCGCACCCGCTCGGACACCACCCGGTCCCACGCCTCGTCCTCGACGTCGCGGGCGCTGGTGGGGGCGCTCAGCGCGAGGTCGTCCTCGGCGCGGGCCCGGCGGCGGCGCTGCGACTCCTCCCGGCGGACGGCGTCGACGGCCTTGTGGTGGACCATCGCCAGCAGCCAGGCGGAGAAGCTGCCGCGGGTGCCGTCGTAGGCGTGCGGGTCGCGCCACACGGTGAGGAACACGTCCTGGACGACGTCCTCGGCGAGGACGTCGTCGGCGAGCACCCGCCTGGCCAGCGCGAACGCCGGCCGGCGGAACCGCTCGTAGAGGTCGTCCACGGCGCCCCGGTCGCCGGCCCGCACGCGCGCCACGAGGTCCAGGTCACCGGGGTCGCCCTCCGGACGTCGTGCCGGACGCGTCACGGTTCCCATCGTCACACGACGCATTCGCGGCAGCGCGCATCACGGTTCACCACGCCGGGTAGGGGCATCCCCAGGTGGTTCCCGCCCCTGAACCCGGCGGGACCGCGCGGACCGGTCGGGAAGATGACCGCCGCGGTCGGCCCGGCCGTGGCGACACGCCCGGTAGCAGGTCGGCGCAACATCCGACTCCTCTCGTCGTTACACGTGACATGGATCGAGGCGACATGGCATCCCGCTCCACCCCCGGGTACTCCGTCCCCACGACGCTGTACCTGGTGGGCCCGACCTCCTGGACCGAGGTGCCGGCCGCCCTCTCCTACGCGGTGCACGACCCCTTCGCGGTGCGGATCGGCTTCGGGGAGGCCGGGGAGGTCGCCGACGACGGCATCACCTGGCTGCTCGGCCGCGAGCTGCTCGCGGCCGGGCTCGAGCGGCCGGCCGGTGACGGCGACGTGCGCATCTGGCCGGCCCGCACCAGCGGTGACGTGCTGTACCTGCACCTGCGCGCCCCCTCCGGGGAGGCGCTGTTCGAGCTGTCCCGCGCCACGGTTGCCGCGTTCCTGCAGCGCACCGAGGAGCTCGTGCCCTCCGGGCAGGAGACGGCGGCGCTCGACGTCGACGACGAGCTGGCCGCGCTGCTGTCCGGCGGCGGGGCCGACCCCGGGGCCCGGTGAACCCCGGGGGGACCCCCCGTGAAACCCCTGCCGAGGGTCGGGTATGGTTCTCCCTGCACGACAGCGACACAGCACGACAGCGACACAACAGAACACAGCAACGCGGACGTGGCTCAGTTGGTAGAGCATCACCTTGCCAAGGTGAGGGTCGCGGGTTCGAATCCCGTCGTCCGCTCGGGACCTCGGGCGCTGGTCGCGAGACCGGCGCCCGTGTGTGCGGTGGAGTGGCCGAGAGGCGAGGCAACGGCCTGCAAAGCCGTCTACACGGGTTCAAATCCCGTCTCCACCTCGGCTCCTCGCCGAGCGCGGTGGAGCGGACCGGTCGGCAGACCGGACTCGGGCGATTGGCTCAGTGGTAGAGCGCTACCTTGACACGGTAGAGGTCACTGGTTCGAACCCAGTATCGCCCACCAGCACGCGGAGCCCCGGACCCCAGCGGTCCGGGGCTCTCGTCGTCTCCGGGGTCCGTCAGCCGGCGGGCGGTCGGGGCGGAACTCACCGCCGCTCCCCCACCGCCGGCGCCACCCGCTCCTCCCAGAACCGCTCCACCTGGGCGGCGAGGGCCTCGGGGGCGCCGCTGTTGTCGAGGACGACGTCGGCCACCGCCCGGCGCTGCTCGTCGGTGGCCTGGGCGGCGATGCGGGCGCGCGCGTCGTCCTCGGTGAGCCCGCGCAGCACCAGCCGGGCGACGCGGGTGTCCAGGTCGGTCTCTACCACCAGCACGAGGTCGTACGCGCCGGCCTGGCCGGTCTCCACCAGCAGCGGGACGTCCTGGACGACCACGGCGTCCTCCGGGGCCGCCTGGACGACCTCCAGGGCCCGGGCGCGCACCAGCGGGTGCACGATCCCGTCCAGCCGCGCCCGCGCCTGCGGGTCGGCGAACACGACGGCGGCCAGCGCCGGGCGGTCGAGCGCCCCGTCGGGGGTGAGCACGCCCGGCCCGAAGGCCTCCACGACGGCGGCCAGCCCCGGCGTACCCGGTTCCACGACCTCCCGGGCGATGCGGTCGGCGTCCACGACCAGCGCCCCCCGGGCCGCCAGCAGGGCGGCCACCGTGCTCTTCCCCGACCCGATCCCGCCGGTCAACCCGATCCGCAGCACGGACGGACGGTAACGAGCGCACGGTCGGCGGTCACGGACGGGTAACACCCGCCCCCCGGCCCCGGCGCGTCGCACCAGTCACACCCGTCACTCCTCATAACGTCCGTCCCGTCTGTTCCCCATGGAGGGGGACGCAGCCGAGAGAGGCAGGCAGCCCGATGTCGCAGCCCCGCACCGCCGTCGCGACGGTCCCCGCCGGTCCCCGCACACCGGGCCGGCACCGGGCGGAGCGTGCGGGCGGGATCCGGGTGGCCGACATCCCCGCCGTCCGCGCGCGCATGACGGTGCAGGAGGCGGGGCCCTCGCGCCGCGGGGCGTTCCTCCGCTGGCTGCTCGACGCCACCCCGGCCGGCCGCCACACCTGGCAGTCGCTGGCCGCGGCCGGCGGCCGCCCGCGCTCGGCCTTCGCGATCATCCTCAGCCTCTGAGGGAGGCCTCCTCCGCCCTCACCGCTCGCGCCGGGACCCTGCCGGAGGGGCGTCCCGACACGTCGGGCGGACGTGGGCCGATCAGACCGGGTGCCCGCCCGGACGGGGACGGCGGGCGGGCACCCCTCTGCGCCGATCCGTGCGCGCACGACAGAGGCCCAGGACCCTCACGGGTCCTGGGCCTCTGTCGTCGGTTCAGACCGTCAGCGCGCGGTCAGCGGGTCACTCCCCGCCGGCGAGCTTGGCCCGCAGCGCGGCGAGCGCCTCGTCGCTGGCCAGCGTGCCGCCACCGGAGGTGGTGTCGCCGCCGGTCGCCGTGTCGCCGCCGGAGGAGTAGTTGCCACCGGCAGCGGCCTCGGCGTCGGCCTCGCGGGCCGCGGCGATCTGCTTCCGGTGCGCCTCGAAGCGGGCCTGGGCCTCGGCGTACTGCCGCTCCCAGGTCTCGCGGGCCTCCTCGTAGCCCTCGAGCCACTCCCCGGTCTCGGGGTCGAAGCCCTCGGGGTAGATGTAGTTGCCCTGCTCGTCGTAGGACGCGGACATGCCGTAGGCGGCGGGGTCGAACTGCTCCTCGTCGCCGATGACGCCCTCGTTGGCCTGCTTGAGCGACAGCGAGATGCGGCGCCGGTCGAGGTCGATGTCGATGACCTTGACGAGGATCTCGTCGCCGACCTGCACGACCTGCTCCGGGATCTCCACGTGGCGCTCGGCCAGCTCGGAGATGTGGACCAGGCCCTCGATGCCCTCGTCGACCCGGACGAACGCACCGAAGGGCACCAGCTTGGTGACCTTGCCCGGCACGACCTGGCCGATCTGGTGGGTGCGGGCGAACTGACGCCACGGGTCCTCCTGCGTCGCCTTCAGCGACAGGGAGACCCGCTCGCGGTCGAGGTCGACGTCGAGGACCTCGACGGTGACCTCCTGGCCCACCTCGACGACCTCGGACGGGTGGTCGATGTGCTTCCAGGACAGCTCGGAGACGTGCACGAGGCCGTCCACGCCGCCCAGGTCGACGAACGCGCCGAAGTTGACGATCGAGGAGACGACGCCGGTGCGCACCTGGCCGCGGGCGAGCTTGTTGAGGAACTCGCTGCGGACCTCGGACTGCGTCTGCTCCAGCCACTGCCGGCGGGACAGGACGACGTTGTTGCGGTTCTTGTCGAGCTCGATGATCTTCGCCTCGAGCTCGCGGCCCACGTAGGGCTGCAGGTCGCGGACGCGGCGCATCTCGACCAGCGACGCGGGGAGGAAGCCGCGCAGGCCGATGTCGAGGATGAGACCGCCCTTGACGACCTCGATGACGGTGCCGGTGACGACCTCGTCGGCTTCCTTCTTGGCCTCGATCGTGCCCCAGGCGCGCTCGTACTGGGCGCGCTTCTTGGACAGGATCAGGCGGCCTTCCTTGTCCTCCTTCTGGAGGACGAGAGCTTCCACCTCGTCGCCGACCTTGACGACCTCGTTGGGGTCGACGTCGTGCTTGATGGACAGCTCGCGCGAGGGGATGACGCCCTCGGTCTTGTAGCCGATGTCCAGCAGCACCTCGTCCCGGTCGACCTTGACGATGACGCCTTCGACGATGTCGCCGTCGTTGAAGTACTTGATCGTCTGGTCGATCGCGGCGAGGAAGTCCTCGGCGGTGCCGATGTCGTTCACCGCGATCTGGGGGGTGCTGTCGGGACGGACCTGGGTGGAGGTCATGTGGTCGAGTGCTCCGGACGGGGGATGCGTAGGGACAGGGGGACCGCGGCCGGGTGACCGCGGGAGCGGGGAGAGCCGGCGCGCGCCGATCCCTTGCGGGTAACAGCACTGACAGACCTCTGGCGCATTCCCATGGTACGGACGCGCGCGCACCGGGGTCCACCGGGTGGACGACCTCTGCCGATCCGCAGCGGCGTGTCACGCTGGGCGTGTCATGATGCCGCCGCCCGCACTCCCCCTCGGGCCCGACGGCTACCCCGCCGCGGGCGGGGTCGAGCGGCGGCCGGCCGGGTCCGCCGAGTCGGTGCGCGCCAACCGCGGCTGGTGGGACGCCGCCGCGCCGGCCTACCTCGCCGAGCACGGCGACGACCTGGGCGACGTCGACTTCCTGTGGTGCCCGGAGGGGCTGCGCGAGGCCGACGCACACCTGCTCGGCGACGTCGCCGGCCGCCGGGTGCTGGAGGTCGGCTGCGGCTCGGCGCCGTGCGCGCGCTGGCTGCGCCGGGCCGGCGCGGACGTCGTCGCGCTGGACCTGTCGGCCGGGATGCTCGCCCGCGCGGCGGAGCTGGGCCGGGACACCGGCATCGGGGTGCCGCTGGTGCAGGCCGACGTCGGCGCGCTGCCGCTGGCCGGCGCGTCGTTCGACGTCGTCTGCTCGGCCTTCGGCGGGCTGCCGTTCGTCGCCGACGTCGAGGGGGCGCTGGCCGAGGTGGCGCGGGTGCTGCGCCCGGGCGGGCGGTTCGCCGCGTCGGTCAACCACCCGTTCCGCTGGCCGCTGCCGGACTCCCCCGACCCCGACGACCTGCGGGTCGTGTCGTCCTACTTCGACCGCCGGCCCTACGTGGAGACCGACGGCGAGGGGCGCACGGTCTACGTCGAGCACCACCGCACGGTCGGCGACTGGGTGCGCGCCGTCGTCGGGGCGGGCCTGGTCCTCGACGACCTGGTCGAGCCGGAGTGGACGCCGGGCCGCACGCAGGAGTGGGGCCAGTGGTCCCCTGCCCGCGGCGCCCTCGTCCCCGGCACGCTGGTCCTGGTCGCCCACCGCCCCTGACCCACGCGATCGGGCCGACCTGCCGCTACGGGGAGCTCGCGACGTGATCGATGCGGCGTTCGTCAGGCACTGGAGTGAGCGGTACCCGCTGGGGACGCACGAGGTCCACCTGTTCGACGTCGTCGGACCAGCGGTACGGGGGCGAGGCGGGTACCTGCGGACCGGGTTCGATGCCGTCGGGACGTGGAAGAGCCCGCGATCCACGTTCTACCTGGCCCGCAACGACGACGCCGACGTCCTGGACCTCACGGAGTCGGCGTTGACTGCGCCGCTCCGCCTCCGTCACCGCGTGCTCGGCCTGCTCCACGGAGTCGGGACGCCCATGGCGAGCGCACTGCTGTCGGTCGCACTGCCGGAGGAGCACACGGTGATGGACTCCCGGGCGGTCGAGACCCTCCGGGCGCACGGACTCCTCGCGCCTGGGTGGCCCACCTACCCGGTCCACCCGGGGGTGTGTCAGGACGTGGCCCGCAGCACCGGCGCGACCCTCCGCGAGCTCGATCGCGCCCTGTGGAATCGGAGCAAGGCACAGCGCACGTGACGACTGCAGGGAACTCGTCGCTGAGCCGGAGCGCTCAGCAGCGAGTTCCCTGCAGTCGTCGATCAGGAGGCCACCCTCGACCTGAGGTGGACGTCCAGACCAGGCCCGTCAGTGAGCGGCGGCGTCCCAGCTGCGGCCGACGCCGACCGAGACCTCCAGCGGCACCGACAGCTGCGCGGCGCCGGACATCTCGCGGCGGACGATCGCCTCCAGCGCCTCCCGCTCCCCCGGCGCGACCTCGAGCACGAGCTCGTCGTGCACCTGCAGCAGCATCCGCGAGGACAGGCCCTCGGCCTCGATCGCCCGCTCGACGCCGAGCATGGCGACCTTGATGACGTCGGCCGCCGAGCCCTGGATCGGGGCGTTGAGCGCCATCCGCTCGGCCATCTGCCGCCGCTGCCCGTTGTCGCTGGTGAGGTCGGGCAGGTAGCGGCGGCGGCCCAGCGTCGTCTCGGTGTAGCCGGTCTGCCGGGCGTCGTCGACGACGCCGTCGAGGTAGTCGCGGATCCCGCCGAAGCGCTCGAAGTAGGCGTGCATCTGCCCGCGCGCCTCCTCCGGGGTGATCCGCAGCTGCTGGGCCAGCCCGTAGGCGCTCAGCCCGTAGGCCAGGCCGTAGCTCATCGCCTTGATCCGGCGGCGCATCTCCGGGTCGACCTGCTCGATCGGGATGTCGTAGGCCCGCGAGGCGACGAAGGAGTGCAGGTCCTCCCCGGATGTGAACGCCTCGATGAGCCCCTCGTCCTCGGACAGGTGGGCCATGATCCGCATCTCGATCTGGCTGTAGTCGGCCGTCATCAGCGACTCGTAGCCGGACCCGACGACGAAGGCCTGCCGGATCCGGCGGCCCTCGGCGGAGCGGATGGGGATGTTCTGCAGGTTCGGGTCGATCGAGGACAGCCGGCCGGTGGCGGCGATCGTCTGCTGGAACGTGGTGTGGATGCGGCCGGCGTCGTCGACCATCGGGATCAACCCGTCGATGACCGTGCGCAGCCGGGTGACGTCACGGTGGCGCAGCAGGTGCTCGAGGAACGGGTGCCCGGTCGAGGCCAGCAGCGAGGTCAGCGCGTCGGCGTCGGTGGTGTAGCCGGACTTGATCTTCTTCGTCTTCGGCAGGCCCAGCTCGTCGAAGAGGACCGCCTGCAGCTGCTTGGGCGAGCCCAGGTTGATCTCGCGCCCGATGACGGCGTACGCCTCGGCCGCCGCGGCGGCCACCCCCTCGGCGAACTCCCGCTGCAGCTCGGTCAGCAGGTCCGTGTCGACGGCGATGCCGCGCTGCTCCATCCGCGCCAGCACCCGGGTGAGCGGCAGCTCGAGGTCGCCGAGCAGGTGGTCGCCGCCCTTGGAGCCGAGCACCTGCTCGAGGGCGTCGGACAGGTCGTTGACGGCGACGGCCTTGAGGACGTCGGCGTGCGCGGCCTCGGCGGCCAGGTCGGCCTCGGTCGGGCCCATCCCCTCCAGCGTCAGCTGCGCCTCCGGCGCGGCGTCGTCCTTGAGCTCGCGCTTGAGGTACCGCACCGAGAGGTCGGCGAGGTCGAAGGAGCGCTGCCCCGGCGTGGCCAGGTAGGCCGCCAGCGCGGTGTCGCTGGTGACGCCCTGCAGGTCCCACCCGCGCGCCCAGACCGCCAGCAGCGGCCCCTTGACGTCGTGCACCACCTTCTCGGTGGCCGGGTCGGCCAGCCACGCGGCCAGGGCCTGCTCGTCGGCGGCGTCGAGGTCGGGCCCGCAGTCGACGAAGACGGCGTGGTCGTCGGCGGCGGCCAGCGCCAGGCCGGCCAGCTCCCCGGTGCCCCGCCCCCACGTCCCGCGGAAGACGACGCCGGTGCGGCCGGTGCGGGCGTGCGCGTCGAGCCAGGCCGACAGCCCGCCGGCCGGGACGTCGTCGGCGGTGACGTCGAAGCCGCCCTCGACCTCCGGCTCGGCGCTGGTCAGCGTGGCGAACAGCCGGTCGCGCAGCACCCGGAACTGCAGGTTGTCGAAGAGGGTGTGCACCTCGTTGCGGTCCCACGCGCGGACGGCGAGGTCCTGCGGGCCGAGCTCCAGCGCCACCTGCCGGTCGAGCTCGGTCAGCCGCCGGTTCTGCAGCACCGAGGACAGGTGCTCGCGCAGCTTCTCGCCGACCTTGCCCTTGACCGTGTCGACGCGGTCGACCAGCTCGTCGAGGGAGCCGTACTCGCGGACCCACTTGGCCGCGGTCTTCTCCCCCACGCTCGGGATGCTCGGCAGGTTGTCGCTGGGGTCCCCGCGCAGCGCGGCGAAGTCCGGGTACTGCCGCGGCGTCAGCCCGTACTTGGCCTCGACCTCCTCCGGCGTGAACCGGGTGAGGTCCGAGACGCCCTTGCGCGGGTACAGCACGGTGACGTGCTCGCTGACCAGCTGCAGGGCGTCGCGGTCGCCGGTGCAGATGAGCACGTCCATGCCCTGCTCGACGGCCTGCACGGTCAGCGTGGCGATGACGTCGTCGGCCTCGTAGCCCGGCGCGGTGATCACCGGGACCCGCAGCGCGGCGAGCACCTCCTGGATGAGGCTGACCTGCCCGCGGAAGTCGGTGGGGCTCTCGGTGCGGTTGGCCTTGTACTCCGCGTAGATCTCGCTGCGGAAGGTCTGCCGGCCGACGTCGAAGGCCACCGCGAGATGGGTGGGCTGCTCGTCGCGCAGCACGTTGATCAGCATCGACGTGAAGCCGTAGACGGCGTTGGTCGGCTGGCCCGTCGTCGTGGAGAAGTTCTCCACCGGCAGCGCGAAGAACGCGCGGTAGGCCAGCGAGTGCCCGTCGAGGAGGAGCAGCCGCGGCCGCTGGGCGGTGGGCTGGGCCGTCGCCGAGGGGGCGGTGGGCGCGGGGGTGGTCACCGGAGCGGACATCGCGCACGATCCTAGGTGCGCTCACCCACGGTTCCGAGGCCCGCACGGGACCGGGGCTAGGGTGCGCCGGTGACCTCCGCTCCCCCGGACTGGCTGTCGCCCACCGCCAGCAGCCCGCTCGACGACAAGCTCGGCATCACGATCATCGACTACGACCCGGCCCGGCTGGTGGCGACGATGCCGGTCGAGGGCAACCAGCAGCCCTTCGGCCTGCTGCACGGCGGGGCCACGTGCTCGCTGGTCGAGACGATCGGCTCCTGGGCGGCGATGCTCAACGCCGGCCCGGGCCGGAAGGCCGTGGGTGTCGAGCTGAACGCCAGCTACCTGCGCGCGGCGACGTCGGGCACGGTCACCGCCGTCTGCACGCCGGCCCGCGTCGGCCGCACGCTGTCGACGTTCCTCGTCGAGGTCACCGACGACCGGGGGCGGACCACCGCCACCGCGCGGCTGACCTGCGCGATCCTCCCCGCCTGATCAGGCGGGGAGGGCCGGCACCGCCCGGGCCACCGGGCGACGGCGCGGCGGCCGGGGCAGCGGGACGCCGCCGCGCTGCCAGGCGGCCAGCGACCGGGCCAGCGTCTCCCGGGGCACGATCCGGCGGGTGGTGAGCGGCGCGAAGCCCATCCGCGCGAAGAACCGCTGCCGCTCGGCCTCGTGCCCGCCGACCGCGGCGACGACGTGCTCGGCGCCGACCTCCGCGGCGTGGTCGGCGGCCGCGGCCAGCAGTGCGGCCCCGGCCCCGCACCGGCGGTGGTCCCGGTGCACGACGAGGTTGTCCACGGTGACCTGCGGGACGCCGAGCACCGCCGACAGCGGGTCCAGCCCCAGCACGGCCAGGCCGACGACCGCCTCGCCCGCCGTCGCCGCCGTGGCGGCGTTGGCGCCGGGCAGGACGGCGAGCACCACCCGGTGCGCGGGGTCGGTCAGCAGCCGCCGGAAGCCCGCCGCCGCGGCCGCCCCGGGTGTCTGCCCGGTGAGGACGCCCTCCGCGTGCGCCTCGGCGCGGTGCTGGCGCACCAGGGCGAGGACGGCGGGCAGGTCGTCGGGGCGCGCCGTGCGCGTGACGACGCGGTACCGCTGGCCGGCAGCAGACACGGGAGCCCTCCCCTGGACGGTGCCGCCGAGCGTGCACCTCCCACTCCCTCCGGCCACGCCGACGCGCCGGTCCTGGGACGGGAGTGGTCACTCAGACGGGTGCGTCGGCGCGTCGCGCTTCGGTCACAGTGCGGCGACGAGGGAACGGGGAGGCAACACGCCTGGGTTACCGTCACGCCTCCACTGCCACGACCAGGGAGGTTGTGTGAGGCACCCGTCAGCCACTGCCGGGCGACCCGAGCTGCACCGGAGCGCGATCCGCCCGGGGCGCCGGAGCGTCGTCCGCGGGGTGCTGCTGCGACTCCTGCTGGTCCTCGTCGCCGTCACGGGGCTCGCCGTCCTGGTCCCCGGGATCGCGAGCGCCGAGGGCGAGCAGGTGCTCGGCACGCTGCAGACCAGCCGGTCCGGCCCCATCGAGGGCGTCCAGGTCACGGTCACCACCGCCGCCGGGGACGAGGTCGACAGCGTCGAGAGCGACGAGGACGGGCGCTGGTCGGTCGACCTGCCCGGCCCCGGCGACTACGTCGTCACCATCGACGCCGACGACCTGCCCGAGGGCGTCGAGCTCGCCGGCGCGGACAACCGCGCGGTCACCGTCGACACCGGCCGGCGCGAGCCAGTGATCATCGGCCTCGAGGACGGCAGCCGGGGCGGGGGCGGCGGCACCGTCCGCGCCGTCCAGCTGCTCGTCGACGGCATCCGCTTCGGCCTGCTCATCGCGATGTGCGCCGTCGGCCTGTCCCTGATCTTCGGCACCACCGGGCTGACCAACTTCGCCCACGGCGAGCTGGTCACCATCGGCGCGGTCGCCGCCTGGTACATCAACGTGCAGGGCGGCGTGCCGCTGATCCCCGCGGCGCTCATCGCCATGGTGGTCGGCGCGGCCGTCGGCGCCCTCAACGAGCTCGGCCTGTGGCGGCCGCTGCGCCGCCGCGGCACCGGGCTGGTCGCGGCGCTGGTCGTGTCCATCGGCCTGTCGCTGGTGCTGCGCTACGCCATCCAGATCTTCTACGGGGGCCGGTCCAGCCCGTACCAGGTGGCCACCGGCCGCGCCGTCGACTACGGGTTGTTCACGCTGACCAACCGGGCGCTCATCTCGATCGTCGTCTCGGTCGTCGTCCTGGTGCTGGTCGCCCTGATGCTGCAGCGCACCAAGATCGGCAAGGCGATGCGCGCGGTCGCCGACAACCGCGACCTCGCGGCCTCGTCGGGCATCGACGTCAACCGCGTCATCCTCGTGGTCTGGATGATGGGTGGCGCGCTGGCCGCCCTCGGCGGCGTCCTCCTGGGCCTGTCCGACCAGGTGCAGTGGGACATGGGCTTCCGCCTGCTGCTGCTGATGTTCGCCGGCGTCACCCTCGGTGGCCTCGGCACCGCCTACGGCGCCCTCGTGGGCAGCCTCATCGTGGGCGTGTTCGTCCAGATGTCGACCCTCGTCATCCCGAATGACGTCAAGTACGTCGGGGGGCTCCTGCTCTTGATCGTCATCCTCGTCATCCGGCCCCAGGGCATCCTGGGCAGCCGGGTCCGGATCGGCTGAACCGATGGGTGACCTCATCGACGCCCTGGCCGTCGCCCTCAAGGCCGGTCTCGGGTTCCAGGCGGTCTTCTTCGCGCTGCTGGCCATCGGCCTCAACGTCCAGTTCGGCTACGCCGGCCTGCTCAACTTCGGGCAGATCGCCTTCGCGATGCTGGGCGGCTTCGGCATCGCCATCTCCGTGAGCCAGTGGGGCCTGCCCTTCTGGGTGGGCGTGCTCGTCGGCCTGGCCGCGGCCGTCGTCCTGGCCCTGCTGCTCGGTCTGCCGACCCTGCGGCTGCGGGCGGACTACCTCGCCATCGCGACCATCGCGGCGGCGGAGGGGCTGCGGCTGCTGTTCCGCTCGGTGTCGGCCACGCCGGTGACCAACGGGACCCGCGGCCTGTCCGCCTTCAACGGCGACTTCATCGCGCTCGCCCCCTGGGCGACCAACGAGCGCTACCGCATCCTCGGCACCAGCTGGTCCGGCGGCGAGCTCTGGGTCACCGTCGTCGGCTGGGTGCTCGTGGCGCTGTCCTGCCTGCTGGTGTGGGCGCTCGTGCGCAGCCCGTGGGGCCGGGTGCTCAAGTCCATCCGCGAGGACGAGGACGCCGTCCGCGCGCTCGGCAAGAACGTCTACGTCTACAAGATGCAGGCGCTGGTGCTCGGCGGCATCCTCGGCGCGCTCGGCGGGATGATCTACGCCGTCGGGACCGGCTCGGCCGTGCCCGACCAGTACCAGAACGCCAACACGTTCCTGGCCTACGCCGCCCTGATCCTCGGCGGCGCCGCGCGGGTGCTCGGGCCGGTGGTCGGCTCGATCATCCTGCTGTTCATCCTGCAGTTCGCCGACACCGGTCTGCGGCTCCTCATCGACAACGGGATCATCCCGGAGGGGCTGCTGTCGTCCACCGACGTGGCGCAGATCCGTTTCGTCCTGGTCGGGATCGGCCTCATGCTTCTGTTGGTCTTCCGGCCGCAGGGCATCCTCGGCGACCGACGAGAGGTGATGCTCGATGCCCGCTGACAACACCCCCACCGGCGCCCACGCGGCGTCGCTGGACAAGGGCGGCTCCGGCCGCGCCCCGCAGCGGCTGGCGCAGGCCGCGCTGCGCGACGTCGCGTGGGAGGTCGGCGTCGCCAAGCCCGACCCGGCGATCGTCGTCGACGGGGTGACCCGCACCTTCGGCGGCCTGACGGCGGTGGCCGTCGACCACCTGGAGGTGCAGCGCGGCGGCATCACCGGGCTGATCGGGCCCAACGGCGCCGGCAAGACGACGCTGTTCAACCTGCTCACCGGCTTCGACCAGCCCAACACCGGCACGTGGAGCTTCGACGGCCGGCCGCTGGGCAAGCTCGCGCCGCACCAGGTCGCCCGGCTCGGCGTCGTCCGGACCTTCCAGCTGACCAAGGCGCTGTCCCGGCTGACCGTGCTGCAGAACATGCTGCTCGGCGCGCAGGGCCAGCGCGGCGAGAGCTTCTGGCGGGCGCTGGTGCCCGGCACGTGGCAGTCGCAGGAGCGGGCCAACACCGAGAAGGCCATGGACCTGCTGCGGCGGTTCAAGCTCGACGCCAAGAAGGACGAGTTCGCCGGCACCCTCTCCGGCGGTCAGCGCAAGCTGCTGGAGATGGCCCGCGCGCTGATGAGCGACCCGAAGGTCGTCATGCTCGACGAGCCCATGGCCGGCGTGAACCCGGCGCTGACGCAGAGCCTGCTCGGGCACGTCAAGGACCTCCGTGAGGAGGGCATGACGGTGATCTTCGTCGAGCACGACATGGACGTCGTCCGCGACATCAGCGACTGGGTGGTCGTCATGGCCGCCGGCCGGGTGATCGCCGAGGGACCGCCCGAGTCCATCAGCCAGAACCAGGCCGTGGTCGACGCCTACCTCGGCGCGCACCACGACGCCCCGCTGACCGTCGAGGAGGAGGACCAGGTCCTCGCCCAGGCCGAGGCGCAGATCGCCGCCGAGGAGCACGGCGGCGGCGAGGTGCTGGGCTCCGACACCAGCAGGGAGACCGACCGATGAGCGAGCCGCTGTTCCACGTCGACGAGTCCGGCGAGGACGTCACCCGCGCCCAGGAGGCCGCGGCGGGGACCACGCAGCTGTCGCCGGCGGAGAAGGCCGCCACCCGCGAGGAGCACCTGCGCCTCGCCGAGGGCGCCCTGGTGCGGGCCGACGACCTCGTCGCCGGCTACGTGCCGGGGGTCAACATCCTGCGCGGCGCCGACTTCTACCTCCAGGACGGCGAGCTCGTCGGGATCATCGGCCCCAACGGTGCGGGCAAGTCGACGCTGCTCAAGACGCTGTTCGGGCTGATCCCGGTGCGCTCGGGGACGGTGAAGCTGCGCGGGGAGGACATCACCTCGGCGCCGGCCCACCGGCTGGTGTCCATGGGCGTCGGCTACGTGCCGCAGAACAACAACGTGTTCCCCTCGCTCACCATCGAGGAGAACATGCAGATGGGCGTCTACCTGCGACCGAAGACGTTCAAGGAGCGCTTCGACTACGTCATCGACCTCTTCCCGCTGCTCGGCGAGCGGCGCAAGGGCAAGGCCGGGGCGCTCTCCGGCGGTGAGCGGCAGATGGTGGCCATGGGCCGGGCGCTGATGATGGACCCGTCGGTGCTGCTGCTCGACGAGCCCTCGGCGGGCCTGTCCCCCGCCTACCAGGACGAGGTGTTCATCCGCTGCCGGCGGATCAACGCCACCGGGGTCTCGATCATCATGGTCGAGCAGAACGCCCGCCGCTGCCTGCAGATCTGCGACCGCGGCTACGTGCTCGACCAGGGCCGCAACGCCTACACCGACACCGGTCAGTCGCTGATGAACGACCCGAAGGTCATCGAGCTCTACCTGGGGACCCTCGCCAAGGCGCAGTGACCGCCTGAGGCCCCCGGACGAGGCCGGCGTCCCCCGAGGGGGCGCCGGCCTCGTCGTCTCGTGCGGGGGTCGCGCGGGTAGGACCGTCCCGTGAACTGGACGTGGGACCTGCGCAGCCGCGACGGCGGCATGAACGGCCTGGACTTCTGCCGGGCCCTGACCGCCGGCGGCTTCTCCCGCGTGCTCGTGCACGCCGCGCCCGCCCGCCTGGCCGTGCGGGTCACCGCCGACGACGACACCGTCGTGGCCCGCGGCGACGCCGACCGCGACGGCGACTACTCCCCCGTCACGCTGCTCGAGCTGGCCGCCGGCGGCCTGCGGCGCAGCGAGGTGTGGCCCGACGAGGGTCACCTGGGCCTGCCGGTGCTGCTGCCCGGCGGGGAGGTCGGCGTCCTGCTGCGCTGGGAGCACGCGCCCGACCGCAGCTGGTGGCGCTGGGCGGTGGAGTTCTCCAACCACCGCGGGCGCCCGGCCGACTGGGCGCCCGCGGGGCAGTCGCTGCAGCGCTGAGCACACGACAGCGGCCCGGCACCCCGTGAGGGGTACCGGGCCGCTGCTCAGGTGGTGATCACCTCACCGCCGCGGGGTCACCGCTGCGGGCCGACGCCCTGGTCGTTGAGGCCCTGCAGGATCCGCGAGGACTCCTCGAACCCGATGACGACGATCGCGTCGGGGTTGAAGTCGGTCATCTGCTGGACCTCGGCGTCGAAGTTCGCCGCCTGCGGGTCGTACGTCACGCTGACGATGTCGTCCTCGGAGAGGCCGGCACTGACCAGGTTGTTCAGCGTGTTCTCCGCCAGGCCCGTGCCGTAGGGGTCGTTGAGCGCGAGGATCCCCACGGTGTTGTTGCCGTCGGCGATGATCAGGTCCGCGAGGGCGCGGGCCTGCAGCGTGTCCGGCGGGGCGGTGCGGAAGTACAGCCCGTTGTCGTTGTAGTTCGTGAACTGGTCGGACGTGTTCGCCGGCGAGAACTGCAGGACACCGGCGCCGGTGATGGCGTCGATGACCGTCAGGCTCACGCCGGAGGACGCCGCACCGATGATCGCGTTCACACCGGACTGCAGCAGGCGGTCCACGGTCTGGGTGGCGGTGTCGGTGGAGGCGTCACCGGAGTCACCCTCGACGAGCTGGACCGGCTGGCCCAGGACGCCGCCGGCGGCGTTGATGTCGTTGACCGCCAGCTTGGCGCCGGCGACCTCCGGCGGGCCGAGGAAGGCCAGGTTGCCGGTCAGCGGCAGCAGGGTGCCGATGACCAGCGGGCCGCCGGTCGTGCCGGGCGGCGCGTAGGCCGGGCCCTCGTCGGTGGTGGCGTTGGCCTCGTCACCGGCGATGACGTACTCGGTGGCGTCACTGTCCAGCGCGTTGTCGTCGCCGAACTGCAGCAGGCCGAAGCTGGCCGCCGCGGGCTCCCCGGCGTCGGTGAAGGCCAGCGGGCCGGAGATGCCGTCGTAGTCGACGTTGCCGCCGTTGTTGATGATCTCCAGGCACGCGGCGAAGTCGGTGCACTTGTCGCCGCCGGTGGTGATCCCGTTGACGTACGCCTTGAAGGTGTTGGCGTCGTTGGTGCCGGCGGCCTGCGCGGCGAGCGCCGTGACGATCACCGCGTCGTAGGTCTCACCCGCGTAGTTGTAGTCCTGCAGGTTGGGGTCCACCTCGAGCAGCCGGTCGGTGAACTCCGGGCCCAGCTCGGTGAGGGGCGTGGTGCCGCTCATGCCGGCCAGGGAGCCCTGCTCGGTGAAGTCCTCACCGAGGGCGTTGCCCATGTTGCCGTCGGTGCCGTAGATGTTGACCTGCTTCTCGCCGCCGCCCGAGGCGTCGCCGCCCGAGCCGCTGCCACCGTCGTCGCCGCCACCGCAGGCGGTGAGGGCGACGAGCGCGGCGGAGGTGACGGCGATGCTGCGGGCGTAGGTACGCGTGCGCATCCAGCAACTCCCAGTTGTCGTACGTCGGTCCGGCGGGCCCCGGACGTGCCGGGGCCCCGTCAGTCCGGTGAACGTAACTGCTGGGTGCGGGGATGGATGCGGGACCGTGGAGACCGTGATGGGGTCGTGACCTGGCCTGTTCCGGCCGGGTTACGCGTTCCCCCGGGAGGGTGCACCCTCCGCAGCCGCCTCGTCCGTGGCGAGGATCCGCTCGGCGAGCGCCTTCATCGACGTCCGCTCGTTCATGGCCGTGCGCTGGATCCAGCGGAACGCCTCGGCCTCGGTCATCCCCTGCTCGGCCATGAGCCGGCCCTTCGCCTTCTCCACGACCTTGCGGGCCTCGAGCCGCTCCTCGAGGGTGCGCACCTCGCCGTCGAGCGCGGCGATCTCGGTGAACCGGGCGCGGGCCACCTCGATGGCCGGCACGAGGTCGTTCTTGGAGAACGGCTTGACCAGGTAGGCCATGGCGCCGGCGTCGCGGGCCCGCTCGACCAGCTCGCGCTGGCTGAAGGCGGTGAGCACGATGACCGGCGCGATCCGCGCCGACGCGATCTGCTCGGCGGCCGCCAGACCGTCGAGGACCGGCATCTGGATGTCGAGGATGACCAGGTCCGGCGTCAGCTCCCGGGCCCGGTCGACGGCGGTCTGCCCGTCCCCGGCCTCGGCGACGACGACGTACCCCTCCTCCTCCAGCATCTCCTTGAGGTCGAGGCGGATGAGGGCCTCGTCCTCGGCGATGAGGACCCGGGTCGGCTCGCTGCTCACGCGGAGGAGCCTAGCGACGACGGCTGGGAGTGGCGTCCCGGTTAGGCTGACCGGGTCGTGACCTCGGTCGCGGCGCCGGCCCCCGTACCCCAATCGGCAGAGGGAGCGGATTCAAAACCCGCGCAGTGTGCGTTCGAGTCGCACCGGGGGCACCGTGCTGGACCGTCGTCCTCCGGACGACGACCGCGGCCGGGTGCCGTCCCCGCCGCCGCGGAGCCCTCCCCGGCGCTCGTCGCGGGGCGGCTCACGTGATCGTCGCGGCAGCGCCATACGGTGTCGGGGTGAGCGAGCCCGTGCCCCACATGACCCCCGAGCAGTTCCGGCAGCACGGTCACGAGGTGGTCGACTGGATCGCCGACTACTGGGCGCGCATCGAGTCCTTCCCCGTCCGCTCGCGGGTCGCCCCCGGCGACGTCCGCGCGGCGCTCCCGCCGTCGGCGCCCGAGCGGGGCGAGCCCTTCTCCGCCGTCCTCGCCGACCTCGAGCAGGTCGTCCTGCCGGGCGTCACGCACTGGCAGCACCCGGGCTTCCTCGCCTACTTCCCGGCCAACACCTCCGGCCCCTCGGTGCTCGGCGACCTGCTCTCGGCGGGCCTGGGCGTCCAGGGCATGTCGTGGGTGACCAGCCCGGCGGCCACCGAGCTCGAGCAGCACGTCCTGGACTGGCTGGCCGACCTGCTCGGGCTGCCGGAGGCGTTCCGCTCGACGGGCAGCGGGGGCGGGGTCGTCCAGGACTCGAGCTCGGGGGCCAACCTGGTCGCCCTGCTCGCGGCGCTGCACCGGGCCAGCGGCGGGGCCACCGTCCGGCACGGGGTGGTGCCCGAGGAGTACACGGTCTACGTCTCCTCCGAGACCCACTCGTCGATGGAGAAGGCCGTCCGGATCGCCGGGCTCGGCACCGACGCGATCCGGGTCGTGGAGGTCGACGGCGACCTGGCGATGCGCCCGGCGGCGCTGGCCGCCCGGCTGGCGCGCGACACCGCCCGCGGGCTGAAGCCGGTGCTGGTGTGCGCCACGGTCGGGACGACGTCGACGACCGCGGTGGACCCGCTGGCCGAGATCGGGCCCGTCTGCCGCCGGTACGGCGCCTGGCTGCACGTCGACGCCGCGTACGCGGGCGTGAGCGCCGTCGCCCCCGAGCTGCGGCACCTGCAGGCCGGCGTCGAGGAGGCCGACAGCTACACCACCGACGCGCACAAGTGGCTGCTCACCGGCTTCGACGCGACGCTGTTCTGGGTCGCCGACCGGGCGGCGCTCACCGGCGCGCTGTCGATCCTCCCCGAGTACCTGCGCAACGCCGCCACCGAGGCCGGCGCGGTCGTCGACTACCGCGACTGGCAGATCGAGCTGGGCCGCCGGTTCCGCGCGCTCAAGCTGTGGACCGTGCTGCGCTGGTACGGCGCCGAGGGACTGCGCGCGCACGTCCGGTCCGGCGTCGCGCTGGCGCAGGAGCTCGCCGGCTGGGCCGACGCCGACGACCGCTTCGACGTCGCCACCCCGCACCCGCTGTCCCTGGTGTGCCTGCGGCCGCGCTGGCCGGCCGACGTCGACGCCGACGTCGCGACCATGACGCTGCTGGAGCGGCTCAACGACGGCGGCGAGGTCTACCTGACCCACACGACCGTGCGCGGCGCGGTGGTGCTGCGGGTGGCGATCGGCGCGCCGGCGACGACGCGGGCGCACGTCGAGCGGGCCTGGGCGCTGCTGTGCGAGGGCCACGACTGGCTGGCCGCCGACTTCGCCGAGCAGGCCGCCGAGCGCGCCCGCGCCGAGGCCGCGCGCAAGGAGGCCGAGCGACGGGCGGCCGAGGAGGAGGCGGCCCGGCGGCACGCCGCCGGGCAGGCAGCGGGGCAGGCGGCGGTGCAGGAGACCCCGGAGGAGACCCCGGACGAGAGCCCGGCCGGGGCGGAGCCGGCCGAGGTCGTGCCGGCTACTCCCCCAGTGACCGGATGAGCCCCTCCTGGGCCACCGTGGCCACGTGCCGGCCCTCGGCGGTCCAGATGCTGCCGAAGCACAGCGCGCGGCCCTCGGAGGCGGCCGGGCTGTCGGTCTCGTAGAGGAACCACTCGTCGGCGCGGAACGGCGCGTGGAACCAGACGGCGTGGTCGAGGCTGGCGCCGACGTAGCGCCCGCCCCACCCGCCGCCGACCCGTGCGAGCCCGGCGGACAGCAGCGTCAGGTCGCTGACGAAGGTCAGCGCCGCGGCCTGCACCCCGGCGTCGTCGGGGAGCCGGCCGGCCACCCGGAACCAGGCGTGCGACTGGGTGGCCGGCGGGGTCTTCGGCTCCGGCGCGAACGGGTTGACCAGCGGCCGCTGCTCCACGGCCCGGCTGATCTCCAGCGCGGGCGCGGCCAGGTCGCCGTGGCCGGCGGCGTGGTCGGCCAGCGACAGCAGCTCCTCGGGCCGCGGCACCTCCGGCATCGGCCGGGAGTGCGCGACGACGCCCGGCTCGCCGGCGTGGAAGTCCGCCGTCAGCGCGAAGACGGCGACGTCCTCACCGCGCCGGGTCTGGCAGGCGATGACCCGGCGGGTGGAGAAGGACCGCCCGTCGCGGATCCGCTCGACGGTGTAGCGCAGCTCCTCGTGCGGGTCGCCCGGCCGCAGGAAGTAGGAGTGCAACGAGTGCACGCCCCGGCCGGCCGCCACCGTGCGCGTGGCCGCCATGAGCGCCTGCCCGGCCACCTGCCCGCCGAAGATGCGCTGCAGCGTGGTGGTCGGGGTCTGCCCCACGAACACGTCGGGCGAGCGCTCCTCGAGGTCGAGGACGCTCATCAGAGCGGCGGCCTGGGTCCCGCCGCCGGTCACGAGTCGGTGCCGACTTCGTGCACCCGGATGAGGTTGGTCGACCCGACCGTGTTCGGCGGGCTGCCCGCGACGACGACGACGCGGTCGCCGACCCGGAGCCGGCCGATGGACAGCAGCGAGAAGTCCACCTGCTCGACCATGTCGTCGGTGTGCTGCACCGAGGGCACCAGGAAGGTCTCCACGCCCCAGGACAGCGCCAGCTGGCTGCGGACCCGGCCGTCGACGGTGAAGGCCAGCAGCGGCTGGCGGGGGTGCAGCGCGGCCAGCCGGCGGGTGGTCTCGCCGGTCTGGGTGAAGGTGCACAGCGCCTTGACGTCGAGCGCCTCGCCGATGTCCCGGGCCGCGCGGACGATCGCGCCGGAGCGGGACCGGGACCGGCGGGTGATCTCCGGGGCGCGCGCGTCGGAGCTCTCGACGGCGTCGATGATCCGCTCCATCGTGCGCACCGCGGCGATCGGGTAGCGGCCCACCGAGGTCTCGCCGGAGAGCATCACCGCGTCGGCACCGTCGAGGACGGCGTTGGCGACGTCGGAGGCCTCGGCGCGGGTGGGCCGCGAGTTGGTGATCATCGACTCGAGCATCTGGGTGGCGACGATGACCGGCTTGTTGCGCTCGCGGGCGGCCTGCACGGCGCGCTTCTGCACCAGCGGCACCTGCTCGAGCGGCAGTTCCACGCCGAGGTCGCCGCGGGCCACCATGACCCCGTCGAAGGCCTCGACGATCGCCTCGAGGTTGGCCACCGCCTCGGGCTTCTCCAGCTTGGCGATCACCGGGACGTGCACGTCCTCCTGGCGCATGATGTCGCGCACCAGCTCGACGTCGCTGGGCGAGCGGACGAACGACAGCGCGACGAAGTCGACCGACAGGTGCAGGGCGAAGCGGAGGTCCTCCTCGTCCTTCTCCGACAGCGCGGGCACGCTCACGGCGACGCCGGGCAGCGACAGGCCCTTGTTGTTGGAGACCTCGCCGCCCTCGACGACCAGGCACCAGACGTCGGGCCCGTCGACGGAGACGACCGAGAGGGCGAGCTTGCCGTCGTCGACCAGCAGCCGGTCGCCGACGCGGGCGTCGTTGGCCAGGCCCTTGTAGGTGGTCGAGACGCGCTCGGCGGTGCCCTCGACGTCGTCGACGGTGATGCAGACGCGGCTGCCGGTGGCCCAGTGGACCGGGCCGTCGGCGAACGTGCCCAGGCGGATCTTGGGGCCCTGCAGGTCGGCCAGGACGGCGACGGCGCGGCCGGTTCGGTCGGAGGCCTGGCGCACGTGGATGTACGCCTTCTCGTGGTCGGCGTGCGCCCCGTGGCTGAAGTTGAGCCGGGCGACGTCCATCCCCGACTCGACCAGGGCGGTGATCTGCTCGAGGGAGCTGGTGGCCGGGCCCAGGGTGCAGACGATCTTCGCGCGGCGGGACATGAGACAGACGCTAGTGCGCCGCCTCCGGCGGAACGGACGGGGGCCGGGTCCTCGGGGTGTCGCGAGGACCCGGCCCCTGGTCGGTCCGACGAGCGGGGGCCCGGAGGGTCCCCCGAGGAGGACTCTCGTGCAGGGCTCCGCCCGGTCGGGACGGCACCTGGTGGCGGTGTCGTCCGGAGGACGACAGTGTTACCGCAGCGCCACGGTTACCGCAGCGCCACGGCGGTAGGCGTGACCGGGCGGGGCAGCATGGAGCTGCCGGTCAGCCAGGAGTCGACCGCACCGGCGGCGGCGCGGCCCTCGGCGATGGCCCACACGATCAGCGACTGGCCGCGGCCGGCGTCGCCGGCCACGAACACGCCGGGCACGGTGGACATGAACTCGCCGTCACGGACGACGTTCCCGCGCCCGTCGACGTCGAGGCCCAGCGCCTCGACCAGGCCCTCGCGCTGCACGCCGGTGAAGCCCATGGCCAGCAGGACCAGCTGGGCGGGCAGCTCGCGCTCGGTGCCCTCGACCTTCTGGAACCGGCCGTCGACCTGCTCCACCTCGTGGATGACCAGGGCGCGCACGCGGCCCTCGTCGTCGCCGAGGAAGCGCTCGGTGTTGACCGAGTACAGCCGCTCGCCGCCCTCCTCGTGCGCCGAGGAGACCCGCATGATCATCGGGTAGGTCGGCCAGGGGTTGCCCTCGGCCCGCTTGTCCGGCGGCGCGGGCATGATCTCCAGCTGGGTGACCGAGCGGGCGCCCTGCCGGTGCGAGGTGCCCAGGCAGTCCGCGCCGGTGTCACCGCCGCCGATGATGACGACGTCCTTGCCCTTCGCCGTGATCGGCGGGTCGTCCAGCTCGCCGAGCGCCTGCCGGTTGCCGAAGGGCAGGAACTCCATCGCGAGGTGGATGCCGTCCAGCTCACGCCCGGGGGCGAGCAGGTCGCGGCCGACGGTGGCGCCCGCGGCGACCACGACGGCGTCGTACTCCCCGCGCAGCCGCTCGGCCGACAGGTCGTCCTCCCCCGGGCCGCCGACCTCGACGCCCGTGACGAAACGGGTGCCCTCGGCGCGCATCTGGTCCAGCCGCCGGTCCAGGACGGCCTTCTCCATCTTGAACTCGGGGATGCCGTACCGGAGCAGGCCGCCGACGCGGTCGGACCGCTCGTAGACGGTGACGTCGTGCCCGGCGCGGGTGAGCTGCTGGGCGGCGGCCAGGCCCGCCGGCCCGGACCCGACGACGGCGACCTTCTTGCCGGTGCGCTCGGCCGGGGCCTGCGGCTCGACGTGGCCCCGCTCGAAGGCCTGGTCGATGATCTCCCACTCGATCTGCTTGATCGTGACCGGCGAGTCCTGCAGGTTCAGCACGCAGGCGCCCTCGCAGGGGGCCGGGCACAGCTTCCCGGTGAACTCCGGGAAGTTGTTGGTCGCGTGCAGCCGCTCGATCGCGTCGCGCCAGTCGTCCCGGCGGGCGAGGTCGTTCCACTCCGGGATCAGGTTGCCCAGCGGGCAGCCGTGGTGGCAGAACGGGATGCCGCAGTCCATGCACCGCGCGGCCTGCTGGCGCAGCGCGGCGACCGGGTAGACGCCGTCCTCCCCGTTCTGCCGGGAGAGGTAGACGTCCTTCCAGTCGAGGATGCGGACGTCGACCGGCCGCCGGGGCGGCAGCGCCCGCTCGTACTTCAGGAACCCCGTGGAGTCAGCCACGTGCGGCCTCCATCACTGCTCGATCCACATCCGTGCCGGCGGCCTCGGCGGCGCGCCGGGCCTCGAGGGCGCGACGGTA
Organism: Geodermatophilus sp. SYSU D01045; assembly: GCF_054050295.1. NCBI lineage: Bacteria > Bacillati > Actinomycetota > Actinomycetes > Geodermatophilales > Geodermatophilaceae > Geodermatophilus > Geodermatophilus sp. SYSU D01045. The sequence continues at coordinate 98,609 of NZ_JBJGZB010000006.1, forward strand.
GTCGCGCGGCATGATCACGCTGAACTGCTCGGACCAGCGGCCCCAGTCGGCCAGCAGGGCCGCCGCGACCGGCGACTCGGTCCCGGTGTGGTACCGGACCAGCACGTCGCGCAGCCACTGCGCGGACTCGCCGTCCAGCGCCTCGACGTCGACCATCTCGGTGTTCACCCGGTGCCGGGCGAGGTCCAGGACGTACCCGACGCCGCCGGACATGCCGGCCGCGACGTTGCGGCCGGTGGGCCCGAGGACCACCGCGCGGCCGCCGGTCATGTACTCCAGTGCGTGGTCGCCGGCGCCCTCGACGACGGCCAGCGCGCCGGAGTTGCGGACGCAGAACCGCTCGCCGACCCGCCCGCGGAGGAAGATCTCCCCGCTGGTGGCGCCGTAACCGATGACGTTGCCGGCGATGACGTTGTCCTCGGCGGCGAAGGTCGCCTCGGGCGCCGGGCGGACCACGATCCGCCCGCCGGACAGGCCCTTGCCGACGTAGTCGTTGGCGTCGCCGAGCAGCCGCATGGTGATGCCGCGCGGCACGAAGGCACCGAAGGACTGGCCGGCCGACCCGGTGAAGGTCAGGTCGATCGTGCCGTCGGGCAGGCCCTCGCCGCCGAAGCGGCGGGTGACCATCGAGCCGAGCATCGTGCCGACGGTGCGGTTGACGTTGCGCACCGGCAGCTCCAGGCGCACCGGCCGCGCGTCGAGCAGCGCCCCCTCGCACAGCTGGATCAGCGTCTGGTCCAGGGCGACGTCGAGGCCGTGGTCCTGGGTGCGGACCGCCCGGCGGGACGCGCCCTCGGGCAGCTCGGGCTGGGCGAGCATCGGCGAGAGGTCCAGGCCGCTGGCCTTCCAGTGGTCCACCGCGCGCCGGGTGTCGAGCAGCTCGGTGTGGCCGACGGCCTCGTCGACCGAGCGGAAGCCCAGCTCGGCGAGGTACTGCCGGACCTGCTCGGCGAGGAACTCGAAGAAGGTGACGACGAACTCCGGCCGGCCGGTGAACCGCTTGCGCAGCTCCGGGTTCTGGGTGGCGACGCCGACCGGGCAGGTGTCCAGGTGGCAGACCCGCATCATGATGCAGCCGGAGACCACGAGCGGAGCGGTGGCGAAGCCGTACTCCTCGGCGCCCAGCAGCATCGCGACGAGCACGTCGCGGCCGGTCTTCATCTGGCCGTCGGCCTGCACCACGATCCGGTCGCGCAGGCCGTTGGCCAGCAGCGTCTGCTGGGTCTCGGCCAGGCCCAGCTCCCACGGCGAGCCGGCGTGCTTGAGCGAGGTCAGCGGGGCGGCGCCGGTGCCGCCGTCGTGCCCGGAGATCAGGACGACGTCGGCGTGTGCCTTGCTGACGCCGGCCGCGACCGTCCCGACCCCGACCTCGGCGACCAGCTTGACGTTGACCCGCGCCTCGGTGTTCGCGTTCTTGAGGTCGTGGATGAGCTGCTTGAGGTCCTCGATCGAGTAGATGTCGTGGTGCGGCGGCGGGCTGATCAGGCCGACGCCCGGCGTCGAGTGCCGGGTGCGGGCCACCCACGGGTAGACCTTGCCGCCGGGCAGCTGACCGCCCTCGCCGGGCTTGGCGCCCTGCGCCATCTTGATCTGGATGTCGTCGGAGTTGACCAGGTACTCGCTGGTCACGCCGAAGCGGCCGCTGGCCACCTGCTTGATCGCCGAGCGGCGCAGGTCGCCGTTCGGGTCGGGCACGTAGCGGTCGGGGTCCTCGCCGCCCTCACCGGTGTTCGACTTGCCGCCGAGCCGGTTCATGGCGATGGCGAGGGTCTCGTGCGCCTCCTGCGAGATGGAGCCGTAGCTCATCGCGCCGGTCTGGAAGCGCTTGACGATCTCGCCGGCCGGCTCGACCTCCTCGAGCGGCACGGGCGGGCGCACGCCCTTCTTGATCTCGAACAGGCCGCGCAGCGTCGCGGCCTCCTCCGACAGCGCGTCGACGGTGTCGGTGTAGCGCTGGAACACCTCGAACTGCCGCGAGCGGGTGGCGTGCTGGAGCAGGAACACCGTCTCGGGGTTGAACAGGTGCACCTCGCCCTCGCGGCGCCACTGGTACTCGCCGCCGGTCTCCAGCCGCCGGTGCGCGCGCTCGGTGGGGTTCTCCGGGTAGGCGCGCCGGTGCCGCATGGCGACCTCCTCGGCGAGGACGTCCATGCCGACGCCGCCGAGGGGACAGGAGGTGCCGGTGAAGTACTCGTCGACGACGTCCTGGGACAGGCCGACGGCCTCGAAGATCTGCGCCATCGTGTACGAGCCGACGGTGCTGATGCCCATCTTGCTCATGACCTTGAGGACGCCCTTGCCGAGCGCCTTGACGACGTTGCGCACCGCCTGGGCGGGCTGCACGCCGGTGAGGACGCCGTCGCGGATGAGGTCCTCGATGGACTCGAACGCCAGGTAGGGGTTGACCGCGGCCGCGCCGTAGCCGAGCAGCAGCGCGACGTGGTGCACCTCGCGGCAGTCGCCGGACTCGACGACCAGGCCGACCTCCATGCGGGTGCGCTCGCGCACCAGGTGGTGGTGGACGGCGGCGGTCATGAGCAGCGACGGGATCGGCGCGCGCTTCTCGTCGCAGTCGCGGTCGGACAGCACGATGACCCGCGCGCCGGCCGCGATCGCCTTGCTGACCTTGTTCCGCAGCTCCTCGACCGCCTGCACCAGCGCGGGGCCGCCGCCGGTGACGTCGAAGTGGCCGGTGATCCGGACGGCGGCGAAGCCGGGCAGGTCGCCGTCGTCGTCGATGTGCAGGATCTTGGCCAGCTCGTCGTTGTCGATGACCGGGTAGGGCAGGTACACCTGCCGGCAGGAGGCCGGGGTGGCCGTGAGCAGGTTCTGCTCGGGGCCGAAGGTCCGCCCGAGGCTGGTCACCAGCTCCTCACGGATGGCGTCCAGCGGCGGGTTGGTCACCTGGGCGAACAGCTGCCCGAAGTAGTCGTAGAGCTGCCGCGAGCGGTCCGACAGCGCCGCGATCGGGGTGTCGGTGCCCATGGAGCCGATCGGCTCGGCGCCGGTGGCGGCCATCGGCGTGAGCAGGACGCGCAGCTCCTCCTCGGTGTAGCCGAACAGCTGCTGGCGGCGCACCACCGACTCGTGGCTGGGCCGCGCGCGCCGCCGCTCGGGCAGCGAGGGCAGGTGCACCAGGCCGGCGTGCAGCCAGTCCTCGTAGGGGTGCTCGGCGGCCAGGGCGCCCTTGACGTCCTCGTCGGAGACGATCCGCCCGGAGGCGGTGTCGACGAGGAACATCCGGCCCGGCTGCAGCCGGCCCTTGGCGACGACGTCACCGGCCGGGATGTCGAGGACGCCGGCCTCGCTGGCCAGGACGACGAGGTCGTCCCTGGTGTGCCACCAGCGGCCCGGGCGCAGGCCGTTGCGGTCGAGGACGGCGCCGATGAGCGTGCCGTCGGTGAACGCGACGCAGGCCGGCCCGTCCCAGGGCTCCATGATCGAGGAGTGGAACCGGTAGAAGGCCCGGCGGGCCGGGTCCATCTCGTCGTGGTTCTCCCACGCCTCCGGGATCATCATCAGCACCGCGTGCGGCAGCGAGCGGCCCGACAGGTGGAGCAGCTCGAGCACCTCGTCGAAGGTGGCCGAGTCGCTGAAGTCGCTCGCGGTGACCGGGAAGACCCGGTCCAGGCCGAGCTCGGCGGCCGGGCCGGCGGGGCCGTCGAACAGCTCGGTCTCGAGCTTGGCCTCGCGGGCGCGCATCCGGTTGCGGTTGCCCTTGATGGTGTTGATCTCGCCGTTGTGGGCGATGAACCGGAACGGGTGCGCCAGCGGCCAGCTCGGGAAGGTGTTGGTGGAGAACCGGCTGTGCACCAGCGCGATCGCCGACTCGTAGCGCTCGTCGCGCAGGTCGGGGAAGAACGCGGGCAGCTGGTCGGTGGTCAGCATCCCCTTGTAGGTGATGGTGCGGCTGGACAGCGAGACGACGTACAGGGAGCTGCCGGTCTCGCGGGCCTCCCGCTCGGCGCGCTTGCGCAGCACGAACGAGCGCCGCTCCAGCCGGGTGACGCCGTTGACCTCGCGCGGGCCGCCGAAGGCCGCGGCGTCGGCGCGGGCGCCCATCGTCTCGGCGACGAACAGCTGCCCGAAGTGCGGCATGACCGCGCGGGCGGTGGGGCCGAGGTCGGCGCCGTCGGGGTCGACCGGCACGTCGCGCCAGCCGAGGACGGTCAGCCCCTCCTCGGCGGCGATCCGCTCGACGTCGGCGTAGCGGGCGGCCCGCTCCTGCTCGTCGACCGGGAGGAAGGCGACGCCGACGGAGTACTCGCCCAGCGGGGGCAGGTCGAAGTCGACGCTGGCCCGCAGCAGCGCGTCGGGCACCTGGGTCAGGATGCCGGCGCCGTCACCGGAGTTGGGCTCGGAGCCGGCGGCACCCCGGTGGTCGAGGTTGTGCAGCGCGGTCAGGCCCGCGGCCACGATCGCGCGCGAGCGGCGGCCCCGGGCGTCGGCCACGAAGGCGACGCCGCAGGCGTCCGAGTCGTTCGCCGGGTCGTAGAGACCGGAGGCCGGCGGGGTGGCCGAGAACGGCACGGCCGAGCCGGCGGTGGTGCGGGGGGCGGGGGTGCGGGACCCGGACATGATCACTCCCGTCGTCGGCCTGCGCGCGGTCCCCGGGAGGACGTCGCGGGGCATGGGGCCCGGCCGGTGGTCAGAGGGTGCGGTGCACGGAAGCAGTGGAGGACAGCGGAGCCGGCGACCGGCCGGGACACGGTGGCCCGGACAGGCTGAGGACCGGCGGCCCCGCGGGTGGTTGCGCGGGGTCGTCGTCCCGCGGGGCAGCGCTGGCCCGGTTACGACGCGAGTGACCCCCCGGGATCACCGGCTGGTCTGGACAGGAGGGTACACAGCCGTAACACCGGGCTCATCGGCGCAAACCGATCCGTCGGCGCGTCCTCTCAGGTCGTGCCCGGCGCGTCGTGAGACCGGTCACCCCGCCGTTCCTCGGCGGGCACGTCGGTGCTGGTCGGGGCCTCGCCGGCGGTGCCGGCGTCGGCGGCGGGGGTGTCGTCGTCGTCACGTCCGCCGGCGGTGGCCCGGTCGAGGACCTCCCGGGGGCGGCCGCGCTGCCAGACCATGTAGGCCACGGCGAGCAGGCCCACCACGATGCTCGTGAACACGTTGATCCGGACGCTGAGGAAGCGGTTGGCGTCGTCGATGCGCAGCAGCTCGATCCACAGCCGGCCGGCGCAGTACAGCGCGACGTAGAGCGCGAACGCGCGGCCGTGGGACAGCCGGAACCGGCGGTCGGCCCACACGACGACGGCGGCCGCGGCGAGGTTCCACAGCAGCTCGTAGAGGAACGCCGGGTGGAAGGTGGCGAACGCCTCGTAGCCGTCGGGCCGGTGCGCCGCGTCGATCTCCAGGGCCCAGGGCAGCGTGGTGGGCCGGCCGAACAGCTCCTGGTTGAACCAGTTGCCCAGCCGGCCGACCGCCTGGGCCACCAGCAGGCCGGGGGCGATGGCGTCGCCGAAGGCCGGCAGCGGGATGCCGCGGCGGCGGCAGGCGATCCAGGCGCCGACGCCGCCGAGGGCGATGGCGCCCCAGATGCCGAGGCCGCCCTCCCAGATGGCGAACGCCCGCAGCGGGTCGCCGCCCTCCCCGAAGTACGGCTGCGGCGTGGTGACCACGTGGTAGAGCCGGCCGCCGAGGATGCCGAAGGGCACCGCCCACATCGCGATGTCGAGCACCTCGCCGGGCCGGCCGCCGCGGGCCACCCAGCGCTTCTCGGCGATCCAGCAGGCCGCGACGATGCCGGCGACGATGCACAGCGCGTAGGCGCGCAGCGGGAACAGCCCGAGGTGCCACACCCCCTGGGCCGGGCTCGGGATGCTCGCGAGGACCGTCACGGCACGGCCACCCGGCGGCGCACGCCCGCGGCGAGCTCCTCCGACAGCCGGCGCACGCCGTCGGCGCCCCGGCCCTCGAGCAGCTCCCGCACGTAGGCCGACCCGACGATGACGCCGTCGGCGAAGCCCGCCACCTCGGCGGCCTGGTCGCCGTTCGAGACGCCCAGGCCGACGCACACCGGGACGTCGGTGACCGCGCGGGTGCGGGCGACCAGGCGCTCGGCGGCGTCGCCGACGGTGGCGCGGGTGCCGGTGACGCCCATCGTGGACGCGGCGTAGACGAACCCGCGGCAGGCCGCGGTGGTCGACGCCAGCCGCGCGTCGGTGGACGACGGCGCGACGAGGAACACCCGGTCCAGGTCGTGCTCCTCCGACGCCGCCAGCCAGGCCCCCGCCTCGTCGGGGATGAGGTCGGGCGTGATCGCGCCCGCTCCCCCGGCGGCCGCCAGGTCGGCGGCGAACCGCTCGACGCCGTAGCGCTCGACCGGGTTCCAGTAGCTCATCACCACCGGCACCGCGCCCGCGGCGTCGACCGCCTCGACGGCGCGCAGCACGTCGCGCATGCCGACGCCGGCGCGCACCGCGGGGTCGACCGCCTGCTGGATGACCGGGCCGTCCATTCCGGGGTCGGAGTACGGGACGCCGATCTCCACGACGTCGGCCCCGCCCTCGACCGCCGCGACCATGGCCGCGATCGAGTCGTCCACGCTCGGGTAGCCCACCGGCAGGTAGGCGACCAGCGCCGCGCGGCCCTCGGCGCGGGCGGCGCCGATGCGGTCGGCGAGCCGGCTCACGCCGGGCTCCCCGCGGCCCGGCCGGGCACCGCGTCGCCGGAGGCGACGGCGCCCTCGGTGGGCTGCTGGTCGGTGTCCATGCCGGGGCCGGGGTCGACCTCGTCGCGGTCGCCGAGGCCGAACCAGCGCGAGGCGGTCTCGACGTCCTTGTCGCCGCGGCCGGAGAGGTTGACCAGCAGGAGGGCGTCCGGACCCAGTTCGCTCCCCAACCGCATCGCCCCGGCCAGGGCGTGCGCGGACTCGATCGCCGGGATGATGCCCTCGGTGCGGCACAGCAGCGCGAAGGCCTCCATGGCCTCGGCGTCGGTGACCGGGCGGTACTCGGCGCGGCCGACGTCGTGCAGGAAGCTGTGCTCCGGCCCGACGCCCGGGTAGTCCAGCCCGGCGCTGATCGAGTGCGACTCGATCGTCTGGCCGTTGTCGTCCTGCAGCAGGTAGGAGCGGGCGCCGTGCAGCACGCCCGGGGCTCCCCCGGTGATCGTCGCGGCGTGCCGGCCGGTCTCGACGCCGTCGCCGCCGGCCTCCAGGCCGACCAGGCGGACGCCCTCGTCGGGCACGAACGCGGTGAAGATCCCGATGGCGTTGGAGCCGCCGCCGACGCAGGCGAGCACGGCGTCGGGCAGCCGGCCCTCGCGCTCGAGCACCTGGGCGCGGGCCTCGTCGCCGATCACCCGCTGGAAGTCGCGGACCATCGCCGGGAACGGGTGCGGGCCGGCGACGGTGCCGAAGACGTAGTTGGTGGTCTCGACGTTGGTCACCCAGTCGCGGAAGGCCTCGTTGATGGCGTCCTTGAGGGTGCGCGAGCCGGTGCTCACCGGGACCACCTCGGCGCCGAGCAGCCGCATGCGGGCGACGTTGAGCGCCTGCCGGCGGGTGTCCTCCTCGCCCATGTAGATCGTGCAGGACAGGCCCATGAGCGCCGCGGCGGTCGCGGTGGCGACGCCGTGCTGGCCGGCGCCGGTCTCGGCGATGACCCGCTGCTTGCCGATGCGCCTGGTGAGCAGCGCCTGGCCCAGCACGTTGTTGATCTTGTGCGAGCCGGTGTGGTTGAGGTCCTCGCGCTTGAGCAGCACGCGGGCGCCGCCGCAGTGCTCGGCGAAGCGCGGCACCTCGGTGACCGGGCTCGGGCGGCCGGTGTAGTCGCGCTGGAGGGCGGCGAACTCGGCGACGAAGGCGGGGTCGACCCGCATGGCCTCGTAGGCCTCGGTCAGCTCGTCGAGGGCCGCGATCAGCGCCTCGGGGACGAACCGGCCGCCGAAGACGCCGAAGTGACCGGTGGCGTCGGGCCACGCCGGGCGCGCCGGGTCGCTGCGCTGCTCGGGAGGGTGGACGGCACTGGTGGTCATGCCCCCAGTGTCCCGCGCTGCGACGCCGAGGTGGTGCAGGGGGTGGCCCTCCTGCAGGGGCCCGTCGCGAGCGAGCGAGCGGTGGGGGGCAGGAGGGTCCTTCTTCAGCGGGTCGTGCGGGGCACGGCCGGGTGGGAACCGGCGGTGACCAGGTCGGCGACCGCCTGCCGCGGGTCGCCGGCGGTGACCAGGCCCTCGCCGACCAGGACGGCGTCGGCGCCGGCGGCCGCGTAGGCGATGAGCTCGCGCGGGCCGCGGACGCCGGACTCGGCGACCTTGACCACGCCCGACGGCAGACCGGGCGCGATCCGCTCGAAGGTGCCGAGGTCGACGTCGAGGGTGGTGAGGTCGCGGGCGTTCACGCCGATCACCGAGGCGCCGGCGGCCAGCGCGCGGTCGGCCTCGGCCTCGGTGTGCACCTCCACCAGCGCGGTCATGCCGAGCGACTCGACCCGCTCGAGCAGGCCCAGCAGCGCGTTCTGCTCGAGCGCCGCGACGATCAGCAGGACGACGTCGGCGCCGTGGGCGCGGGCCTCGTGCACCTGGTAGCTGCTGACCACGAAGTCCTTGCACAGCACCGGCACGTCGACGGCGGCGCGGACGGCGGCCAGGTCGGCGTGCGAGCCGCCGAAGCGGCGCCGCTCGGTGAGGACGCTGATCACCCGCGCACCGCCGGCGGCGTACTGGGCGGCGAGGACGGCGGGGTCGGGGATGTCGGCCAGCGCGCCCTTGCTCGGACTGCGCCGCTTGACCTCCGCGATCACGCCGACGCCGGGCGCGCGCAGCGCGGCCAGGGCGTCGCGGGCGGGGCGGGCGTCGCGGGCGGCGGCCCGCACCTCGGCCAGCGGGGTGGCCGCCTCGCGCGCCGCGACGTCCTCACGGACGCCGGCGACGATGTCGTCGAGGACGGTCACTCCGCCTCCTCGCTGCTGGTCGGCCGGTCCGGTGCCGGTCGGACGGTGGACCCACCCTAGCGACGGCGGCCCGGGGGCCCGGTCGCCGGGTCGCCGGCCGGGTCGTCGGCAGGGTCGGCCGTCGGGTCGTCGCCGCGGTCGAGGGCGCGCCAGGCGTCCAGCGCCCGGTCCTCGTCGGTGCGGGCGCGCGCCGGGGCCGGCGCGGCGGCCACACCGGGCGCCCGCTCGTAGCGGCGGCCCATGGCCGGCCAGCGGTGGCCGCGCACCGCGACCAGCACCCCGGCGGCCAGCGCGACGACGGCGGCGACCAGGCACAGCACCGGCCAGGCGGCCGCGAGGTCGGCGGTGCGCCGCTCCCCCGGCGCCGCGGTCGTGTCCACCCCGCCGGCCAGCACGCGCACGGCCGACCAGGCCAGCGCCGCCCCCGCCAGCGCCACCAGCACCCCGACCGCCACCCGCCCGGCGCCGCGCACGGCGAGGACGGCGACCGCCGCGGCGAGCAGCAGCAGCCCCGCGGCGGGCACCAGCGGCGCCAGCGACGACCCGGTCAGCGCCTCGGTGACCGGCGGCAGCGGCGGCCGCCGGGTGACCGTGACCGTGGCCCAGGTCTGCCCGCCCGCCGACAGCGCCAGGCCGCCGGCGACCGCGCAGCCGGCGAGCGCCGTCCCCAGCTCCCGCCGGGCGTTCACCGCACCTCCCGCATGCCCTCCGCGGTCGCGATCGCCGAGAGCACCGCGCGCGCCTTGTGCCGGGTCTCGGCCTCCTCGGTGGCGGGGTCGCTGTCGGCGACGATCCCGGCACCGGCCTGGACGTACGCCCGGCCCTGGTGGAGCACCGCGGTGCGGATGGCGATCGCCATGTCCAGGTCCCCGCCGGCGTCGACGTAGCCGACCGTGCCCGCGTACAGCGCCCGCCGGGTGGGCTCCAGCGACTCGATGATCTCCATCGCCCGCGGCTTGGGGGCGCCGGAGACCGTGCCGGCCGGGAAGGTGGCGTCGAAGACGTCGAGCGCGTCGCGGCCGGGCGCCACCTCCCCGCCGACGGTGGACACCAGGTGCATGACGTGGCTGTAGTACTCGATCCGCATGAAGTCGGGCACCTCGACGGTGCCGGGCACGCACACCCGGCCCAGGTCGTTGCGCGCGAGGTCGACGAGCATGACGTGCTCGGCGCGCTCCTTGGGGTCGGCGAGCAGCCCCTCGGCCAGCCGCAGGTCCTCCTCCTCGGTGGCGCCGCGCGGGCGGGTGCCGGCCGGCGGGTGGACGACGGCCGAGCTGCCGGTCACGGTCACCAGCGCCTCCGGCGAGGAGCCGACGACGTCGAAGGGCGTCTCCCGGCCGGCGAAGCGCAGCAGGTACATGTACGGCGAGGGGTTGGTGGCCCGCAGCACCCGGTAGAGGTCGAGCGCGTCGACGTCGGTGTCGGTCTCGAACCGCTGGGCCAGCACGACCTGGAACGCGTCGCCGGCGCGGATGTGCTCGCGCACCGTCTCGACCCCGGCCTCGTACTCCCCCGGCGCCATCGTGCTGCGCACCGGCGGCGGCTCGGCGGGGGTGAACGTGGCCACGCCGGGCGGCACGGCCTTGGTGAGGTCGGCGGCCATGGCGTCCAGGCGGGCGACGGCGTCGTCCCAGGCCGTGTCGGCGTCACCGGACCCGGTCAGGGCGTTGGCGATGAGCAGCACGGTGCCGTCGGTGTGGTCGAGGACGGCGAGGTCGGTGACCAGCGCCAGCGACAGCTCGGGCATGCCGAGGTCGTCGGTGGCGGTGACCGGCAGCCGCTCCAGCCGCCGGACGACGTCGTACCCGAGGTAGCCGACCAGCCCGCCGGTCAGCCGCGGCAGGTCCTCCCGGCGCGGCGAGCGCAGCCGGCGGGCCAGCGTGCGGACCGCGGCCAGCGGGTCCCCGGGCAGGTCGTCGGTGAGCCCGGGCAGCGGGTCGCCGAGCCACAGCGTCCGGCCGTCGCGCTCGGTGAGGACCCCGGCGCTGCGCACGCCGACGAAGCTGTAGCGCGACCAGCGCTTGCCCTGCTCGGCCGACTCGAGCAGCACGGTGCCGGGCCGGTTGCCGGCCAGCTTGCGGTAGATGCCGACGGCGGTCTCGCCGTCGGCCAGCAGCCGCCGGGTGACCGGCACGACCGGCTGGTCGAGCGCGGCGAACGCCTCGCGCGAGGGGCTGGTCTCACCGAGCCGCACGGGTGACCTCCAGGTCGCGGTGGAAGCAGCTGCGCTCGCCGGTGTGGCAGGCCGGGCCCTCCTGGTCGACGAGCAGCAGCAGCGCGTCGCCGTCGCAGTCGAGCCGCACGTCGCGGACCCACTGCCGGTGGCCGGAGGTCTCGCCCTTCACCCAGTACTCCTCGCGGCTGCGCGACCAGTAGGTGGCCCGGCCGGTGGTGAGGGTGCGGTGCAGCGCCTCGTCGTCCATCCAGGCGACCATGAGGACCTCGCCGGTGTCGTGCTGCTGCACGACGGCGGCGACCAGGCCGGCCGGGTCGCGGCGCAGCAGCGCGGCGACGGCGGGGTCGAGGGCGGAGTCGACGGCGGGCACGGCGGGCATGCCGGCGATTCTCCCCCGCCGCCGGGACCGGCCGGGTCAGCGGCCCCGCGCGGTCACCCCGCGGACGGTGCCGCGTCCCCGCCGGCGGCCCACCGGCGGACGGCGCCGGCCAGCAGCAGGCCCAGGCCCACGGCCGGGGCGGCGGCGTAGAACAGCACGCCGACGACGAGCACGCCGGTCGGCTCGAAGCCGGCGAGGTCGGCGAGCGAGGTCAGCCGGACCAGCCAGTAGACGGCGAGGGCGAGCTGCACGCCGAAGCCGGCGAGCAGCGTCGTCCACACCGCCCGGCTGCGCCGGTTGAGCACCAGCACCCCCGCGACGACCAGCAGGACCGCCGAGAGCAGCTGGACCGCCGAGAGCGCCGTGACCTCGGTGACCAGGCCGTACAGGTCGTCGTCGGCCCCGGTGCCGGCGTCGGGGATCGCCGCGAAGACGCCGAACGTGCTGGCCAGCAGCAGCACGTAGGCCGAGGACAGCGCGACGACGGCGGCCTGGACGAAGGCGAGGACCGCCGCGGCGACCACCTGCCCCGGCCGGCGCGGCCGCTGCGGCACCGGCGGGCCGTAGGCCGGCCAGTACGGCGCGGCCGGCCAGCCCGGCGCGTACCCCCCGTACACCGGGGGCGGCGTGACGTACGGGGCGGTGGCCGGCGGGCCCGCGTAGGCCACCGGCTCGGTCCCGGCGGCCGGGTCGGCCCAGGGGCTGCCGGGCGAGCTCACAGGGCCGCCGCCAGGGCCCGGCCGGCGACCCGGCCGGAGAAGAGGCAGCCGCCGAGGAAGGTGCCCTCCAGCGACCGGTAGCCGTGCATGCCGCCGCCGCCGAAGCCGGACGCCTCGCCGGCGGCGTACAGGCCGGGGAACGGCTCGCCGCTGGCCCGCAGCACCCGGCCGGACAGGTCGGTCTCCAGCCCGCCGAGGGTCTTGCGGGTGAGCAGGTTGAGCCGGACGGCGATCAGCGGGCCGGCCGCGGGGTCGAGCAGCCGGTGCGGCGGGGCGACCCGGATGAGCTTGTCGCCGAGGTAGCTGCGGGCGCCGCGGACCGCGGTGAGCTGCAGGTCCTTGGTGAACGGGTGGGCGACCTCACGGTCGCGGGCGGTGACCTCGCGCTCCACGGTCTCCAGCGACACCTCGGGCGCGCCGCCGGTGATGCGGTTCATCCCGGTGACCAGCTCGGGCAGCGACGTCGCCGTCACGAAGTCCTCGCCGCGGTCGAGGAAGGCCTGGACGGGGGCCGAGACGCCGGCCCGGACGCGGCCCAGCAGCAGCCGGACGTCCTTCCCGGTGAGGTCGGGGTTCTGCTCGGAGCCCGACAGCGCGAACTCCTTCTCGACGATCTTCTTCGTCGTCACGAACCAGGTGTGCTCGTACCCGGTCTGCCCGATGTGGGCGAGGGTGCCCAGGGTGTCGAAGCCGGGGAACAGCGGGACCGGCAGCCGCTGCCCGGTCGCGTCCAGCCACAGCGAGGAGGGCCCGGGCAGGATCCGGATGCCGTGCCGCGCCCACACCGGGGAGTGGTTGGCGATCCCCTCGGTGTAGTGCCACATGCGGTCACGGTTGATGAGGTTGGCGCCGGCGGCCTCGGTGGCCTGGAGCATGAGCCCGTCCACGTGCGCGGGCACGCCGGACAGCAGCCGCTGCGGCGCGGGGCCCAGCCGGGCCGGCCAGTTCTGCCGCACCAGGTCGTGGTTGCCCCCGATGCCGCCGGAGGTGACGACGACGGCCTGCGCGGCGACCTCGAAGTCCCCGACGGCGGTGCGCGAGCTGGCCTCGCCGCGGGCGACGCCGCTGGGCTCGAGCACCTCGCCGCGGACGCCGGTGACCGCGCCGTCGGTGACGACCAGCGAGGTCACCCGGTGCCGGAAGCGCAGCTCGACCAGCCCGCGCTCGACGGCGGCGCGCACCCGGCGGGCGAACGGCTCGACGATGCCGGGGCCGGTGCCCCAGACGATGTGGAACCGGGGCACGGAGTTGCCGTGGCCGTTGGCGGTGTAGCCGCCGCGCTCGGCCCACCCGACGACGGGGAAGAAGCCGACGCCCTGCTCGCGCAGCCAGGCCCGCTTCTCCCCCGCCGCGAACTCCAGGTACGCCTCGGCCCACTGCCGGGGCCAGTGGTCCTCGGCGCGGTCGAAGGCGGCGGTGCCGAACCAGTCCTGGCGGGCCAGCTCCAGCGAGTCGTGGACCCGGAGGCGGCGCTGCTCGGGCGAGTCGACGAGGAACAGCCCGCCGAAGGACCACCACGCCTGCCCGCCGAAGGACGCCTCCGGCTCCTGCTCGACCAGCACCACCCGCCGGCCGGCGTCGGCCAGCTCGGCGGTGGCCACCAGGCCGGCCAGGCCGGACCCCACCACGACGACGTCTGTGTCGATCACGGCGGGCACGCTAGCGGGCGCGGCCGCCGCGGGGGGTCCGCGCCGGCTGCACCGGGGCCGGTGTCGCCCAGGCGGGACGGGTCCACTCCCGGATCGGGCGGCGCACCGTCAGCGCCAGGCAGCCGACCGGGCCGACGAGCAGCGCCAGCGCCCAGCCGACCGACGAGCCGTCGCCGAGGGCGCCGAAGAGCAGGGCCACGCCGAGCAGCAGGAGCAGCGGCAGCACCGCGGCGACCGTGAGCACCAGCCACCCGCGGCCCCGGCCCAGCCACACCAGCGCCGCCCCGGCGACGGCCAGGAGCGCCGGAACGGCGGAGGCGGCCAGGTACCAGCCCCAGCCCGGGGGCAGGCCGTCCCAGAGCAGCCGGCCGAGGTAGAGGTCCTCGGCGGCGACGAGCAGGCCGAACACGGCGGCGAACGGCGCGGTGAGCGGGCGGCCGGCCGCGGGCGGCGGGGCGGTCCGCCGGACGGCCGACGACCTCGCGGGCGCCGCCCGCGGCGAGCGGCGGGTCGTCGTCCGGCGGGGTGGGGACGACGGCATGCCGCGCAGCGTAGGTCCGTTGCCTGGCCGGACCCCGTCAGCCCGCCCGGCGCCGCCCGGCCAGCCAGGCCGACACCCGGGGGCTGAGCGCCAGGCCGGCCGCGACCAGCGGGCAGACGGCCACGACGAAGGGCGCGGCGCCCACGTCCTCGCCGACCGCGACCGCCGTCGCGACGACGAGGAGGGCGAACCCCAGCGAGGCCACGGCGCCCAGGAGCAGCGGCCACCGGCCCCGGCGGGAGACCAGCCAGACGACGCCGAAGAGCTGGATCACGGGCAGCAGGAGCAGCGCGTAGACCCACCAGTCGCGGACGTCGTCGGACTGCACCCCGCCGAGGACGAAGGGCAGGACGGTGACCAGGGCCAGCGGCAGCACGCCGAGGGCGCCGACCGCCGCGGCGGCGATCGCCGTGCCGGGCATGCGGGAGGGGCTCGTGGAGGACGTGGTCACGCCGCGGAGCCTAGGACCGGCGCCCGCTCAGGCGACGCGCTCGGGCTCCCCCGCCGACGACCGGCGCCACGACGCGTGCAGCCGGGCGTAGGGGCCGACGGCGTCGACCAGGTCGGCGTGCGTGCCGCGCTGCACGACCCGCCCGGCGTCGACGACGAGCACCTCGTCGGCCCGCTCGGCGGTGGACAGCCGGTGCGCGATGGTGAGCGTGGTGCGGCCCTCGGTGAGGCGGTCCAGCGCCAGGGTCAGCCGCCGCTCGGTGGCCGGGTCGACGGCGCTGGTGGCCTCGTCGAGCACCAGCAGGTCGGGGGCGGCCACGTGCGCGCGGGCGATGGCGACCAGCTGCCGCTCCCCCGCCGACAGCGACTCCCCGCGCTGACCCACCGCGGTGGCGACGCCGTCGGCCAGGCCGGCCAGCCAGTCGCCGAGGCCGAGCTCGGCGAAGGCCGCGGTGACCTGCTCGTCGGTGAGGTCGGGGCGGCCGTAGCGGACGTTGTCGGCGACCGTCGCGTCGAACAGGAACCCGTCCTGCGGCACCATGCCGACCCGCCGGCGCAGCGAGGAGAACGCCACGTCGGGCAGCGGCACCCAGCCGGAGGCGTCGGAGCCGAGCAGCACCCGCCCCTCGGTGGGGTCCATGAGCCGGGTGACCAGCTTGGCGAACGTCGTCTTCCCCGATCCGGTCTCCCCGACGACGGCGTAGCGGCGGCGCGGCGCCAGCGCGAGGTCGACGTCGTCGAGGGCCGCCCGCGCGCCCGGGGCGTAGCGGAAGGTGACGTGCTCGAGCCGGACGCCGAGCGGCCCGGCCGGCAGCTCGCGCGCGGTGCCGGTGGCGGCGGGGTCGCGGACATCGGGCTCGGTGTCGAGGACGTCGAGCACCCGGCGGAACCCCGCGATCGCGTTCTGCCCCTCGTTGAGCACCTCGCTGGCGGTCTGCACCGGCGCGACGAACAGCGTGACGAGGAACAGGAACGCGACGAGCGTGCCGGCGCTGACCTGCCCGGCCAGGCCGAGCAGCACGCCGACCACGACGACGGCGGCGTTGGCGACCGCGGCCGCGAACTCGCCGGTGACGAAGACGGCCGCGGTGACCTTCTGCGCGTCGACCTGGGCGCGGTAGTGCCGGCCGATGGCCCGGTCGAGGCGGGCCGCCGTCCGCTCGCGGATGCCGTAGGCGCGCACCGTCGGCGCGCCGACGACGGACTCGGACACGGCGGCGAGGACGTCGCCGACCCGCTCGCGGACCACGCCGTAGGCGACCTGCAGCCGGCGGGCGAACCAGCGGACGGCGAAGGCCAGCGGCAGGAAGCAGACCAGCACCAGCAGGGTCAGCTGCCAGGAGTAGACGGTCATGACGACGGTGGCCACGACCAGCTGGCCGAGGCTGACCACGCCGAGGACGCCGCCCCACTGCATGAACGTGGACAGCTGGTCGACGTCGCTGGTGACGCGGGAGACCAGGGAGCCGCGGCGCTCGCCCTGCTGGTGCAGCACCGACAGGTCGTGCACGTGCCGGAACGCCCGGGCGCGCAGCCCCGCCAGCGCGGTCTCGGTGGTGCGGAACAGCCGGACGTTCATCCGGTAGACCGCCACCCCGGTGACCAGGACGACGACCGCGCAGACCAGCACCAGCGTGCGGACCAGGCCGAGGTCGGGGCCGCCGGGGGCGAGCAGGCCACGGTCGATGACCTGCTGGACGGCGATCGGCACGACCACCCGCCCGGCGGTGGCGACCAGCGCGAGCGCGAACGTGGCCGGCAGCCCGCGGCGGAACTCCGGCATCATCCGCAGCCCGCGGCGCAGCGTGGCGAACGCGCCCTCGCGCCGCCCGGCAGTCACGGCGCTCGTCGGTTCGCTCCTGCGGGGCGCTCCGCTCCTCGCTCGTTCCTCGCTGCGGTGCTCACGCCCCTGTCCGCTCACGCCGCCACCTCCGCCTGCGCGTAGGCGCGGACCAGCGCGGCGTAGCCGGGCACGGTGGCCAGCAGGTCCTCGTGGCTGCCGCGGGCGGTGACCCGGCCGTTCTCCAGCCACACCACCTCGTCGGCGAGGGCGATGGTGGCCTGCCGGTAGGCGACGACGACCACCGTCGAGGGCCGGTCGGCCGAGCGCAGCGCGTCGAGGATGCGCGCCTCGACCGCGGGGTCGACGGCGCTGGTGGCGTCGTCGAGGACGAGCAGCCGGGGGCGGCGGATGACGGCGCGGGCCAGGGCCAGCCGCTGGCGCTGGCCGCCGGACAGGGTGGCGCCGCGCTCGCCGACGCGGGTGTCGAGGCCCTCGGGCAGCCGGTCGACGAAGTCCTCGGCGGCGGCCACGCGCAGCGCCGCGCGCACCTCGTCGTCGCCGTACTCGCCGCCGAGGGTCACGTTGCCGCGGACTGTGTCGTCGAAGAGGAAGGTGCCCTGCGGGACGAACGCGGCCTGGCCGCTGACCTCGCCCTCGCGCAGCCGGCGCAGGTCGACGCCGTCGAGCAGCACCTCGCCGCCGGCCGGGTCCACCAGCCGCACCAGCAGCCCGGCCAGCGTGGACTTGCCCGAGCCGGTCGGCCCGACGACGGCGACCGTGCTGCCGGCCGCGACGTCGAAGGTGACCTGCGACAGCACCGGCTGCGACGCGCCGTCGAAGACGTGGTCGACCGCGCGCAGGCCCAGCCGGGCGCCGCCGTCGCCGGCGGGCGCGGTCTCCGGGCCGTGCGGGGTCTCGCCGGTGGCGTCGAGGACCGGGGTGACCCGGTCGAAGCCGGCGAGCGCGCGCGGGAGGTCGGCGAGCACCCAGCCGATCGCGCGGATGGGCAGCGCGAGCAGGGTGAACAGGTAGGCGATGCTCACCAGGTCGCCGGCGTCGGTGGCGCCGGAGGCGACCCGGCCGGCGCCGACCAGCAGCACGGCGAGCGTGCCCAGGTTGGGCAGCGCCTCCATCAGCGGGTCGAACAGCCCGCGCACCCGGCCGACGGACACCAGCCCGTCGCGCAGCTCCTGCGCCCGCTCGGTGAACCGGGCGCTCTCGACGTCCTCGCGGCCGAGGGTCTTGACCACCAGACCCGCGTCGAAGCTCTCGTGGGCGATCTCGCTGACCTCGGCGCGCAACTGCTGTGCCCGCTGCATCCGCGGGCTCATCACCTGCGAGTAGACGGCGTTGACCACGAAGACCAGCGGGAAGACGACCAGGCCGACCACGGCCAGCAGCGGGTCGGTGGCCACCAGCGCGACGACGGTGATGGCGATCATCACGAGCGTCCCGCAGGCGAAGGGCAGCGGGGAGACGAAGTACCAGGCGGCCTCGACGTCGGAGTTCGCGTTCGACAGCAGCTGCCCGGTGGGGTGGCGCTGGTGCCAGGCCAGCGGCAGCCGCAGGTACTGCGCGGTCACGCGGCGGCGGTAGTCGGCCTGCAGCCGGTAGGCCATCACGCCGGCGAACAGCCGGCGGCCGAGGATGCCGAGGATCTTGAGCACGGAGACGCCGAGGATCACGACGACGGCGAGGGTGAGCGCGCCGGCGGTGGTGTCGCCGTCGGCGAAGGCCGGCAGCACCACCCGGTCGGTGACCCCGCCGATCACGAACGCCGACAGCACGGTCATCGCGGCGTAGAGGCTGCTGGCGAGCAGGGCGAGGGTGAACATCCCGCGCTGCTCGCGGATGGACCGGGCGACGTGGCGCAGTCCCCGCCGGACGACGGCGTCTCGGGCGCGGGGCACGGGTCTCCTCGGGGTTCGCGACCGCACTCCGCGGTCGTTAGTCAGGCTAACCGGCACCACCGACAGGAGCCTGCGGGTTTCCCGGCTGGACGAGATCGGTAACCCGCCGCGGTGACTCCCTCTTCCCGCCCGCTCGCCGCGCGCGAGCGCGCGGCCCTCGCCGACCTCCTCGACGAGCTCGGCCCCGACGCCACGACCTGCTGCGCGGGGTGGACGACGGCGCACCTGGCCGCCCACCTGGTGACCCGCGACCGCCGTCCCGACGCGCTGCCCGGCTACGCGCTGGAGCGCACGCCGGTCGGCGGGCGGCTGCACGCCCACGCGGAGCGGGTCGAGGCCCGGCTGCGCACCTCGACGGCGTACCCCGAGCTGGTGGCGCGGGTGCGGCAGGGCCCGCCGGCGTGGCTGCCGATGGGCTGGCCCGGCGTGTCGGCGCTCGCGGACTCCGCCGAGTTCGCGATCCACCACGAGGACGTGCGGCGGGCGCAGCCCGGCTGGGCGCCGCGCGCGCTCCCGCTGGCCGACGCCGACCGGCTCTGGGGCGCGGCGCAGCTGTTCGCCCGCACGGCGGCCCCGCGGTACCCGGGCGGCCTGGTGCTGCAGCGCAGCGACGTCCCCGGCCCCGGACGGCGGATCCGCGCCGGGTCCGCCCCGACCACGGTCGAGGGCAAGCCGATGGAGGTCCTGCTGTGGGCGACCGGGCGGCGCGACGTCGCCCGGGTGGTCGTGCGGGACGGCGCCCCCGTCGCCTGAGCGAGCCGTGCACGTCCGCGGTCCTGCACCGTGCACGTCCGCGGACGTGCACGCCGCCGGCCCGTCAGGGCAGTGGCGTGTCCGCGGCGGTGCGCACCGGGACGCCGGCCCCGGCCAGCGCGGCCTTGACGTCGGGGATGCGCAGCTGGCCGAAGTGGAAGACGGTGGCCGCGAGCACCGCGTCGGCGCCGGCCTCGACCGCGGGCGGGAAGTGCTCGACCGCACCGGCGCCGCCGCTGGCGATCACCGGGACGGTCACCTCGCGGCGGACCGCGCGGATCAGCTCGGTGTCGAACCCGGCGCGGGTGCCGTCGGCGTCCATCGAGTTGAGCAGCACCTCCCCCACCCCCAGCTGCGCGGCCTGCACCACCCACTCGACGGCGTCCCGGCCGGTGCCGCGGCGCCCGCCGTGCGTGGTGATCTCGAAGCCGGAGTCGGTGGTGGCGCCGTCGCGCACCCGGCGGGCGTCGAGGGAGAGCACGAGCACCTGGTTGCCGAAGCGGTCGGCGATCTCGCTGATCAGCTCCGGCCGGGCGACGGCGGCGGTGTTGACCGCGACCTTGTCCGCGCCGGCCCGCAGCAGCCGGTCGACGTCGTCGGCGCTGCGCACGCCGCCGCCGACGGTGAGCGGGATGAACACGCTCTCGGCGGTGCGCCGGACGACGTCGTAGGTGGTCTCGCGGTCGCCGGAGCTGGCTGTGATGTCGAGGAAGGTGAGCTCGTCGGCGCCCTCGGCGTCGTAGACGCGGGCCATCTCCACCGGGTCGCCGGCGTCGCGCAGGTCGACGAAGTTGACGCCCTTGACCACCCGGCCGGCGTCGACGTCCAGGCACGGGATCACGCGGACGGCGAGACTCATGCGCCCGCCCCCCGGACCGCGTCGGCCTCCACCTCGACCAGCATGTCGGGGTGCAGCAGCGAGGCCACGCCGACCATCGCGGTGGCCGGCCGGACCGCGCCGAAGACCTCGCCGTGCGCGCGCCCGACCTCCTCCCAGCGGGAGGTGTCGGTGACGTACACGCGGGTGCGGACGACGTCGGCGGCGGTCAGGCCCGCGGACTCCAGCGCGGCGACCAGCACGCCGAAGGCGACCCGGGCCTGCGCGCCCGCGTCGCCGGGGTGGACGACCGCGCCGTCGACGGTGGCGGTGCAGCCGCTCACCCAGGCGGAGTCCCCGTACACGACGACCCGGCTGTAGCCGACGACGTCCTCCCAGGGCCCGCCCGAGCCGATCCGCCGCGCGGTCACGACGACGCCTCGCGGGTGACCGCCAGCGCCTCGGGCAGCGTGAACGCGCCGGCGTAGAGCGCCTTGCCGACGATCGCGCCCTCGACGCCGACCGCGGTCAGCCCGGCCAGCGCCCGGATGTCGTCGAGCGAGCTGACCCCACCGGAGGCGACCACCGGCCGGGGCGTGGCGGCGCAGACCTCGCGCAGCAACTCCAGGTTGGGGCCGCGCAGCGTGCCGTCCTTGGTGATGTCGGTGAGCACGTAGCGGGCGCAGCCCTCGGCGTCCAGGCGGGCGAGGGTCTCGTAGAGCTCGCCGCCCTCGCGGGTCCAGCCGCGGGCGGCCAGCCGGGTGCCGCGGACGTCGAGGCCCACGGCGATCCGGTCGCCGTGCTCGGCGATGGCGCGGGCGCACCACTCGGGCGACTCCAGCGCCGCGGTGCCCAGGTTGACCCGGCGGCAGCCGGTGGCCAGCGCCGCGGCCAGCGACGCGTCGTCACGGATGCCGCCGGAGAGCTCCACGTCGACGTCGAGCTCCCCGACGACGCGGGCCAGCAGCTCGCGGTTGCTGCCGCGGCCGAAGGCGGCATCGAGGTCGACCAGGTGCACCCACTCCGCGCCGTCGCGCTGCCACTGCAGGGCGGCGTCGAGGGGGTCGCCGTAGGAGGTCTCGCTGCCGGCCTCCCCCTGGACGAGTCGGACGGCCTGGCCGTCGGCGACGTCGACGGCGGGGAGCAGCTGCAGGGTCGGCACGCTCCCAGCCTAGGGACCGCCTCGCTGTGGCCTGCCTCGCCCAGGGCAGGCTGCGGGCGTGGAGTTCGCCGACGTCGTCCGCAGGCGCCGCATGGTGCGCGACTACGACCCCGACCGGCCGGTGCCCCCGGAGGTGCGCGAGCGGCTGCTCGCGCACGCGATCCGGGCGCCGTCGGCCGGGTTCACCCAGGGCTGGGCGTTCCTGGTGCTGGAGACGGCCGAGGAGCGGGACCTGTTCTGGTCGGTGACCGCCTCCGGTGCCGTCCCCCACCCGCCCGGCCCCGACGCGTGGCTCACCCGGATGCGGCGGGCGCCGCTGCTGGTGGTGCCGCTGTCGTCGAAGGACGCCTACCTCGACCGCTACGCCGAGCCGGACAAGGGCTGGACCGACCGCGACCCCGCCAGTGTCGCTGCCCGCTGGCCGGTCCCCTACTGGGACGTCGACGCCGGGATGGCGGCCCTGATGATGCTGCTGACCGCCGTCGACGAGGGGCTCGGCGCCTGCCTGTTCGGCGTCCCGGCCGAGCGGGTGGACGCCTTCCGGGACGCGTTCGGCATCCCGGGCACCCACCGGCCGGTCGGCGTCGTGTCGGTCGGCTACCCGGGCGGGGACGACCGGCGCTCGCCGTCGCTGCGGCGCGGCCGGCGGGGTGTGGACGAGGTCGTCCACCGCGGCCGCTGGTGACCGGGCTGGTTGACTGCCCGCCCGTGACCTCCTCCTCGCGCGCCGTCCTCGTCACCGGTGGCTCCCGCGGCATCGGCCGCGCGATCGCCCGGGCCTTCGCCGGGCGCGGGGACCGGGTGGCCGTCCACTGGGGCAGCTCGAAGGAGCGCGCCGAGGCCGTCCTCGCCGAGCTGCCCGGCTCCGGCCACGCGCTGGTGCAGGCCGACATGACCGACGCCGACGCCGTGGGCGCGATGGTCGACGCCGCCGCCGAGGCGCTGGGCGGGCTGGACGTGCTGGTCAACAACGCCGGCGTCTTCGTGGCGTCCCCGCCGCTGACCGCCTCCTTCGAGGAGTGGCAGGACGTGTGGGAGCGGACCCTGGCGGTCAACCTGCTCGGCGCCGCGCACGCCACCTTCCGCGCCGTCCCGCACCTGCGGGCCGCCGGCGGCGGCGCGGTGGTGAACGTGTCCAGCCGCGGCGCCTTCCGCGGCGAGCCGGACAACCCGGCCTACGGCGCGTCGAAGGCCGGGATGAACGCCTTCGCGCAGTCGATGGCCCTCGCCTTGGCGCCGCTGGGCATCTCGGTCACCGCCGTGGCGCCGGGCTTCGTGCAGACCGAGATGGCGCGCGAGGTGCTCGACGGCCCCGGCGGCGACGCCGTCCGCGCGCAGTCGCCGTTCGGCCGGGTCGCCCGCCCGGAGGAGGTGGCCTCGGCGGTGCTGTGGCTGGCGTCGCCGGAGGCGCGGTTCAGCGCCGGCACGATCGTCGACGTCAACGGCGCCTCCCACCTGCGCAGCTGACCCCGGTCAGCCGCCGTGGGCCGCGGCCCAGTGCGGGCTGGTGATGAGGCCGAGCAGGTTGCCGAACGGGTCGGCGACCACCGCGGTGGACCAGCCCTCGCCGCGCACGGTGGGCGGGGAGACGACGGTGGCGCCGGCGTCCTCGAGGCGCCGCAGCGCGGCGGGCAGGTCGTCGACGTGCCAGTGGACGACGACGCCGGCCGGCTGCCCGGTGGCCCAGCCGGCGTAGCGGGCGTCCATGATCCCGAGCTCGTCCTCGTCGTCGCCGACGCGGAACTCGACGTAGGCCGGCGGCCCCTCGACCGGCCGGGTGAAGTAGGGCTCGGTGTCCAGCACGCCGGCGTACCAGCGGGCGGCGGCCGGGACGTCGTCGGCGAGCAGGGTCACGGTGGCCAGTCCTCGGAGCACGGGAGGGTCCCTCCGTCAGGGCGGTCCGCCTGCTGCGTCCCGCTGGACCCCATGCTCCGCAGTGACGTGCTCACCTCCTGAGCACTTTCCGCGGCATGCTCGGCAGCGTGCGTGCCGACCGGCTGGTCGCCCTCCTCCTGCTGCTGCAGGCCCGCGGCCGGGTCACCGCCGCGCAGGCCGCCGCCGAGCTGGAGGTGTCGGTCGCGACCGCCCGTCGGGACCTGGCGGCGCTGTCGGCCGCGGGCGTCCCGGTGTACCCGCAGGCCGGCCGGGGCGGCGGGTGGCAGCTGGTCGGCGGGGCGCGCACCGACCTCACCGGCCTGACCGGGCCCGAGGCGCGGGCGCTGTTCCTGCTGCTCGGCCCCGCCACCGCGGCCGGGCCGGACGCCCGGGGCGCGCTGCGCAAGCTGCTGCGGGCGCTGCCGGGCACCTTCCGCGCCGACGCCGCGGCCGCCGCGGAGGCGGTCGTCGTCGACCCGGCGGGCTGGGGCGAGCGGGCCCGGGACCGGCCGGAGGTGGCGCTGCTGCTCGACGCCGTCGTCGCCCGGCGGGTGGTGGAGTTCGACTACGCCGGCCGCGGCGGCACCCCGGCCCGGCGGCGGGCCGAGCCGTGGGGGCTCGTGGACAAGGACGGCACCTGGTACCTGGTCGCCGGCACCGCGGCGGGGCGGCGCACCTTCCGCCTCGACCGCATGGGGTCGCCGGCGGTGACCGGGGAGGTCTTCGCGCGGCCGGCCGACCTGGACCTGCCCGGCGTGTGGGACGAGGTGGTCGGCGCGGTCGAGGACCGGCGGTCCCCCGTCTCGGCGACGGTGCTGGTGGCCGGGCGGCTGGTCCCCGTGCTGCGGGACCGCTTCGGCCGGCACTGCGCCGTCGAGGGCGGCCCGGACGGCGACGGGCGGGTGCGGCTCCGGGTGGCGGCCCACACGGTGCGCTCGGTCGCCGAGCAGCTGGCCGGGTTCGGCGCCGCGGTGGAGGTGGTGGAGCCGGCCGGGGTGCGCGCGGAGCTCGCCGTCATCGGCGCCGAGCTGCTGGCCCGCCACGGCGGCTGAGCGCCCGCTGTCGACCTGCTGCCGCCTCGGCCCGGGCGAGGCGGCAGCAGGTCGACGTGCGGCGCCGGGTCAGCCGAGGTCCGTCGTCGCCCCCACGACGACGAGGTCGGAGCTGTGCGTGCCGGCCGCGTCCACCCCGGGCGGGCGCGGCTCGAAGCCGGGCAGGTCGCCCAGCCCGTCGCTGCCGTCGACCACCCGCAGCCGCAGCGGCCCGCCGCCGTCCACGGTGAACGTCGCCTCCACGCCCTGCGCGGGCGGCGCGTGGAAGGTGATCCACAGCTGGTCCTGTCCCAGCGTCCGCGCCGGGACGTCGCGGGCCTCGACGCGGGCGGCGCTCACCGTCCCGCCGTCGGAGGTCAGGTCGAGCACCACGAGCCGGACCGCGCGCTGCGGCGTGACCCGCACGGTGACCGTCCGCTGCCCGCCGGTGGAGCGGTCGTCGACGACCTCCACCCGCGACGTCGGCAGGTCCGCCACCTCCGCCGGCCCGGCCGCCACCGCCTGCCCGGCGAGGTAGGGGTAGTCGTGCGGCAGCGTCCGCGGGGTGCCGACGTAGCGTGCCGTGTACTCCCCCGGGTCGTCCTCGGTGCTGGCCCACCACGCCTCGCCGGTGTCGGCCTCCAGCGCGTAGACCAGCTGGCTGGGCACCGGGTGCTGCGGGTCGAAGCGGTCCACGGCCAGCCCGACGGCGGTGAGCAGCACGGTCAGGGCCGCCGCGGTGCCGGGCACGGCCAGCGTCCGCAGCCGCGCGGGGTGGGAGGGGAACAGCCCCTCGACCACCGGCAGCAGGGCGAGGGCGAGCACCGTCGCGACCGCCGCGGGCGCGGCCCCGCCGGCCAGGCCGAGCGCCGGGAAGAACAGCGCCACGGTCGGCGCGAGGACGACGACCGCGACCGCCCCCGCCACCAGTGCGCCGGCGAGCCGCGCGCGCCGCGGCAGCAGCCCGGCGAGGACGCCGGCCAGCGCCGGCAGCGCGGCCAGGTACGACCCGCCGGGCGCCACCGCCGCGAGCAGCACCGCGAGGACGGCGAGCAGCGCCAGCGCCCCGGTCCGCAGCGCCGTGGCGCCCACGCGGCGGCGCAGCAGCGCGTACCAGGCGAGCACCACGACCGCGACGAGCGCGACCGCCGCCAGCCGGAACCAACCCGGCTGCCACGGGTCGATCATCGAGGCGTACCCGGGCCGGACCAGCACCAGCAGCCGCCACAGCCCGACGACGGCCAGCGGGGCGAGCACGAGCGGCAGCAGCGCCGCCGCCGTGCCGAGCAGCGTCCGGGGCAGCGCCGAGCCGCGCCGCCGGTCCACCAGCGCCAGGACGGCGACGCCGAGCACTGCCGCGCCCGCCAGCGGCCACACCAGCGCGCCCGGGTACCGCGCCAGCCCGGTGGGCAGCGGGAAGTAGGTCGCGTCGCCGTCACCGGGGCGGGCGAGGTCGGTCAGGTCGGCGTCGCCGAGCTCCCGGGTGAGGGCGAGGGTGTTGTCGCCCAGCGCCTGGAGCGTCCGCTGGTCCAGCCGGGCCGGGGTGTCCTGGGGGGTGTGGTAGCCCGCGTTGCCGTCGATGAAGGCGGTGTTCAGGCCGGTGAAGTCGCCGTCGCCGAGCAGCACGCTGAAGTCGGTGTCGTTGGGCAGCGTGCGGTACACCTCGACGGCGAAGCTGCTCGCCACCGGGTGCGGCACCGCGGCGGCGTACCGCGCGGCCAGCCCGGCGTTGCCCAGCGACGTCTCGAACATGATCGGCGGGCCGGTGGTGCCGCGCGCCTCCAGGTTGAGCACCACCCCGCCCTCGCCCGCCAGCGGGTGGCTGTCGGCGAACGCCTCGGCGCCGCACAGGCAGGCCTCCTCGGCGTCGGTGACCACCACGACGACGTCGTTGCGCAGCGGCTCGCCCTCGCCCAGCGCGCGCACCGTCTCGAGGATCGCGGCCACCCCGGCGGCGTCGTCGCTGGCGCCCGGGCCGGTCTCCACCGAGTCCGAGTGCGCCATGAGGAACAGCCGGCCGGTGCTGTCGGTGCCGGGCAGGACCGCGACGACGTTGCGCACCCGCGCCATCTCCGCCTCCCCGGGACCGGCCTGCCAGGTGCCGACGGCGTTCTGCACGCGGGTGTCCAGGCCCAGGTCGGTGAGCGTGGCGACCAGCCCGTCGACGACGCGCTCGTGCGCCGGGCTGCCCGCGACGTGCACCTGCGCGGCGATCTCCTGCACGTGCGCGAATGCCCGCCCGGCGCTGAACGACGCCGCCGGGGCGTCGGCGGGCGCGGGCGCCGGCGGCCGCAGCGCCAGCACGCTCCAGACGGTCAGCCCGGCCAGCAGGGCCAGGACGACGAGCGGGCCGAGCGGCCCTCCCCGGCGCTCGGGTGCCGGGGCGGGGGTGCGCGACGCGGGCAAGCGGGTCCTCCTCGACCGGATGCGGGACCGGGTCACCCTAGGTGCGCGCGGAGGACACTCCGGGGATGCTGCGCGGTGCGCTCCCCGCTCGTGCCGGGCGCCGGACCGACCTGGGGCTGCTGGCGCTCCTGCTCGTGGCCGGCGGGACCGGGGTGCTCGCCTTCGGCGTCGGGACGCCGCTGCCCTCCCGGCTGGTGGCCGCCGTGCACGGGGCCGCGGGGCTGGGCCTGCTGCTGCTCGTGCCGTGGAAGGCCGTCGTCGTCCGCCGGTCGCGGGCGCGCACCCGCGGCCGCCGCGACCCGACGGCGGCCTGGGGCCTCGCGGTCCTGGTCGGGCTGACCGTCGTGACCGGCGTGCTGCACACCGTCGCCGGGCCGGGCCTGTCCGTGGGCGGGGTGGCGCTGCTGCAGGTGCACGTCGCGACGGCGGTCGGCACCGCGGTGCTGCTGGCCGTGCACGCCGTCGGCAGCCGGCAGCGGCCGCGGCGCAGCGACGCCTCCCGCCGCGCGCTGCTGCGGACCGGCGGCCTGGCCGTCGCCGCGGCCGCGCTGTGGGGCGCGGTCGAGGGGGGCCTGCGGCTCACCGGGGCGCCGGGCGCGCGGCGGCGCGGCACCGGCTCGCACGAGCGCGGCAGCGGCGACCCGGCGGCCATGCCGGTGACGCAGTGGTTCACCGACGCCGTCCCGGACGGCGCCGGCGGGACCGTCGAGCTGGTCGCGCGTGGCCGCACGACCCGGCTGCGCGCCGCCGACCTCGACCGCGGCGACACGGTGACCGCCGTCCTCGACTGCACCGGCGGCTGGTACGCGACGCAGGAGTGGCGGGGCGTCCGGCTGGACCGGCTGCTGGCCGGCGCGGACCTGCCGGAGGACGGCAGCGTCGACGTCGTCAGCGTCACCGGCTACCGGCGGCGGCTGCCGCTGGCCGACGCGGGCGCGCTGCTGCTGGCCACGCACTGCGCGGGCCGGCCGCTGTCGGCCGGGCACGGGGCGCCGCTGCGGCTGGTCGCGCCGGGCCGGCGCGGCTACTGGTGGGTGAAGTGGGTCCGCCGGGTGGAGGTGGTCGACGCCCCGTGGTGGGTGCAGCCGCCCTTCCCCCTGCAGTAGCGGGTCAGAGCGTCGCCAGCCAGTTGGTGAGCAGCTGGGCACCGGCGTCGCCGCTCTTCTCCGGGTGGAACTGGGTCGCCGACAGCGTGCCGTTCTCGACGCCGGCGACGAAGCGGTCGCCGTGCTCGGCCCAGGTCACCTTCGGCGGCGCCAGGGGCGACGGCGGCCCGTCCTGGCCGAGGGTGAACTCGCGGACGCCGTAGGAGTGCACGAAGTAGAAGCGCTCGTCGGCCAGGCCGTCGAACAGCACGCTGCCCTCGGGGACCTCGACCCGGTTCCAGCCCATGTGCGGCAGGACGGGCGCCTCGAGCTGCTCGACCGTGCCGGGCCACTCGCCGCAGCCCTCGGCGTCGTGGCCGTGCTCGACCCCGCGCTCGAACAGGACCTGCATGCCGACGCAGATGCCCAGCACCGGCCGGCCGCCGGCCAGCCGCCGGCCGATGGTGCGCGGCCCGTCGACGGCGCGCAGTTCCCGCATGCAGTGGGCGAACGCGCCCACGCCCGGCACGACGAGCCCGTCGGCGGCCAGGGCGGCGTCGCGGTCGGCGGTCACGGTCACGTCGGCGCCGACGCGGGCGAGGGCCCGCTCGGCCGAGCGCAGGTTGCCCGACCCGTAGTCGAGGACGACCACCTTCTTCACGTCTGCCACGGTACGTGGCAGCGTCGC
Source organism: Geodermatophilus sp. SYSU D01045 (assembly GCF_054050295.1). Classification (NCBI taxonomy): domain Bacteria; kingdom Bacillati; phylum Actinomycetota; class Actinomycetes; order Geodermatophilales; family Geodermatophilaceae; genus Geodermatophilus; species Geodermatophilus sp. SYSU D01045. The sequence goes on from NZ_JBJGZB010000006.1 coordinate 126,933, forward strand.
GGCCCCCGCCGGGATTCCCCGGCACCGCGGGCGGGCGCCGGTCGTTGCCCGGGCGTGGACAGGGACGTCCTGCGGCGGGCCGCGGTGGTCGCCGGCGTGCTCGGCGGCATGGTCAGCGGGGTCACCGGCGGCCACGGCGACAGCGGGGAGAGCGACGGCCGGGTGCTGCCGGCCGACCGGGCGTCCGGCGTCTGGTTCCCGGTCTACGCGGGCTCGCTGGCCTACGCCGCCGAGGGCGTGCGGCCTGGCCCGCGCGCCGCCGACACCTGGGGCGTGGCGCTGACCGGGGCCGCCGGCGCGGTGGCCGCCGCCGTCACCCGGCGCGTCCCCGGGTCTCGGGGCCACCCGGCGGCGGTGGTCTGGGGGCTGGCCGCCACCGCGGCGCGGGACGCGTCCCGCGGCCGGGGGCTCCCGGCGCCGGCGGCCACGCTGGCCGCCGGGGCGGTCACCGCGGCGGCGGGCCGTCCCCGGGTCGGCGCCGGCGAGCCGGAGGAGGCGGTCAGACCAGCCTGAGGACGCCCGACGCGGTCGCCAGCAACGCCGCCACCAGGAGGATCACCGCGACGAGGACCTGAGGACCGGTGCGGCCCTTCGTGTCGTGGTCCGCCTTCCACATGCTCCACGCCCCGCCCAGCAGGAACCCGCCGAGGACGACGAGGACGACGCCGAACTCCATCCGTTACAGCGCGCCCTTGGTGGAGGGGACGTCGGCGACCCGCGGGTCGATCGCGACGGCGGCCCGCAGCGCCCGGGCCAGCGCCTTGAACTGGCCCTCGACGATGTGGTGGGCGTCGCGGCCGGCGTAGAGCACCCGCACGTGCAGGGTGATCCGCGCGTTGAACGCGAAGGACTCGAGCACGTGCCTGGTCAGCGACGTCGGGTAGTCCGGCCCGATCATCGGCGTCATCGTCTCGGGCTCGGCGTGCACGAAGTACGGCCGGCCGGACAGGTCGACGGCGGCCTGCACGAGCACCTCGTCCATGGGGACGGTGGCGTCGCCGTAGCGGGTGATGCCCTTCTTGTCCCCGAGCGCCTCGCCGAACGCCTGGCCGAGCGCGATGGCGACGTCCTCGACGGTGTGGTGCGCGTCGATGTGCAGGTCGCCGTCGGCCTGGACGGTGAGGTCGATGCCGCTGTGCTTCGACAGCGCCGTGAGCATGTGGTCGTAGAAGCCGACGCCGGTGCTGATCGAGCTCTTCCCGGTGCCGTCGAGGTCCAGCTCGACGACCAGCTTGGTCTCGCTGGTGGCGCGCTCGACGCGGGCGGTACGACTCATGGGTCTCAGTCTCCCAGGCGGTGGTCGGGGGCCACCTCACCCAGCGCGGTGAGGAAGGCGTCGGTCTCCTCCGGGGTGCCGGCGGTGACCCGCAGCCAGCCGGGGATGCCGACGTCGCGGACGAGGACGTCGCGGTCCAGCAGCGCCTGCCAGGCGGCGTGCGCGTCGGCGAACCGGCCGAACAGGACGAAGTTGGCGTCGCTGGGCACGCTGGTCAGCCCCAGGGACGGCAGCGTGGCCACGATCCGGTCGCGCTGGGCCTTGACCGCGTCGACGGTGGCCAGCAGCGCGTCGGTGTGCGCCAGCGCGGCCCGCGCGGCGGCCTGGGTCAGCGAGGACAGGTGGTAGGGCAGCCGGACCAGCTGCAGCGCGTCGACGACGGCGGGGTCGGCGGCGAGGTAGCCCAGCCGCAGCCCGGCCATGCCGAACGCCTTGCTCATCGTGCGGCTGACCACCAGCCGCGGGCGGCCGGGCAGCAGGGTCAGCGCCGACGGCGTGCCGGCGCGGGCGAACTCCTCGTAGGCCTCGTCGACCACGACCATGCCGTCGGTGGCGTCGTGGAGCTGCTCGATCGTCTCCAGCGCGACCGCCGTCCCGGTGGGGTTGTTCGGGCTGGTCACGAAGACGACGTCGGGCCGGACCTCGCGCACCTGGGCGGCGGCCTGGGCGGCGTCGATGGTGAAGTCCGCGCGGCGGTGCCCGTCCACCCACGCCGTCCCGGTGCCGGCCGAGATGATCGGGTGCATCGAGTACGAGGGGGTGAAGCCCAGCGCCGTCCGGCCCGCTCCGCCGAAGGCCTGCAGCAGCTGCTGCAGCACCTCGTTGCTGCCGTTGGCCGCCCACACCTGCGCCGGCTCGATGCGCTCCCCGCCGCGGCCGAGGTAGGCGGCGAGGTCGGTGCGCAGCGCGACGGCGTCCCGGTCGGGGTAGCGGTTGAGCTCCACCGCCGCGTGCCCGAGCGCCTCGCCGAGCGTGGCCAGCAGCTCGGCCGGCAGCGGGTGCGGGTTCTCGTTGGTGTTGAGCCGGTGGGTGACCTGCAGCTGCGGGGCCCCGTAGGGCGTGCGGCCGCGCAGCTCCGGCCGCAGCGGGAGCTCGTCCAGCGACGTCACGAGCGCTGCCGGAGCCGGACGGCGGCCGCGTGCGCGGGCAGGTCCTCGGCGTGGGCGAGCGCGTCGACGTGCCCGGCCACCTCGGCCAGCGCCTGCTCGTCGTACTCCACGACGTGGATGCCGCGCAGGAACGACTGCACGCTCAGGCCGCTGGAGTGCCGCGCGCAGCCGCCGGTGGGCAGCACGTGGTTGGAGCCGGCGATGTAGTCGCCCAGCGACACCGGCGACCAGGCGCCGACGAACACCGCGCCGGCGTTGCGCACCCGCAGCGCCACGGCGCGGGCGTCGCGGGTCTGGATCTCCAGGTGCTCGGCGGCGTAGGCGTCGACCACGGCGAGGCCGGCGTCGAGGTCGTCGACCAGCACGATCCCCGACTGGCTGCCGTCGAGGGCGGTGAGGATGCGGTCGGAGTGCTTGGTGGCCGCGACCTGGCCGGGGACGAGGTCGAGGACGGCGTCGGCGAGTTCCTCGCTCGTGGTGACCAGCACCGCGCCGGCCAGCGGGTCGTGCTCGGCCTGGCTGATCAGGTCGGCGGCGACGTGCACCGGGTCGGCGGTGTCGTCGGCGAGGATGGCGACCTCGGTGGGGCCGGCCTCGGAGTCGATCCCGATCAGCCCGCGCAGCAGCCGCTTGGCGGCCGTCACGTACACGTTGCCCGGGCCGGTGACCACGTCCACCGGCTCGCACGAACCCGCGCCGTAGCCGAACACGGCGATCGCCTGCGCGCCGCCGACGGCGTAGACCTCGGTGACGCCGAGCAGCGCGCACGCGGCGAGCACGCCGGGGTCGGGCAGGCCGCCGTGGTCACGCTGCGGCGGCGAGGCGACGGCGATCGACTCCACGCCGGCGATCTGCGCCGGGACGACGTTCATCACCACGCTGGACAGCAGCGGCGCCAGCCCCCCGGGGACGTAGAGGCCGACGCGGCGCACCGGCACCCAGCGCTCGGTGACCGTGCCGCCGCGGACCACCTGGGTGGTGACGTCGGTGCGCGCCTGGTCGGCGTGCACCCTGCGCACCCGGGCGATGGCCTCCTCGAGCGCGGCCCGCACGTCGGGGGCCAGCCCGTCCAGCGCCGCCCGGATGGCCTCCACCGGGACGGCGAAGTCCTCGAGGTCGACGCCGTCGAGACGGGCGGTGATCTCGCGGACCGCCTGGGCGCCGCGGATGCGGACGTCCTCGCACAGCGGGCGGACGGTGGCGAGGACGGCGTCGATGTCGGTGGCGGCGCGCGGCAGCAGGCCGGCCAGGTCACGGACCCCCGGCAGCGCGGATCCACGCAGGTCGATGCGGGCGAGCACGGGAGGCCTCCGGAACCAGGCGAGGGACGACCTCCCAGCGTAGTCGGGGCGCGGTGGCCCGCCGTCACGGCGCCGGGGGCCCGGGGCGCCCGTAGGCTCGCCGGTGTGGGCGACCTCATCCCGCTGTTCCCGCTCGGGTCGCCGCTGTTCCCCGGGATCGTGCTGCCGCTGCAGGTGTTCGAGCCCCGCTACCGGGCGCTGGTGCGGGACCTGCTGGCCCGGCCGGAGGACGGCGACGGCCGGTTCTTCGGGGTGGTCGCGATCCGGCAGGGCTGGGAGGTCGAACGGGTCTCCCCCGCCCAGGCGCTCTACGACGTCGGCTGCACCGCCCACCTGCAGACCGTGCGGCCGCAGGCCGACGGCGGGTTCCGCATCACCACCGTCGGCGGCGACCGGTTCCGGCTGCTCGACGTCCTGGTCGGCGGGGACGACGGCGGGGACGGGGACGGGGACGGGCCGCCCTACCTGCGCGCCGAGGTCGAGTGGCTGGCCGACGAGGAGGCCGCCGAGGAGTCGGCCGGCGACCAGGAGGTCGGGTCCGCGCCGGCCGGCGGGGGCCCGGACGAGGGGCTGGTGGCGGAGGTGGCCCGCGGCTCGCTCGGCGTGCTGGAGCGCGGGGTGGGCTCGCTGTTCACCCGCTACGTGAGCGCCGTGGCGAGCCTGCAGACCGGCGGCGCGGAGACCGCCGTGGCCGGTGACGCGCAGGACCTCGACGGCGCCGACGCGCTCCTCGACGTCGTCGACGGGGACGCCCGCGCGCTGTCCTACCTGGTGGCCTCGGCGGCGCTGCTGACCACCGAGGACCGCCAGGCGCTGCTGGCCGAGTCGGCGACCCGCCGCCGGCTGGTGGCCGAGACGCGGATGCTGCGCCGGGAGCTGACCCTGCTCGAGACGGTGGGGGCGGTCCCGGCGCCGCTGCAGCAGTTCGCCGGCCCGACCAGCCTCAACTGACGGAGGACCCCCTGCCCCCACCGCTCGCGAGCTCGCGGCGGGACCCTGCAGGGGGCCGTTCCAGCACGTCACCCCCGGCCGAGGTCGTCGCGGGCGGCGAACAGCGCGGCGACGACGTAGACCAGCAGCGCGGCGAACGGGGCCACCGCCAGCGCCGGCGGGCTGGACAGCTCCAGCCCGGTGGTCACCCGGGTGCCGACGTCGCCGAGCTGGGCCGGCGTGGGCCCGGGCGCGAGCAGCTCCCCCAGCTGCCAGGCGAGGACCCCGGCCAGCGCGGTGCCGACGGCGGTGCCCACCACGGTGGCCACGCCCCGCCGGCGGCGCATCGCCCACGCGAGGCCGCCGGCGAGCAGGCCGAGACCGGCGAGGACGAGCACGAGCACCGAGTCGTCGGCGACCAGCAGCTCGGCCGACGGGCGCCCGACCGGCACCGCGCCGCCCTCGACCACCTCGAACCGGGCCCGCGGCGCGAGCCAGACCCACAGCAGGCCGGCCGGGATGCCGGCGACCGCGAGCAGCGCGGCCCACACCGCCGCCCCGCGCAGGTCCCGCCGCAGCTCCGCGAGCACCGCGGCACCGGCCGGCCGGGCGGCCGGTACGGCAGCGGGCGCCGCGGCGCCGGGCGCGGCGGGGTGCCCGGCGCCGACCACCGCGGCGGGCGGGGCGTATGGGCTGTCCGGGAGCGGAGACGGGCTGCTCACGGCCCCCAGTGAACCCCGCGGAGCGGACGGCCCGCTCCCGGGCGTGCCGGTCACAGCAGGGCGACGCTGGTCGGCCCCAGCAGCGCCTTGATGTCGCCCATCAGGGCCGTGCTCGGCCGCACCCGCAGCCCCTGGTCCAGCCGCAGCACCGTCTCGCGCCCGTTGTTGAGCAGCTTGAGGTGCACCTCGGTGGTGCCCGGGTGACTGCCCAGCACCTCGCGCAGCCGCTCGACCACCGGCGGGGTGCAGCGGGCAGCGGCCATCGACACGAGCACCGGGCCGCGGGGGCCCTCGGTGAGCTCGGGGATGGTCACCTCGGAGCCGAACAGCGAGGGCTGGTCGTCGCGGCGGCTGATCCGGCCCTTGACCACGACGATCTGGTCGCGGACGACCTTCTCCGACACCTCCGCCCAGGTCTTCGGGAAGAACAGCACCTCGATGCCGGACTCGAGGTCCTCCAGCGTGGCGATGGCCCACGGCGCGCCCTGCTTGTTGGTGCGCGGCTGCACCGAGGTGAGGATGCCGGCGATCGTGACGTTGGCGCCGTCCTCGACCCCGCCGGCGTTGATCTCCGCGATCGGGGTGTCGGCGTTGGCGGCGAGCACGTGCTCGACGCCGTGCAGCGGGTGGTCGGAGACGTAGAGGCCGAGCATGTCGCGCTCGAAGACCAGCCGCTCGGACTTCGACCAGTCCGCCGTCGGGACGGCGATGTCCAGCGCGCCGCCGAACGGGTCGTCCCCGTCGCCGCCGCCGCCGAAGCTGCCGAACAGGTCGAACTGGCCCTCGGCCTCCTTGCGCTTGAGCGACATGGCGGCGTCGACGGCCTGGGCGTGGATGGCGGCGATGCCCTGCCGCGAGTGGCCGAGGGAGTCGAAGGCGCCGGCCTTGGCCAGGGACTCGATCACCTTCTTGTTGCAGGCGACCGTGTCGATCTTGCGCATGAAGTCGGCGAAGTCCTTGAACGCGCCCTTCTCCTCGCGCGCCCGGACGATCGAGTCGACGACGTTGGTGCCGACGTTGCGCACCGACGCCAGGCCGAAGCGGATGTCGGTGCCGACCGCGGTGAAGTCCCAGGAGGACTCGTTGACGTCCGGCGGGAGCACCTTGATGCCCATCCGGCGGCACTCGGCCAGGTACACCGGCCGGCGGTCCTTGTCGTCGCCGACGCTGGTGAGCAGCCCGGCCATGTACTCGGCCGGGTAGTTGGCCTTGAGGTAGGCCGTCCAGTACGAGACCAGGCCGTAGGCCGCCGAGTGCGCCTTGTTGAACGCGTAGTCGGCGAACGGGACGAGGATGTCCCACAGCGTCTTGATCGCGGCGTCGGAGTAGCCGCGCTCCTTCATGCCGGCCTCGAAGCCGACGAACTCGGCGTCGAGGACCGACTTCTTCTTCTTGCCCATCGCGCGGCGCAGCAGGTCGGCCTTGCCGAGCGAGTACCCGGCGACCTTCTGCGCGATCGCCATGACCTGCTCCTGGTACACGATCAGGCCGTACGTGCCGCCCAGGATGTCCTCGAGCGGCTCGGCCAGCTCGGGGTGGATGGGCGTGATCTCCTGCTGGCCGTTCTTGCGCAGCGCGTAGTTGGTGTGCGAGTTCGCACCCATCGGGCCGGGCCGGTAGAGCGCGCCGACGGCGGAGATGTCCTCGAAGTTGTCCGGCCGCATGAGCCGCAGCAGCGACCGCATCGGCCCGCCGTCGAACTGGAAGACGCCGAGGGTGTCACCGCGGGCCAGCAGGTCGTAGGTGGCCTTGTCGGTGAGGTCCTTGCTGATCTCGTCGAGGTCGATCGGCTCCTTGCCGTTCGCGACGATGTTGCGCAGCGCGTCGTCGATGACCGTGAGGTTGCGCAGGCCGAGGAAGTCCATCTTCAGCAGGCCGAGCGTCTCGCAGGTCGGGTAGTCGAACTGCGTGATGATCGCGCCGTCGTTCTCCCGGCGCATGATCGGGATCGAGTCGATCAGCGGGTAGCGGCCGATGATGACGCCGGCCGCGTGCACGCCCCACTGCCGCTTCAGGCCCTCGAGCTTGCGCGCCTGGTCGACGACCTCGGCCGCGCCCGGGTCGGACTCGTAGCGGGCGCGGAACTCCCCGGCCTCCTTGTAGCGCGGGTGGGCCGGGTCGAAGACGCCGGACAGCGGGATGCCCTTGCCCATGACGTCCGGGGGCATGAGCTTGGTCAGCTCGTCGCCCACCGAGTAGGGCCGGTCGAGAACCCGGGCGGCGTCCTTGATCGCGGCCTTGGCCTTGATGGTGCCGTAGGTGACGATCTGGCTGACCCGCTCCTCGCCGTACTTCCGCGAGACGTACTGGATGACCTCGCCGCGGCGGCGGTCGTCGAAGTCGATGTCGACGTCGGGCATGGAGACGCGCTCGGGGTTGAGGAACCGCTCGAAGATCAGCCCGTGCTGCAGCGGGTCGAGGTCGGTGATGCCCATGGCGTAGGCGGCCAGCGAGCCGGCGGCCGAGCCGCGGCCGGGACCGACGCGGATGCCGTTGTCCTTGGCCCAGTTGATGAAGTCGGCGACCACGAGGAAGTACCCCGGGAAGCCCATCTGCGTGATGATCCCGACCTCGTAGTCGGCCTGCTTGCGCACGTGGTCCGGGATGCCGTTCGGGTAGCGCTTGTGCAGCCCCCGCTCGACCTCCTTGACGAACCAGGAGGTCTCGTCCTCCCCCGGCGGCAGCGGGAACCGCGGCATGAGGTCGGCGCCCTCGGTGAAGGTGACCTCGCACTGCTCCGCGATCAGCAGCGTGTTGTCGCACGCCTCGGTGAGGTCACCGGGGAACAGCGCGCGCATCTCGGCGGCGCTCTTCAGGTAGTAGCCGTCGCCGTTGAACTTGAAGCGGTTGGTCTCGTTCAGCCGCGACCCGGTCTGGATGCACAGCAGGGCGTCGTGGGCCTCGGCGTCCTCCTTGTGCGTGTAGTGGAGGTCGTTGGTGGCCAGCAGCGGGATGCCCAGCTCCTTGGCGATCTCCAGCAGCTGCGGGCGGGTCTTCTGCTCGATGGACAGGCCGTGGTCCATCAGCTCGGCGTAGAAGTTCTCCTTGCCGAAGATGTCCTGGAAGTCGGCGGCCGCCTGCCGCGCGCGGTCGAGCTTGCCCGCGCGCAGCCACATGTTGACCTCGCCGGACGGGCAGCCCGTCGTCGCGATGAGGCCCTTCCCGTAGCGCTCGAGCAGGTCGCGGTCGAAGCGCGGCTTGCGGTACTGGCCCTCGAGGCTGGCCAGCGAGGAGATGCGGAAGAGGTTGTGCATCCCCTCGGTGGTGCGGGCCAGCAGGGTCATGTGCGTGTAGGCGGCCTTGCCGCGCGAGGACCCGCCCTCGCCGTCCTCGTCGATGAGGTTGTCGCCGAAGTCGAACGGCGCGCGGTCGAACCGCGAGCCGGGCGTGTAGTAGCCCTCCATGCCGATGATCGGCTTCACGCCGGCGGCCTTGGCCTGCTTGTAGAAGTCGTAGGCGCCGAAGACGTTGCCGTGGTCGGTCATGGCCAGCGCCGGCATGCCCTGCTCGGCCGCGGCCTTCGTCACCTCGGGCAGCTTCGCCGCCCCGTCGAGCATCGAGTACTCGGTGTGGACGTGCAGGTGCACGAACGAGTCGGTCCCTGCAGACGGGTGGCCTGGGCTGCTCACGGTGCTGCGGCGCTCCTCACGGGTCGTGCTGGCCCGGCCGTCGGGTGCTCCGGCGGGCGACCGGCGGGGAAGACCGGGCGGTGCGGTGCGGGCTCGGGACTGGTCCGGCCGGGCACCGACGCAGGCCCGGGCCGGTCCCCTGATCCTCGCACCGGGGACTGTCTACGCCGAGGGTCTGACAGGACGTGTCTCGGCGCGGCGGGACGACCCCGTCACAGTCGGCGGCGCATCGTGACGTGCCGGATGCCGGCCTCCTCGTACTCCCCGCCGACGGCGGTGTAGCCGGCCCGCTCGTAGAACCCGCGCGCGGTGACCTGCGCGTGCAGCTCCACCTCGGCCAGGCCGCGCAGTGCCGCCTGCCGGTGCAGCTCGGCGAGCACCGCCGCGCCGTGCCCGGCGCCGCGGGCGGCGGCGTCGACGGCCATGCGGCCGATCACGCCCCGCCCGTCGCGCTCGAGCAGCCGCCCGGTGGCGACCACCCGCCCGGCGTCGTCACGGCTGACCGCGTGGACGGCGGTGGCGTCGGCGGCGTCCCGCTCGACCTCCGGCGGCACGCCCTGCTCCTCGACGAAGACCCGGGTGCGCACCGCGACCACCTCCAGCCAGTCGGCGGCGGTGGCGACGGCGGCCGTCGCGGCGCTCACGCGGGCGCCCCGCCGGGAGCGCGCGGCGCGGGCAACACCTCGGGCAGCGCCGACGACGGCACGAGCAGGAACCGCAGGTCGACCGCGGCGTGCAGCAGCACCGGCAGCAGCAGCGACCCGGTCTCCAGGTACAGCGCGGCGAACACCCCGCCGAGGACGCCGGTGAGCACGACCCCGCCCACCCCCTGGTAGGCGTGCGCCAGGCCGAAGGCCACGGCCGCGACGGCGACCAGCACCGCCTGCGGCAGGCCGCCGCCCACCGCGGCCACCACGGCCAGGAAGAACCCGCGGTACAGCCACTCCTCGCACACCCCCGCGGTCACCCCGACGGCGGTGAACAGCCGCCGCTCGGACCGGCTGCGCGGCAGCAGCGCCAGGGTGGCGTGCACCGGCGGCTCGGCGTGCCGCCCCTGGGTGGACGCCTCGGGCGGCGTGCCCGCGCGGGCCAGCGCCCCACCGCGGATGGCCCGGACCGAGACCAGCGCCAGCACCAGGACCAGCAGCGCGGCCGCGCCGGTGACCGGCCCCGGCAGGCCGGTGGGCCAGGCCAGCCCGACCGCCGCGGCGCCGACGTCCGGCGCGGCCAGCCAGATGACCAGGGCGAGGGCCGCCAGCCCCCACTCCAGGACCAGCAGCCGCCGGTAGAAGGAGCGCCGGGCGGCCGGGTCGGTGCGCAGCCGGCCCTCGAAGCGGCGGTGCAGCACGTGCCCGACCAGCGGCTCGCCGACGACGAGGTAGACCCCGACGACCACGGCCGACAGCGCGGCCGGGCCCCAGTCGGCGAGGGAGGTGGGGAGGCCGGTCACGGGAGGGTCAGGACTCGGCGCGCAGGACGGCCAGCGCCCCCGCGAGGTCGTCCGGGTAGTCGCTGGTGAACTCGGCCCAGTGCCCGTCGGCGGGGTGCGCGAAGCCCAGCCGCACCGCGTGCAGCCACTGCCGGGCCACCCCGAGGCGGGCGGCCAGCGTCGGGTCGGCGCCGTAGGTCGTGTCGCCGACGCACGGGTGGCGCAGCGCCGAGAAGTGCACCCGGATCTGGTGGGTGCGGCCGGTCTCGAGGTGGACGTCGACCAGGCTGGCGGCCGGGAAGGCCTCGATGACCTCGTAGTGGGTGACCGACGGGCGCCCGCCGGAGACGACGGCGAACTTCCAGTCGTGCCGCGGGTGCCGGTCGATCGGCGCGTCGATGGTGCCGCGCGACGGGTCGGGGTGGCCCTGCACCAGCGCGTGGTAGCCCTTGTCGACCGTCCGCTCCTTGAACGCCGCCTTGAGCAGCGTGTAGGCGCGCTCGCTCTTGGCGACCACCATCAGCCCCGTCGTCGCGGCGTCGAGGCGGTGCACCACGCCCTGCCGCTCCGGGGCGCCGGAGGTGGAGATGCGGTAGCCGGCCGCGGCCAGCCCGCCGACGACGGTCGGCCCCTCCCAGCCGGGGCTCGGGTGCGCCGCGACACCGACCGGCTTGTCCACGACCACCACGTCGTCGTCGTCGTGGACGACGGTCAGGCCGGGCACCGGCTCGGGCGGGGGCGCCTCGCCCGGCGGCGGGGGCAGCTCGACCTCCAGCCAGCTGCCGCCGGTGAGCCGGTCGCCCTTGCCGCGCACCCGGCCGTCGACCCACACCTTGTCGGCGTCGGCGAGGTCGGCGGCGACCGCGCGGGAGAGCCCGAACAGCCGCGCCAGCGCCTGGTCCACCCGCTGGCCCTCCAGGCCGTCGGGCACCGGGAGGGCGCGGTGCTGACCGGGAGCGCTCACGAAGCCATCGTGACAGGTCAGCCGCGGGACACCGCGCCGTCGCCGCGGTCGCGGGTGCGGGTGCCGTCGAACTCGACGCCGCGCAGGGCGAGGTACGCCCCGAGCAGCCCGCCGCAGACGATCGCGGAGTCGGCCAGGTTGAAGATCGGGTACACCTCGCCGTTCGGCGCGAACACCGACAGGAAGTCGACGACGCCGCCGCGCAGGAACCCCGGCTCGCGGAACACGCGGTCGACCAGGTTGCCCAGCGCGCCGCCGAGGACCAGGCCCAGCGCGACCGCCCAGCCGGTGGAGTACAGCCGCCGCGCCGTCCGCACGATCACCACCGCGACGGCGACCGCGATCAGTGTGAAGACGACGGTGAAGCCCTCGGCGAAGGAGAAGGCGGCGCCGGTGTTGCGCGCGTGCGTGAGGTACAGCGCCCCGCCGAGCAGCCGGAGGTTCTCGCCGCGGTCGATCGTGGCGACGACGAGCAGCTTGCTGCCGAGGTCGGCGAGGAAGACCACCGCGGCGAGCAGGAGCAGCAGCCGCGTGCGCGGCCGCCGGGCCGGCACCGGGGCGGCGGCGTGCACGGCGGCGTCGTCCGGAGCGGCGTCGTCCGGAGCGGCCGCGGCGGGGGCCTCCGCGGGGTCCTCGGGTCGCTCGCTCAGCGGGGGCTCCTCGTGCTCGCGGCGGTCGGCGGGTGGCCGCACGAGGGCGGCCGACGAGCCGACGATAGCCTCGGTGCCCGTGCCTCCCGGCCCGCCGCGCGGCCGCACCCCGCCGCGATGGTGAGGCACCTCACGGACGGGTAGACGAATCTCACACCCCGTCGAGGGCGTCCCAGCGCGCCGTTCGGCCGATCGTCGGAGATGGCGCACGTCCACCCGGCAGGAAGGCAGTCGTGTCCACCGACCTCGGTTCAGCCACCGACCCCGATGTGGTGCTCGTCGGCGGGGGCATCATGAGCGCGACCCTGGCGTCGCTGCTCGGTGTCGTCGCGCCGGAGTGCAGCATCACCGTCTTCGAGTCCGCGGACGCGGTGGCGGGCGAGAGCTCGGACGCGTGGAACAACGCCGGCACCGGGCACGCGGCGCTGTGCGAGCTGAACTACACGCCCGCGGGGCCCGACGGCCGGGTCGACACCGCCAAGGCCCGCCTCATCAACGAGCAGTTCCAGGTGTCGCGCCAGTTCTGGTCGCACCTGGTGCGCAGCGGCCTGACCGGCTCGCCCAAGGACTTCATCTCCCCCGTCCCGCACGTCAGCTTCGTGACCGGGGAGGGCGGGCGCAGCTACATGCGCGACCGCCACGCGGCACTGTCGGCCGAGCCGCTGTTCGCCGGGCTCGAGTACACCGACGACCCCGCCGAGCTGGCGCGGTGGGTGCCGCTGGTCATGGACGGCCGCGACCCCGCGCAGGTCGTCGCCGCGACCCGCTCCGTCGCCGGCACCGACGTCAACTTCGGCGCGCTGACCCGGCTGCTGCTCGAGCAGGGCGAGGCCCGCGGTGTTCAGGTGCACACCGGCCAGCGGGTCACCGGCCTGGAGAAGCGCGACGACGGCCGCTGGAACGTCACGGTCACCGACAGGCGGGACGGCGAGGAGCGCACGGTGCGCGCCCGGTTCGTCTTCGTGGGCGCGGGCGGCGGCGCGCTGCCGCTGCTGCAGAAGGCGGCGGTCCCCGAGATCCGCGGCTTCGGCGGCTTCCCGGTCAGCGGCATGTTCCTGCGCACCCGCTCCCCCGAGCTGGTCAGCAAGCACCAGGCCAAGGTCTACGGCCAGGCCGCCGTCGGCGCGCCGCCGATGTCGGTGCCGCACCTGGACCTGCGCCTGGTCGACGGCGAGTTCTCGCTGCTGTTCGGCCCCTACGCCGGCTGGTCGCCGAAGTTCCTCAAGGCCGGCTCGATGTTCGACCTGCCGCTGTCGGTGAAGCCGAACAACCTCGGCTCGATGCTGGGCGTGGCCCGCACCGAGATGGCGCTGACGAAGTACCTGGTCACCGAGCTGCTGCAGTCGCGCAAGGCCCGGCACCGCACGCTGACGGAGTTCGTGCCCCTGGCCGAGCAGGCCGACTGGGAGATGATCACCGCCGGCCAGCGGGTGCAGGTCATCAAGCGGGACCCGAAGAGCGGCAAGGGCGTGCTGCAGTTCGGCACCGAGCTGATCGTGGGCGCCGACGGCTCGATCGCCGGCCTGCTGGGTGCCTCCCCCGGCGCCTCGACGGCGGTCTCGGCGATGCTCACGCTGGTCGAGCGGGCCTTCCCCGACCGGGTGGCCGCGCGCCGCGCCGCGCTCGAGGAGGCGATCCCCTCCTACGGCCGCGACCTCTCCTCCGACCCGGCCCTGCTGCAGGCCGTCCGCGCGGAGACGATGCAGACCCTCGAGCTCAACGGCTGAGGTCCCCCGACCACACGGCGGACGCCCCCTCCGCCCCGGCGAGGGGGCGTCCGCCGTGTGCTCGCCCGGCTAGTCGGACTCGGTCGCGGCGCCTCGCTCGCCGCGCCAGGTGGCCAGCCGGCCGGCGCGGCTGACCGCCCGCAGCCGGCGCTCGGCCTCCGGGCGGGACCGGCGGGCCGACACCAGCAGCGCCTGGTCACCACGCATGAGCCGGGTGGTCGCGTCCGGCACGAACGAGCGGCCGTCGCGGACGATGAGCACCACCGCGGCGTCCTCGGGCAGCCGCAGCTCGGGCAGGTAGACGCCGTGCAGCCGCGAGCCCTCGGGCACGGTCAGCTGCATCATCTCCGCGTCCAGCTCCTCCAGCGGTGCCGCCTCGACCTGCACGTCACGGGGGGTGACCGGTGTGGCGATCCGCAGGCGCCGCGCCACCCACGGCAGCGACCACCCCTGCACGAGGGTGAAGACGACGACCAGCACGAAGACGGTGTCGAAGACGGTCGTCGCCCTCGGGACCTCCGCGGTCAGCGGGATGATCGCCGCCACGATCGGCACCGCTCCGCGCAGGCCGGCCCAGGAGATGAACGCCTGCTGCGCCCACGGGAAGCGGAACCACACCAGGCTGGCCACCACCGACAGGGGCCGGGCGACCAACAGCAGCGCGCCGCCCACCACGAGCGCCGGTCCCACGGCCTCGGGCAGCCGGCCCGGGGAGACGAGGAGACCGAGCAGCACGAACAGGCCGATCTGGGCGAGGGAGGCCATGCCCTCGGCGAACCCGATGCTCGCGGCCCGGTGCGGCAGCGCGGCGTTGCCCAGCACCAGACCGCACAGGTAGACCGCGACGAAGCCGGAGGTGTGCGCCAGCGACGCCGACGAGTACGCGAGCACGCAGAGCGCCAGTGTCGCCAGTGGGTAGAACCCGGCCACGGAGAGCGCCACCCGGCGCAGCAGCGCCGCACCCCCGAAGCCGATCCCGACCCCGATGACGGCGCCTCCGATGAGCTCGAGCACCACCACCAGGCCGACCAGCCACCACGGTTGCGTCGCCGCCCCCGCGAGCGACTCGGCCAGCACGGTCACGAGCAGGATGACCGGGGCGTCGTTGAGGCCGCTCTCGGCCTCGAGGGAGGCGGCCACCCGGCGCGGGAGGGGCAGCCGCCGCAGGGTCGCGAAGACGGCGGCGGCGTCGGTCGAGCTGATGACCGCGGCCAGCAGGAGGGCGAAGCCCCAGTCGAAGCCCAGGACCACGACCCCGATGGCCGCGGTCAGGCCCACGCTGACCGCCACACCGACGGTGGACAGCGAGACCCCGGGTCCGACCGCCCGACGGACGTCGGCCCACCGCGTCGTCAGGCCTCCCTCGGCGAGGATGACGAGGAGTGCGGCGTACGCCAGCGTGTGCGTGAGCCGGTAGTCCTCGAACTGGACCCCGAGGCCGCTCTCGCCCAGCGCCACGCCGAGGGCCAGGTAGAGCAGCAGGCTGGGCAGGCCGAGGCGGTCGGCGAGCCGCAGGGCGACGGCGGCCACCAGCACGACCAGCGCCCCGACGGCGAGGGCGAAGGTGACCGTGGTGTTCACCGCCCGCCGCCCATGGCGGCCAGTCTCCCGTACGACCGCGTCCGGCCCGCCGCGCCTGCACGCGGACGGGCTCGACGGGTCGGGGACAATGGAGCGGTGAGCTCTCCGTTCCGTGCGCTGCCGCCCCAGGTCGACCTGCCCGCGCTCGAGCAGGACGTGCTGCGCCGCTGGGAGGACGCCGACGTCTTCGCCCGGTCGCTGGAGGCCTCGCAGGGCCGTCCGCAGTGGGTCTTCTACGAGGGCCCGCCCACCGCCAACGGCCGCCCGGGCACCCACCACATCGAGGCCCGCGCGTTCAAGGACGTCTTCCCCCGCTTCAAGACGATGCAGGGCTGGCACGTGCCCCGCCGCGCCGGCTGGGACTGCCACGGCCTGCCGGTCGAGATCGCCGTCGAGCAGGAGCTCGGCTTCGCCGGCAAGCCCGACATCGAGCGGTACGGCATCGCCGAGTTCAACGCCCGCTGCCGCGAGTCGGTCATGCGGCACGTCGACGCGTTCAGCGACCTCACCCGCCGCATGGGCTACTGGGTCGACATGTCCACCGCCTACTGGACGATGGACCCCTCCTACATCGAGAGCGTGTGGTGGTCGCTCAAGCAGGTCTTCGACAAGGGCCTGCTGGTCGAGGACCACCGCGTCGCCCCGTACTGCCCGCGCTGCGGCACCGGCCTGTCCGACCACGAGGTCGCCCAGGGCTACGAGTCGATCACCGACCCCTCGGTGTACGTGCGGCTGCCGGTCACCGACGGCGAGTGGGCCGGGAAGGCCGACCTGCTCGTCTGGACGACGACGCCGTGGACGCTGCCGTCGAACACCGCCGTCGCCGTCAACCCCGACGTCACGTACCTGGTGGCGCGCCGCGGCGAGGACACCCTCGTCGTCGCCGAGCCGCTGCTGGGCGCGGTCTTCGGCGACACCGACGACGTGGAGGTGCTGGCCCGCACCACCGGTCGCGACTGGGAGCGCACCCACTACCGGCGGCCGTTCGAGCTGGTCGACTTCCCCGAGGGCGAGGACACGCACTACGTCGTCCTGGCCGACTACGTCACCACCGACGACGGCACCGGCCTGGTCCACCAGTCCCCCGCGTTCGGCGCCGACGACCTCGCCGTCAGCCGCGCCTACGGCCTGCCGGTGGTCAACCCGATCGACGCCTCCGGCCACTTCCTGCCCGAGGTGCCGCTGGTCGGCGGGCACTTCTTCAAGGCCGCCGACGACGCCCTCGTCGTCGACCTGCAGCAGCGCGGGGTCCTGTGGCGCGAGCAGCGCTACGAGCACAGCTACCCGCACTGCTGGCGCTGCCACACGCCGCTCATGTACTACGCCCAGCCGTCCTGGTACATCCGCACCAGCGCGGTCAAGGACCGGCTGCTCGCCGAGAACGAGAAGACCCACTGGCACCCCGAGACCATCCAGTGGGGCCGCTACGGCGACTGGCTGAACAACAACGTCGACTGGGCGCTGTCCCGCGACCGGTACTGGGGCACCCCGCTGCCGATCTGGCGCAACGACGCGGACCCGTCCCGCACGGTCGTCGTCGGCTCCCTCGCGGAGCTGTCGGAGCTGGCCGGCCGCGACCTGTCCGACCTGGACCCGCACCGCCCCTACATCGACGAGGTGACCTTCACCCGCCCCGGCGAGGAGGGCACCTACCGGCGCGTGCCGCAGGTCATCGACGCCTGGTACGACTCCGGCTCGATGCCGTTCGCGCAGTGGGGCGCGCCGCACCGGGACGAGGAGCAGTTCGAGGCGGCCTACCCGGCGCAGTTCATCTGCGAGGCGATCGACCAGACCCGCGGCTGGTTCTACTCGCTCATGGCCGTCGGCACCCTGGTGTTCGGCAGGAACTCCTACGAGCACGTGCTGTGCCTGGGCCACATCCTCGCCGAGGACGGCCGCAAGATGAGCAAGCACCTGGGCAACATCCTCGAGCCGATCCCGCTCATGGACCGGCACGGTGCCGACGCCGTCCGCTGGTTCATGCTGGCCGGCGGCTCGCCGTGGTCGGCGCGGCGGGTCGGGCACGAGACGCTGTCCGAGGTGGTCCGCAAGGTCCTGCTGACCTACTGGAACACCGCCAGCTTCCTCACCCTGTACGCCGAGACCAACGGCTGGGAGCCGGCCGCCTCCCCCGCCCCGCCGCGGGCCGAGCGACCGCTGCTGGACCGGTGGGCGCTCGCCCAGCTGGCCGCGGTCACCGAGGGCGTCACCGACGCGCTCGAGGCCTTCGACACCCAGGGCGCCGGGCGGCTGCTCGCGCAGTTCGTCGACGACCTGTCCAACTGGTACGTCCGCCGCTCGCGGCGCCGGTTCTGGGACGGCGACCCCTCGGCGCTGGGCACGCTGCACGAGGTGCTCGACGGGCTGACCCGGCTCATGGCGCCGTTCACCCCGTTCGTCACCGAGGAGGTGTGGACGCGGGTCGTGCGGCCGGGCCTCGTCCCCGGCGAGGGCGACGACGCCCCCGACTCGGTGCACCTGGCCTCCTGGCCGGCCGTCGACGAGGACGCCCGCGACCCGCAGCTGGTGGCCCAGGTCGACCTGGTGCGCCGGCTGGTGGAGCTGGGCCGGGCGGCGCGGACCTCGGCGAAGGTGCGCACCCGCCAGCCGCTGGCCCGGGCGCTGGTCGCCGCGCCCGGGTGGGCCGCGATGGGCCGCGACCTGGTGGCCGAGGTCGCCGACGAGCTCAACGTGGCCGCGCTCGACGAGCTGGCGGCGGTGGGCGGCGACCTGGTCGACGTCAGCGTCAAGGTCGACTTCCGCGCGGTCGGGCGGCGGCTGGGCAAGCAGGTGCAGGCGGTGGCGAAGGCCGTCGCCGCGGCCGACCCGGCCGCCCTGGTCGCGGCCTACCGGGCCGGGACGGCGTCGGTCGACGTCGACGGCGAGGCGGTGCCGCTGGCCGAGGGCGACCTGGTGGTCACCGAGACCCCGCGTGAGGGCTGGACGGTGGCCAGCGCCGCCGGGCTGACCGTGGCGCTGGACCTCACGCTCACGCCGGAGCTGGAGCGGGCCGGGCTGGTCCGCGAGGCGGTGCGGCTGGTGCAGGAGGCCCGCAAGAACGCGGGCCTGGCGGTCAGCGACCGGATCGAGCTGTGGTGGACCGCCGACGGCCCGATGGCCGAGGCGCTCACCGGGTCCGGCGAGCAGCTGGCCGGCGAGGTCCTCGCGACCGCCGTCCACGCGGGCACCGCGGGCGAGGGTCCCGGCGTCGAGGGGCCGAACGGCTCCCGCTTCTGGCTCGCCCGGGCCTGACCCGCCGCCGGGCCGCCCGCGCGGTCAGCCGCGGCGGGCGGCCCGGCGGGCGCGCTCCACGGTGGCCAGGTGGGCGTCCGGCCCGCAGACCGCGCACGGGGTGAACCCGTCGGTGCGCGCCTCGTCGACCGGCAGCGGGATCGTCTCCCGGCCGGCCAGCCAGGAGCAGTCGGCCAGGTGGTAGCGGGGGTGCTCGTCGACGACGAGCACCTCGTCGGTCAGGTCCACGACGATGAGCAGGTCGGTGACCTCGACGTCCTCCTCCGGGGGGTCCCCGCCGCCCAGCGGCACGCCGGCCGCCGCGGCCCGGGCGGGCTGCGCCGGGGTCTGCGCGGGCGCCTCGGCGGGTCGCTCGCCGGCCGGGTCGGGGGCCTCGTGCCGCCCGGCGCGGGCCGGCTCCACGGGTCCGGGCTCCTCGCGCACGGGCTCCTCGCGCACGGGCTCCCCGGGCGCGGGGTCCCGGCGCGCGGGCTCCTCCGTCGAGGACCCCGTGCGCGCGGGCTGCGTCCGGCCCGGGGTGTCGGCGCGGTCAGCGGCACCCCGGCCGGTGGCCGGGGTGCCGCTGCTGACGGGGGCGCGCAGCCGGGCGACCACCAGCAGGACCGCGGCCAGGGCGCAGGCGCCCACGCAGGCCCAGTACCAGGCGGTGACGGCGGTCAGCACGCCGGCGACGAACAGCCCCAGGCCGGCGAGGACCAGCAGTGCCGCGGCGACGATCACCGGCCGCCCCTGGGCGCCGGGCGCCGGTCAGTCCCCGGCATGGCCGATCCGCCGTCCGGTCAGGGCGGAGAAGACGTGCGCCTCGCCCGGACGGATGGCCACGTGCACGACCTCGCCCTTCGCCGGGGGCCGGCGCGCGTCGGCCCGCAGCACCAGGGGCCGCTCGGTCACCTCCGCGCCCTCCACCCCGGCCCCGGCCTGGAGCCGTCCGTAGGCGAAGGCGTCCGAGCCGAGCTCCTCCACCACCTGGACCTCGACCGCGAACCCCTCCCCCGCGCCGACGAACTGGACCGCCTCGGGCCGGAAGCCGAGGGTGGCGGTCCCCTTCCCGTCCTGGGCGAGGGCGTCGAGCACCGAGCGCGAGAGCGGCACCGGGTGGCCACCGAGGACGGCGCCGCCCTCGCGCAGCGGCACGGTGACGAGGTTCATGGCCGGGGAGCCGATGAACCCGGCGACGAACTCGTTGACCGGCCGGTCGTAGAGGGCGCGCGGGGTGTCCACCTGCTGGAGGACGCCCTCCTTGAGGACCGCGACCCTGTCCCCCATGGTCATGGCCTCGACCTGGTCGTGGGTCACGTAGACCGTCGTCGTGCCGAGCCGGCGCTGCAGCGCGGCGATCTCGGTGCGGGTCTGCACGCGGAGCTTGGCGTCGAGGTTCGACAGCGGCTCGTCCATGAGGAACACCTGCGGGTCGCGGACGATCGCCCGGCCCATGGCCACCCGCTGCCGCTGCCCGCCCGAGAGCGCCTTGGGCTTGCGGTCGAGGTACTGCTCGAGGTCGAGCAGCCGGGCCGCCTCCCGCACGCGGGCCAACCGCTCCTCCTTCGCCATCCCGGCGATCTTGAGCGCGAAGGCCATGTTGTCGGCCACCGTCATGTGCGGGTACAGCGCGTAGTTCTGGAAGACCATCGCGATGTCCCGCTCCTTGGGCGGGAGGTGCGTGACGTCCCGGTCGCCGATGCGGATCGACCCCTCGGTCACGTTCTCCAGGCCGGCGAGCATCCGCAGGGACGTGGACTTGCCGCAGCCCGACGGGCCGACGAGCACGAGGAACTCGCCGTCGGCGATGGACAGGTCGAGGGCGTCGACCGACGGGCGGGTCGCCCCCGGGTACACGAGCGTGGCCCGGTCGTAGGTGATGGCGGCCATGGCGTTCCTTCAGCTCCCCTTCTGCGCCGGTGCAGAGCGCGCACACTGTGACACGCAGCGTTCGCGAGGACCAGCGCCGCGCCCGGGCGGCACCCGTCCGGGCCGCCGGCCGTGACCCGCCCGTGACCTGCGGACCCGTCACTCCCCCGGACGGGGCAGGCGTTGCATAACGGTTTCGGCACCGTGACGGGACGGCGTCGGCCGCGAGGTTATGGTCCCCCGGCGTACCAGACGGGCCGGCACCTGACCGGCCCGTTCGCACGTGACCACACGCCGCGGTCGACGACCGCGGGGAACCGGAGGGACGTACATGACGATGCGCGCGACAGGCCGGCGCAAGGGCGCGCTGGCCGGCGGCCTGGGCGTGGCACTGGTGCTCGCCGGCTGCGGCGCCAGCGAGACCAGCGGGGGCGGCGGCGGGACCGCCGAGGCCTCCGACCTGACCATCGACTGCGCCCCGTACGAGGAGTTCGGCGACCTCGAGGGCGAGACGGTCAGCGTCTACACCTCGATCGTCGACCCCGAGGACCAGCCCCAGATCGACTCCTACGTGCCGTTCGAGGAGTGCACGGGCATCGACGTGCAGTACGAGGGCTCGCGCGAGTTCGAGGCCCAGCTCGTCGTCCGCGTCCAGAGCGGCAACGCCCCCGACATCGCCTTCATCCCGCAGCCGGGCCTGCTGGCGACGCTCGCCGGCACCGGCGCCGTCGTCCCGGCCCCCGAGCAGGTCGAGGCCAACGTCGACGAGTACTGGGACGAGAGCTGGAAGGCCTACGGCACCGTCGACGGCACCTTCTACGCGGCTCCGCTGGGCGCCAACGCCAAGTCCTTCGTCTGGTACTCGCCGTCGGCGTTCGAGGACGCCGGCTACGAGGTCCCGACCACCTGGGACGAGATGGTCGCCCTCTCCGACGAGATCGCCGCCTCCGGCGCCAAGCCGTGGTGCGCCGGTATCGGCTCCGGTGACGCCACCGGCTGGCCGGCCACCGACTGGCTGGAGGACGTCGTCCTGCGCACCGCGGGTCCCGACGTCTACGACCAGTGGGTCGCGCACGAGATCCCCTTCGACGACCCGCAGATCGTCCAGGCGCTCGACACCGTCGGCGGGATCCTGAAGAACGCCGACTACGTGAACGGCGGCCTCGGCGAGGTGCAGTCCATCGCCTCCACCGAGTTCGGTGACGCGGGCCTGCCCATCCTCGACGGCAGCTGCTGGATGCACCGCCAGGCGTCCTTCTACCAGGCCAACTGGCCCGAGGGCACCGAGGTCGCCGAGGACGGCGACGTCTTCGCCTTCCCGCTGCCGCCCATCGAGGGCGAGGGTGCCGCCCCCGTGCTCGGCGGTGGCGAGTTCACCGCGGCCTTCAACGACGACCCGGCGACCCAGGCGTTCCAGACCTACCTGTCCTCGGCGGACTGGGCCAACGTCAAGGCCCAGGTCTCCGGGCCCGGCTGGGTCAGCGCCAACACCGGCCTCGACGTCGAGAACCTGGTCTCCCCCATCGACCAGCTGGCCGCCGAGCAGTTCCAGAACCCGGACGCCGTCTTCCGCTTCGACGGGTCGGACCTGATGCCCGGTGAGATCGGCGCCGGTGCGCTGTGGACCGAGCTGACCAACTGGATCGCGACCGACAAGCCGACCCAGCAGGTCCTCACCGACGTCGAGAACGCCTGGCCGACGGCCTGATCACCGTGGTCCCGGCAGCCGCCGGCTGACGGGACCGCCGCACCATCCCTGGAGACCGGGGGGACCGCAGCCGACGCTGGGGTCCCCCCGGCCTTCCGTTGCCGGAGAGAGGTCGTCAGTCGTGCAGTGGTTCCTCGACGCGAGCACCACGGGGCACAAGCTCGCCCTGATGGTGGTCGCCATCCTCCTGTTCGCCGCCGTGATGGCGGCCGTCCTGTTCGCCGTCGACCGGCCCCGGCGGATCCCGAACTGGGTCGTCGCGGCCGGCTTCGTCGGACCGACGCTCCTGCTGCTCGCGGTGGGCCTGGTCTACCCCGCCCTCGACACCATCCGCGGGTCGTTCTACAGCCGGGACGGCTCGGAGTTCGTCGGCCTGGACAACTACGTCACGGTCTTCACCGAGGACAACTTCCAGACCGTCCTGCTCAACACCCTCCTGTGGGTCGTCCTCGTCCCCCTGGTGACCACCGGCCTCGGCCTGGTCTACGCCTACCTGGTCGACCGCACGCGCTTCGAGGGCCTGGCCAAGGCGCTGGTGTTCCTGCCGATGGCCATCTCGATGGTCGGCGCCGGCGTCATCTGGAAGTTCGTCTACGAGTACCGCCCCGACCAGCCCGGCGTGAACCAGATCGGCCTGCTCAACCAGCTGCTGGTGCTGCTCGGGTTCGAGCCGCAGCAGTTCCTGCTCGACGCGCCGTCGAACACCTTCTACCTGATCGTCGTGATGATCTGGATCCAGGCCGGCTTCGCCATGACGGTGCTGTCGGCGGCCATCAAGGCCATCCCCGACGACATCGTCGAGGCCGCCCGCCTCGACGGCGTCGGTGGCTTCCAGCTGTTCCGCTACGTCACCGTGCCCAGCATCCGGCCGGCCCTGGTCGTGGTGCTGACGACGGTCGCGATCGTGACGCTCAAGGTCTTCGACGTGGTGCGGACGATGACCGGTGGCCAGTTCGGCACCAGCGTCGTGGCCAACGAGTTCTACACGCAGGCCTTCCGCCAGTTCAACGTCGGTCTCGGCGCGGCCCTCGCCGTCCTGCTGTTCGTGCTGGTCATCCCGATCATCGCGTACAACGTCCGCCAGCTGCGTCTCGCCGAGGAGATCCGATGACCACGACGACCCCGGTGATGGCGCCCGTCCCGCCCGACGAGAGCCGGCTCACCCGGGCCGAGCGCCGCGCGGTCACCGCCCGGACCAAGCTCAGCTCCCCCGCGGCGTCGGTCATCGCGCTGGTCATCGCCGTGCTGTGGACGGTGCCGACCCTCGGCCTGCTCATCACCTCCTTCCGGCCGGAGCTCGACATCCGCCGCTCGGGCTGGTGGTCGGTGTTCACCGACCCGCAGTTCACCGTCGACAACTACAACGAGGTCCTCTACGGCGGCGGGACGAACTTCGCCTCGCTGTTCGTCAACTCGCTGGTGATCACGCTGCCGGCGGTCGTCATCCCGATCTCGCTGGCGCTGCTGGCGGCGTACGCGTTCGCGTGGATCCCGTTCCGGGGGCGCAACGTCCTGTTCGTCGCCGTCTTCGCCCTGCAGGTCGTGCCGATCCAGGTGACGCTGATCCCGCTGCTGAGCCTCTACGTCGACACCGGGCTGGCCGGCTCCTTCTGGACCATCTGGCTGTCGCACTCGATCTTCGCGCTGCCGCTGGCGGTCTTCCTGCTGCACAACTTCATGAAGGAGATCCCCGCCTCGCTGGTCGAGGCCGCCCGGATGGACGGCGCCGGCCACGTGAAGATCTTCTTCCAGGTGCTGCTGCCGCTGCTCACCCCGGCCATCGCGGCGTTCGCCGTGTTCCAGTTCCTGTGGGTGTGGAACGACCTGCTGGTCGCTCTGACCTTCGCCGGCGGCGCGCCCGACGTCGTGCCGCTGACCGTGCGGGTGGCCGAGCTGGCCGGCACGCGCGGCTCGGACTGGTACCTGCTCGCGGCGGGGGCGTTCGTCTCCATCGTGCTGCCGCTGGCGGTGTTCCTGGGCCTGCAGCGCTACTTCGTGCGGGGCCTGCTGGCGGGCAGCGTCAAGGGCTGACGCCGGGCCCCCGCGGACGCGGGGGCGAGGGTGCGCCACGGGGCCCCCGGACACGACGTCCGGGGGCCCCGTGCGTCTGCCGGGCCTGTGCGTCTGCCGGGTCTGTGGCCTCCCCGGCCGGTCCCCCCGGTGACGGCCCCCACGACGCGACAGGGCCCCCGGACCGGTGGTCCGGGGGCCCTGTGCGGGAGCCGCTGCTAGGCGGTCGCGTGCTGCGTCTGCCGGCTGGCCGACGACGGCTCGGCGGAGCCGCGGGCGTCGAGGTCGCGCAGGTGCGACTCGAGGTAGGAGCGGAAGCGGGTGCGGTACTCGCGCTCGAAGGTCCGCAGCTCCTCGATCTTGCGCTCGAGGTTCTGCCGCTTCTCCTCGAGAGGGCCCATGACCTCGCGGTGCCGGCGCTCGGCGTCCTGGTCGAGGGCGGCGGCCTTGGCGCGCGCCTCGCGCTCCATCGTGTCGGCGCGGGTGCGGGCGTCGTTGACCATCGACTCGGCGCGCTGCCGCGCCTCGTTGACCATCTGCTCGCTCTTGGCGCGGGCCTCGGCGACCAGCCGGTCGCTCTGGGTCTTGGCGCCGTTGACCATCTGGTCGGCCTGGGCCTTGGCCTCGTTGACGTAGCGGTCGGCGGTCTCCGACGCCAGCGCCAGCATCCGGGACGCGCGGGTGGTGTCGTCCTCGCGCGCCGCCGGCGGCGGGACGGGGGCGGGAGCCGGGGCCGGCTCCGGGGCGACCGGCTGGGCGGCGACCCGGCCGGTGCCCGAGCCCGCGCGCAGCTCGTTGTTCTCCTCGATGAGGCGGGCGAGCTCGGCCTCCACCACGTCGAGGAACGCGTCGACCTCGTCCTCGTCGTAGCCACGCTTACCGATCGGCGGCTTCTTGAAGACGACGTTGTGCACGTCGGCTGGCGTGAGTGGCAAGGGGCTCACCTCGGGTCGGACGGCGGATACGGGGTCTGCGGGGTCACGCGCGGTGCGCGCGCACGTCGGTCACGCGGTGAGGGCGAGACCGGACGTGATGCTCCGCAGGATGTAGACGGCGATCAATAAGACCATGAACGCGAGGTCCAGGCGGATGGACCCCAGGTTCAGCGGCGGGATCACCTTCCGGATCGCCTTGAGCGGCGGGTCGGTGGTCGCGTACACGACCTCCAGGCCCGCGGCGACGAAGCCGGACGGGCGCCAGCTGCGCGCCAGCACCATCACCCAGTCCACGACGAAACGCGCGAACAGCAGGATCAGGAAGACGAGCAGGATCGACGACACGATCTGCCAGAAGAGAGCCACTGTCCTCGCTCGTCCCGGGGCACCTGCGGTGCCGTCTCCAACCTGCCCTCCAGCGCCCCGGCCGCGACGGCTCAGGACTCGGGGAAGGACCCGCCCTCGCGGATCCTGGCCTTGTCCTCGGCCGTCACGTCGACGTCCCGCGGGCTGAGCAGGAACACCTTGGCCGTGACGGGCTCGATGCTACCGCGCAGACCGAACACGAGTCCCGCCGCGAAGTCCACCAGTCGCCGCGCGTCGGCGTGGTCGAGCTCGGTCAGGTTCATGATGACCGGGCTGCCCTCGCGGAACGCCTCGCCGATGGCGCGGGCCTCGTTGTAGGTCTTCGGGTGCAGCGCGGTGATCCGGTAGGGCTGCGGCGCGGGCGCCGGCTCCGGCGCGGCGACCGGCTCGCGGGCGGCCAGGCCGGCGGCCGCGCTCCCGGCCCCGCCGCTCACCGAGCCCAGCCGGGCCGGGCCCGACGCGGCGGCCGGGGTCGCGGCGGGGGCCGACGGCGGCTGCTGGGCGAGGCCGAGGCGGGTCGCGCCCGCGCGGCGGAGGGGGGCGGGCTCGGACGCGGGCGCCGCGGCGGCGACACGGGGGCCGGGGCGGTCCTCGTCGGCACGGTCGCCGGCGTGGCGGTCGTCGAAGCGGTCGCCGTCGAGCCGGTCACCGGCGGGACGGCGGCCCTCGTCGGCGCGGTCGCCGGCGTAGGAGTCGTCGAACCGGTCGTAGCGGCGCTCGTCGTAGCGGCCCGAGTCGTACCGGCCGGCGTCGAGCCGCCCGGCGTCCAGCCGCCCGGAGTCGTAGCGGGCGTCGTCGTAGCGCCCCTCGTCGTACCGCCCGTCGTCGTAGCGCCCCTCGTCGTAGCGGCCCTCGTCGTACCGGTCGTGGGGGTCGGACTGGCGGGCGTCGTAGCGTCCGTAGGCGCGGGCGTCGTCGTCCTCGACGAGTCCGAGGTAGATGCCCATCTTCCGCATGGCACCGGCCATCAGACGACCTCCTCCGGGGACCCCGGTGGGACCCCTGTGACTGGTGTGACTCGGGGCGAATGTAGGGGCCGGGGGCCGAACAGCGCGGTTCCGACACGCACGAGCGTGGCGCCGGCCGCGACGGCCTCCTCGAGGTCGCCGCTCATGCCGGCGGACAGCTCCGCGGCGCCGGGGTGGTCGGCCCGCACGCGGCCGGCGAGGGCGGCCAGCCGGGCGAAGGCGGGGCGGGGCTCCTCGTCCCGCGGGGCGACGGCCATGAGGCCGCGCAGCCGCAGTCCGGGCAGGGTCGCGACGGCGTCGGCGAGGGCCGGGACGTCGTCCGGTGCCGCACCGCCGCGCTCGGCGATCTCCCCCGCCGCGCCGCCGAGGTCCACCTGCACGAAGACCTCGACCGGCCGGCCGGCCTCCTCCCCCGCCCGGGCCAGCGCCCGGGCCAGCGGCAGCCGGTCGACGGAGTGGACGACGGCGCCGGTGCGGACGACGGCAGCGGCCTTGTTGCGCTGCAGCTGGCCGACGAAGTGCCACTCCAGCGGCAGGTCGGCGAGGTCCGCCACCTTGGCCGTGAGCTCCTGCGCGCGGTTCTCGCCGAACGCCGCCTGGCCGAGCGCGGCGAGCTCGCGGACGTCGCCGGCCGTCCGCGTCTTGCTGATGGCCACCAGCGCCACCGAGCCGGGGTCGCGCCCGGCGGCGCGGGCGGCGGCGGCGATGCGCTCGCGGACGGCGCGCAGGCGGTCGGCCGGGGAGGTCATGGAGTGATCCTCCCGCGCGGGCGTGGCCGCTAGCCGAGCCACGTGACGCCGGCCTGGCGGCCGGTGACGCCGTCGCGGCGGTGGCTGAACAGCCGCCGGTCCTCGACGGTGCAGCGCGGGTCGTGCACCACCTGGGCCAGGCCCGCGCGGCCGAGCAGCTCGGCGAGCCCGGCGCGCAGGTCGAGCCCGGGCGTGCCCGTCCGGGTGCGGACGGTGGCCGCGGGCGCCACCCGGGCCACCTGGGCCTGCATCTCCCGGGGGACCTCGTAGCAGGCGCCGCAGACGGCCGGACCGAGCAGCGCGGTGGTGTCGGCCGGGCGGCTGCCCAGCCGGGCCATGGCCGCCAGGGTGGCCGGGACGACGCCCTGCCGGACCCCCTCCCGGCCGGCGTGGACGGCGGCGACCACGCCGGCGACCGGGTCGGCCAGCAGCACCGGCACGCAGTCGGCGACCAGCACGCACAGCACCAGGCCGGGGGTGCGGGTCACCAGGGCGTCGGTCGCCGGCAGCGGCCGCCCGGCCGGGCCGTCGACGACCGCGACGCCGGTGCCGTGGACCTGGTCCATCCACACCAGCCGGTCGCCGGGCACGCCGAGCTCGCGGGCGAGCCGCTCCCGGTTGGCGGCGACGTCGGCCGGGTCGTCGCCGACGTGGCCGCCGAGGTTGAAGGAGTCGTAGGGCGCACGCGAGCGGCCGCCCCGCCGGTCGGTGACCACCCGTCGGGGGCGCACCGCCGGCGGACGCAGGACCCCCTCGCCCCCCACCGCCCGCGTGCTCGCGGCGGGCCCCGGCGAGGGGGCCGAGGAGTCGGAGCCCTCCGTCACTGGCGGAGGAACTCCGGGATGTCGAGCTCCTCCTCGAAGTCCTCGTTGCCCAGCGGCCGGCGGCCCGCGGCGGCCGCCGCGCCGTTCTGCACCGGCGGCAGCGGCGGGACGGTGATCCCGCCGCCGGCCGGCGGGGCCGGGCGGACCGGCGCCGGGCTGACCGGCGCCGGGGCGGCCACGGGCGCCGGCGGGACCAGGCGCTCCCCCGTCGCGCGCGGCGCGGCCGGGGCCACCGGCGGCGGGCTGCCGCCGAAGCGGCTCGGCGCGGGCGGGGCCGCCGGGGCCGACGCGGGAGCGGCCGCGACGGCCGCGTCCTTGCGGGCGGAGGGCCGGCCGCCGTCGAAGCCCGCGGCGATGACGGTCACGCGGACCTCGTCGCCCAGGGCGTCGTCGATGACCGCACCGAAGATGATGTTGGCGTCGGCGTGCGCGGCGTCCGACACCAGCGAGGCGGCCTCGTTGATCTCGAACAGGCCGAGGTCCGAGCCGCCGGAGATCGACAGCAGGACGCCGTGGGCGCCCTCCATCGAGGCCTCCAGGAGCGGGCTGGCGATCGCCTGCTCGGCGGCCAGCAGCGCGCGGTTGTCACCGCGGGCGCTGCCGATGCCCATGAGGGCCGAGCCGGCGCCGGACATGACGGACTTGACGTCGGCGAAGTCGAGGTTGATCAGGCCGGGGGTGGTGATCAGGTCGGTGATGCCCTGGACACCGGAGAGCAGCACCTGGTCGGCGGTGCGGAAGGCGTCCATCACGCTGACGTTGCGGTCGCCGAGCTGCAGCAGCCGGTCGTTGGGGATGACGATGAGCGTGTCGCACTCGTTGCGCAGCTCCTCGATCCCGGACTCGGCCTGGACCGCGCGGCGCTTGCCCTCGAAGGAGAACGGCCGGGTGACCACGCCGATGGTGAGCGCGCCGAGCTTGCGGGCGATCGAGGCCACGACGGGGGCGCCGCCGGTGCCGGTGCCGCCGCCCTCGCCGGCGGTCACGAAGACCATGTCGGCGCCCTTGAGCACCTCCTCGATCTCCTCGCGGTGGTCCTCGGCGGCCTGGCGGCCGACGTCGGGCTGCGCGCCGGCGCCGAGGCCGCGGGTGAGCTCGCGGCCGACGTCGAGCTTGACGTCGGCGTCGCTCATCAGCAGCGCCTGGGCGTCGGTGTTGATGGCGATGAACTCCACCCCCTTCAGACCGACCTCGATCATCCGGTTGACCGCGTTCACACCGCCGCCGCCGATGCCGACGACCTTGATGACCGCGAGGTAGTTGTGCGGAGGTGTCATGTGGGGCTCCCGACCTCGACCCTCATCCTCAAGTACAGACTTAGTGTTATGTCAACTGGGTCGACGCGGACGAAGTTAGGTGGGCCGCGTCGGGCCCTACAAGCACCCTCCCCGGCCCGGCGTGTCGCCACGTCGACACCCCACCGTCACCTGGCGACCCCGGTGTCACAACTGCACCACGGTCGGTGACGACCCGCCTGCCTCAGCCCTCATCCCCGGGTCGAGACCCGAGATCACGGGAAGGCGGGGACGAATCGGATCCGTGCAGCGTGTCGGGCGTGTCGCCGGGGTGGGCGTGTCGGCGGCGCGCCGCGCCGGCGGCGGTCCGCACCCGGACGGACACGCTGCGCGAGGAGGTCAGCGCAGGACGACGGCGCGCGGTGAGCTGACGTCGATCGTCGTCGCCGGCTCCAGCGCGCCGGACGCGACCTGGTCCAGCAGCGCGACCAGCGCCGCGGCCTTGTCGCCCGCGCCGTCGGCACCGCCCCAGACGACGGTGGTGCCGTCGCCGAGGGTGAGGGTCACGTCCTCGCCGGTGGTCGCCCGCGCGCCGGTGACCCGCCCGCGGACGTCGGCCGGCAGCGACACGAGCGCGCCGAGCGCGGCGCGGGTGGCCGCGTCGTCCGGTCCGGGCGCGGACACGTCGAGCGGGACGACGCCGTCGGGGACCTCGCCGGTGACGGTGTCGAACAACACGCCGTCGCGGTCGACCAGCGAGCGCGTGCCGGCCTGCTCGACGACGGCGACCGGCCGCCGCTCGACCACGGTGACGACGACGCTGCGCGGCCAGCCGCGGGTGACCGTGACGTCGGCCACCTGCGGCAGGCGGGCCACCCGCGCGGCGGCGGCGTCGGTGTCGACCCGCAGCAGCGGCGTGCCCTCCGCGACGGCGGCGGCGGTGCGCACCTGCTCGGCGGTGAGCGTCGTGGCGCCGTCGACGCGGACGGCCCGGACGGCCAGCAGCGGGCTCGCCCACACCGCCCACCCCGCCGCGGCGACGAGCACGACGGCGACCGCGGCTCCCACGATGCGGCGCCGGCGCCGGTCGGCCGGGCTGTCCCGGCGCCGGCGCCGGCGGCGGGCCGGCCGGGCGACCTCGGCCGGGACACCGCGTTCCCGGTCGGCGGTCGTCAGGCCGGTGCGGCTCACCGCGCCGCACCCTCCGCGCCGGCGGCCCCGCCGCCGAGGGCGGTGAGCACCTCGGGGCCGAGCATCGAGACGTTGCCGGCGCCCATGGTGATGACCACGTCTCCGGGGCGGGCGCGGCCGGCCAGCGCCGGGGCGGCCGCCGACCAGGACGGCTCGAAGGCGACCCGGTCCGGCGGCAGCGGCACGGCGTCGGCGACGAGCGCCCCGGTGACGCCGGGCACCGGGTCCTCCCGGGCGCCGTAGACGTCCATCACCACCACCTCGTCGGCCAGGCCCAGGGCCTCGCCGAAGGCGCCTGCGAACTCGCGGGTGCGGCTGTACAGGTGCGGCTGGAACGCGACGACGACCCGCCCCTCCCCCGCCACCGCGCGGGCGGCGTGCAGCTGGGCGGTCACCTCGGTCGGGTGGTGGGCGTAGTCGTCGTAGACCCGGACGCCCGCGGCCACGCCCTTGAGCTCGAACCGGCGGTGCACCCCGCCGAAGCGCTCGAGCCCGGTGACCAGCCCGTCGGCGGGCAGGCCGAGCTCGAGGCCGGCCAGCAGCGCGGCGGCGCTGTTGCGGGCCATGTGCGCGCCGGGCACCCGGATCCGGACCCGGCCGAGCACCGCGCCGTCGAGGACGGCGGTCCAGCTCGTGGCGTCGGGACCGACGTCGAGGTCGACGATCCGCAGGTCGGCGTCCTCGGCGGTGCCGTAGGTGCGCACCCGGGCCGGCGTCGGGACGCCGCGCAGCCGGGCGGAGCCGGGGTCGTCGGCGCAGAGGACGACGAACCCGGCGGGGTCCACGGTGCCGAGGAACCGGTCGAAGGCCGCCTCGACGGCGGCGAGGTCGCCGTAGTTGTCCAGGTGGTCGGCCTCGACGTTGGTGACGATCGCGCCGTGCGGGGCCAGCAGCAGGAACGAGCGGTCGCTCTCGTCGGCCTCGGCGACGAAGACGTCGCCCTCCCCCGCGTGCGCGTTGCTGCCCGACTCGTTGAGCGTGCCGCCGATGGCGAACGACGCGTCGACGCCGCAGGCCTGCACCGCGACGGTGAGCATCGAGGTGGTCGAGGTCTTGCCGTGGGTGCCGGCGACGGCGACGCTGCGCCGCCCCGCCATCACCGCGGCGAGCGCCACCGCGCGCGGCAGCACGGGCAGCCCCCGCGCCCGCGCCGCGGCCAGCTCCGGGTTGTCCTCCCGGATCGCCGAGGAGACGACGACGCTGTCGGCGGCACCGAGGTGGGCCGCGTCGTGCCCGACCTCCACCCGGGCGCCGAGGGCCCGCAGCGCCATCAGGGTGGGGGTGTCGCGCCGGTCGCTGCCGGAGACCGGCACCCCGCGGGCCAGCAGGATGCGGGCGATGCCGCTCATGCCGGCGCCGCCGATGCCGATGAAGTGCACCGCGCCGAGCTCCCCCGGGGAGGGCACCGGCGCGGTCCACGCGGCGGTCGCGTCAGCGGTCACCGGTCGCCACCTCCAGGACGATGTCGGCCAGCCGCTCGTCGGCGTCGGGCACCCCGGCCGCGGCGGCGTGCGCGGCGTACCCGGACAGCGCGGCGGGGTCGGTGAGCAGGGGCAGCAGGGTCGCCTCGATCCAGGCGGGCGAGAGGTCGGCGTCGTCGACCAGGAGCCCGCCGCCGGCCTCGACCACCGGCAGCGCGTTGCGCCGCTGCTCGCCGTTGCCGATGGGCAGCGGCACGAACGCCGCGGGCAGCCCGACCGCGGACAGCTCGGCCACGGTCACCGCGCCCGAGCGGCACAGCGCCAGGTCGGCGGCGGCGTAGGCCAGGTCCATCCGCTCGAGGTAGTCCACGACGACGTACGGCGCGGCACCCGCCGGCCGCGGCGGCACCGCGACGTCGGTGTTCTTGGGGCCGCGGGCGTGCAGCACCTGCACCCCGGCGGCGGTGAGCGCGTCGGCCGCGGCGACCGCCGCCCGGTTGAGCGAGGCCGCGCCCTGCGAGCCGCCGAACACCAGCAGCGTGGGCCGGTCGGCGTCCAGGCCGAAGGCGGCGCGCGCCTCGGCGCGGCGGGCGGCGCGGTCCAGGCCGCTGATCGCCGTCCGCAGCGGCATGCCGACGTGCTCGCCGCGGTGCAGCGGCGTGCCGGGCACGGTCACCGCCACGCGGGCGGCGATCCGCGCGCCGATCCGGTTGGCCAGCCCGGGCAGCGCGTTCTGCTCGTGCACGACCACCGGGACGCCGCCCCGCCGCGCGGCCAGGTAGGCCGGCAGTGCGACGTACCCGCCGAACCCGACGACGACGTCGGCGGCGAGCTCGTCGAGCAGCGCGCGGGTGTCCCGGACCGAGCGGCGCACCCGGCCGGGCACGCGCAGCAGGTCCAGCGTGGGCTTGCGCGGGAGCGGGACCGGCGGGATCAGCCGCAGGTCGTAGCCGCGCGCGGGCACCAGCCGGGTCTCCATGCCGCGGGCGGTCCCCAGGCAGGTGATCCGCAGGCCGGGGTCCCGCCGCCGCAGGGCGTCGGCGAGCGCCAGCATCGGCTCGATGTGGCCGCCGGTGCCGCCGCCGGCGAGGACGACCGACAGCGCGCTCACCGGGACCGCCCCGGGCGGTCGGCCGGACGCACGGGGCCGCGGTCGGCGGGCCGGGCCGGCGCGCGGTCCCGGTCGGGACGGCGGGCCGCCGGGGGCGGCACCCGGCGCTCGGCCGGGCGGCCCTCGGCGGGCCGCCCGTCGGTGGGCCGGCGCACCGGGTGGGCCTCCACCGGACGGCGGGGCACGGGGCGGGGCGCGCGCCCGGGGCGGGACCGGGGCGGCCGGACCGGGTCGACGGCGTGGGCGGGGACGGGCAGGAGCCAGCGGGCCAGGCGGCCGCGCGGGGTGCGGCGCAGGTGCTCGATGGCGTCGGGCTCGGATCGGGCGAAGCGGATGAGGAGTCCCACGATGAAGAGGGTGAGCACCAGCGAGGTGCCACCGGCGGAGACCAGCGGCAGGGTGACCCCGGTGACCGGGAGCAGGCCCACCACGTAGCCCATGTTCAGGGCCGCCTGGCCGACCAGCCAGACGGTGATCGCCACGCTGGCCAGCGACACGAAGCGGTCGGTGGCGCGGCGGGCGATGCGGAAGCCGGCGTAGGCCAGCACCGCGTAGAGGGTGATCACGACCAGGCAGCCGAGGAAGCCGAGCTCCTCGCCGATGATCGCGAAGATGTAGTCCGACTCGGCCTCGGGCAGCAGGTTCCACTTCATGGCGCTGTTGCCCAGGCCCACGCCCCACAGGCCGCCGTTGGCCAGCGCGTAGAAGCCGCGGATGGCCTGGAAGCCGGTGTCGGTGGGGTCGTCGAAGGGGTGGAGGAAGGCGGTGATCCGCTCCATCCGGTACGGCTCGGCCATGACCATGAGCACCACGCCGGTGACCACGGTCGCGCCGCCGACCGCCCACAGCCGCCAGGGCAGGCCGCCGGCGTAGAGCAGGCCCGAGACCACGAGCAGCAGGCTGATCACGGCCCCGAAGTCCGGCTCGAGCATGAGGAGCAGGGACAGCAGGACGAACACCGGCAGCAGCGGGAGCAGCAGCGTCTTGACCGTCAGGTGCCGCCCGTGGACGGCGAGCACGTGCGCCCCCCACAGGGAGACGACGAGCTTGGACAGCTCGGAGGGCTGGAAGTCGGTGAACCCGAGGCTGATCCAGGCCCGCGAGCCGTTGTACTCCACGCCGATGCCCGGGACCAGCACCGCCACCAGCAGGACGACGACGACCAGCAGCGCGATCGGCGACCAGCGCCGCACCAGCCCGGCGGGCAGCCGCACCGCGACGCCGAGGGCGACCAGGCCGAGCGCGGCGAACAGCAGCTGGTCCACGCCCGGACGCCAGGCCGGCTGGTCGGCCAGCGCCGCCTCGATCGCCGAGGCGGAGAAGACCATGACCAGCCCGATGGCCAGCAGCAGCCCGGCCGCGCCGATCACCAGGTGGCAGCTGGTCATCGGCCCGTCGAGCCAGGCCGGCCCGCGCAGCCGCGGG
This sequence comes from Geodermatophilus sp. SYSU D01045, assembly GCF_054050295.1. Lineage (NCBI taxonomy): Bacteria > Bacillati > Actinomycetota > Actinomycetes > Geodermatophilales > Geodermatophilaceae > Geodermatophilus > Geodermatophilus sp. SYSU D01045. The sequence goes on from NZ_JBJGZB010000006.1 coordinate 161,294, forward strand.
CGAGCCGCGGCCGCGGGTGCCCGGCGGGCCGTGCGGCGGGGGCGCGTGGACTCGCTCCGGCCGTCCATCCCGCCATCGTCGCCGCTGCGCCCGCGCAGCAGGAGCACCGACGGGGCGTGTCGCGTCCGGTCGCCGCGGACCGGACCCCTCCGCGGCCCTGCGCTCACAGCCCGGTGATGGAGAGCCAGTCGGCGTAGAACAGGCCCAGCCCGAAGGCCACGGCCATCCCGGTGACCAGCCAGAACCGCACGATCACGGTGTTCTCCGCCCACCCGGCGAGCTCGAAGTGGTGGTGCAGGGGGGCCATGCGGAACACCCGCCGCCGGGTGGCGCGGAAGAAGGCCACCTGGATGACCACCGACAGCGTCACCGCGACGAACAGGCCGCCGAGGACGATGAGCAGCAGCTCGGTGCGGGTGACCACGGCCAGCCCCGCGAGCAGGCCGCCGAGGGCCAGCGACCCGGTGTCGCCCATGAAGATCCGCGCCGGGCTGGTGTTCCACCACAGGAAGCCCAGGCACGCGCCGAGCCCGGCGGCGGCGACCAGCGTGACGTCGAGCGGGTCGCGCACCTCGTAGCAGCCGGCGGCCAGCGCGCCGGAGCAGTCGTGGGTGAACTGCCAGAACGAGATGACCGTGTAGGCGCCGCAGACCATCGCCGAGCAGCCGGCCGCCAGCCCGTCCAGCCCGTCGGTCAGGTTCACCGCGTTGGAGAACCCGGCGATGAACAGGTAGGCGAGGATCACGAAGCCGACCGAGCCGAGGAACAGCGGGTCGATGTCGCGGACGAAGGAGACGAACTCCGACGCCGGGGTGACCCCGGCCTCGTCCGGGAAGTTGATCGCGAGCACCGCGAACGCGACGCCCACCACCAGCTGGCCGACCAGCTTCGAGGTCTTGTTCAGCCCGAGGCTGCGCCGGAAGCGGATCTTGAGGTAGTCGTCGAGGAACCCGACGGTGCCCAGGCCCACCATGAGGAACAGCACCAGCAGGCCGCTGGCGGTCACCCCCCGGTTGGGCTGCCCGACGAGGAACAGGTGGGAGATCAGGTAGCCGCCCACCGTGGCCCCGACGATGACGGTGCCGCCCATGGTGGGCGTGCCCTTCTTCGACAGGTGGCTCTCGGGGCCGTCGTCGCGGATCTCCTGCCCGAACCCGCGCCGGCGGAAGGCCCGCACCGCCAGCGGGGTGCACAGGATCGAGATGAACAGCCCGAAGGCCGCGGCGATGAGGACGGACTTCACGCGCCTGCCCCGGCGGTCAGCAGGCCGTCGGCCAGGACCTCCAGCCCGTGGGCCCGGCTGGCCTTCACCAGCACGACGTCACCGGGCACCAGCACCTCCGAGAGCAGGTCGAGAGCGGCCGCTCGGTCGGGCACGGACGCGACCTGCGTCCCGTGGCCCTCCCCGTGGTGGGCACCGGCGGCCGTGGCACCCGACACCATCCCTACCGCATCGGGTCCGACGGCGACGAGCAGGTCGACCCCTGCGGCGACCGCGTCGCGGCCCAGGCGCTCGTGCTCGGCCTCGGCGTCGGGGCCGAGCTCGGCCATCCCGCCGAGGACGGCGACCCGCCGGGTCGCGGGCAGCCCGGCGAGCGCGGCCAGCGCGGCGCGCATCGACTCGGGGTTGGCGTTGTAGGCGTCGTTGACGACGGTCACGCCGTCGCCGCGGCGGGTGACCTCCATGCGCCAGCGGCTGCGCGGCTCCGCGGCCGACAGCGCCCGCGCGACGGCGGCGGGGGTCATGCCGGCGGCGAGCGCGGCGGCCGCGGCCGACAGCGCGTTGGCCACCTGGTGCTCGCCCACCACCTGCAGCGCGACCGGGTGCTCCTCGCCCCCGGCGACGAGGGTGAAGCGGGCGCGGGCGGCGTCGTCGAGGGTGACGTCGGCGGCGCGGACGTCGGCGCCGGCGGACCGGCCGGTGGTGACCACCCGGGCGCGGGTACGCGGCGCCATGCCGGCGACCCGCGCGTCGTCGGCGTTCAGGACGGCGGTGCCGGTCTCCGCCAGCGCCTCCACCAGCTCGCCCTTGGCCCGGGCGATGGCGTCGGCCGAGCCGAACTCGCCGAGGTGGGCCGAGCCGACGTTGAGCACCACGCCGACGTCGGGCCGGGCGACCGCGCACAGCCGGGCGATGTGCCCGACGCCGCGCGCGCCCATCTCCAGCACCAGGTGGCGGGTGCCCTCGTCGGCGGACAGCACGGTCAGCGGCAGGCCGATGTCGTTGTTGAACGAGCCGGGCGGGCTGACCGTCGGTCCGGCGGCGGCGAGCACCTGGCCGAGCAGGTCCTTGGTGGAGGTCTTGCCCGAGGAGCCGGTGATGCCGAGCGTGAGCAGCCCGCCCGCCGCCAGCCGGGCGTGCACCGCGGCGGCCAGCCGGCCCAGGGCGTCCACGGTGTCGTCGACGACCAGCGCCGGCAGCGGCCCGCCGGGGCGGGTGGTCAGCGCGGCGGCGGCGCCGGCGGCGGCCGCGGCGTCGAGGAACTCATGCCCGTCGACCCGTTCGCCGGTGACCGCGACGAACAGGTCGCCGGGGGCGACGGTGCGGGAGTCGAGGGTGACGCCGGTGACGGTGGCGGCCGGGTCGGCGGCGGGCGTGAGCGTGGCGCCGACGGCCTCCGCGACCTCGGCGAGGGTCAGGGCGATCACCGGCGGGCCGCCCCGGCGGCCGCCGCGGTGAGGACCTCGCGCAGCACGGCGCGGTCGTCGAACGGCGTCACGGTGCCGGCGACCTCCTGACCCGTCTCGTGTCCCTTGCCGGCGACCAGGACGGTGTCCCCCGGCCGGGCCAGCTCCACCGCACGGGCGATGGCCGCCCGGCGGTCGCCGATCTCCTCCACGCTGCCGCGCCGCTCCGCCGGCACGCCGGACAGGACGGCGGCGCGGATGGCGGCCGGGTCCTCCGAGCGCGGGTTGTCGTCGGTGACGACCAGGTGGTCGCTGCCGAGCGCCGCGGCGGCGCCCATGGCGGGCCGCTTGCCGGGGTCGCGGTCGCCGCCACAGCCGAGCACGGTCACCAGCCTGCCGGTCGTGGCGCCGCGCAGCGCGGCGAGGGCCGAGGCGACGGCGTCGGGGGTGTGGGCGTAGTCGACGACCGCGGTGAACGGCTGGCCGGCGTCGACCGGCTCCATCCGCCCGGGGACGACGGCGGTGGCGATCCCCTCGAGCGCGGCCGCCACCGGCACGCCGACGGCGTCGAGCAGCGCGACGGCGAGCGCGGCGTTGGTGACGTTGAACCGGCCGGGCAGCCGCACGCGGGCGGGCCAGGTGCCGCCGGGGCCGGTGAGGGTGAACGCCGAGCCGCCGTCGGGGGCCGGCGCGACGCCGGTGGCGGTCCAGTCGGCCGGGGCGCCCTCGGCCGAGACGGTGACCGCGCGCCCGCCGAGCATCCCGGCCAGCCGGCGGCCGTGCCCGTCGTCGACGACGACGACCTCACGGGCGGCGCGGCCGTCGAACAGCAGCGCCTTCGCCTGGAAGTAGTCCTCGAGGTCGCGGTGGAAGTCGAGGTGGTCCTGGCTGAGGTTGGTGAACCCGGCGGCGGCGAACGGGACGCCGCCGACCCGGCCCTGCACCAGCGCGTGGCTGGAGACCTCCATGACCACGGTGTCGACGCCGGACTCGGCCATGGTGGCGAGCAGCGCGTGCAGCACGGGTGCCTCGGGCGTGGTGCGGACGCTGGGGAAGGCGGTCTCGGCGCCGCGGGCGCGGGTGCGGGTCTGCACGGTGCCGATCAGCCCGGTGCCGCGCCCGGCGGCGGCCAGGCCCGCCTCGACCAGGTACGCCGTCGTCGTCTTGCCGTTGGTGCCGGTGATGCCCACGACCGGCAGCCGGCGGGCCGGCTCGCCGTAGACGCGCGCGGCGACGTCGCCGAGCAGCGCGCGCGGCGCGTCGACGACGCACACCGGCAGGCCCGTGGCGACCGCCTGCTCGCGGCCGGTGGGGTCGGTGAGGACGGCGACCGCGCCGCGGTCGGCGGCGTCGGCGGCGAAGCGGGCGCCGTGCGTGCGGGCGCCGGGCAGCGCGGCGTAGAGGTCGCCGGGCCGCACCTCGGTCGTGGCCAGGGTCACGCCGCGCACCGGCGTGGCGGGGTCGCCCTGCACGGGGTCGCCGACGAGGTCGCGCAGCGCGCTGAGAGCGAGCGGGCGGGTCCCCGCTGGCCGGGGCACCGACCCGGTTCCGGTCGGGCTCACGTCTGGCCAATCTACCGTCGGCACCCGCCCGCCCCGCGCACCCGCAGGGGCTCGGCGCTGCGCGACTAGTCGCCCGCGGGGCCGCCGGTCGCGGCCTCGGCGAGGTCCTCGCCGGTGAGCGCGAAGTCCGGGCGCGGCGTCCCCGACGGCACCACGCCGCGCTCGGTGAGCACGTAGCGCATGACGTCGGCGAACACGGGCGCGGCGACCTGACCGCCCTCGGCGGAGCTGCTGGGCCGCTCGAGGTCGACGGCGACGACGTACTGCGGGTCGTCGGCGGGGGCGAACCCGACGAACGTCGTCACGTAGCCGCCGCCCGCGTAGCAGCCGCACTCGGGGTTGGCCCGCTGCGCCGTCCCGGTCTTGCCGGCCACCCGGTAGCCCTCGACCTCGCCCAGCGGCGCGGTGCCTCCCGGGCCGACGACGGCCTCGAGCATGTAGGCGAGGTCGTCGGCGGTGGCCTCGCTGACCACCCGGGTGGGCTCGGGCGCGTCCGGCGTCGACGTCGTCCCGTCCGGCGCGGTCACCGAGGCCACCACCCGCGGGGCGACGCGGACGCCGCCGTTGGCGATGGTCTGGAAGACCGAGGCCATCTGCAGCGTCGTCACCGACACGCCCTGGCCGATGGCGATGTTGGCCGCCCGGCTGGCCTCCCACTCGTCGGAGTCCGCGAGCAGGCCGCCGCTCTCGCCGGGCAGCTCGACGCCGGTCTCCTCCCCCACGCCGAAGGCGCGCAGGTAGCGCTCGAGCGTGGCGTCGCCGACCTCGCGGGCCAGCATGATCGTCCCGACGTTGCTGGACTTGGCGAGGATGCCGGTCACCGTCCAGTCGACCGGGGCGTGGTCGTGGGCGTCGGTGACGACGGCGTCGCCGGCCTGGATGTGGCCGTTGACGTTCAGCACGCGGTCCGGGGTGGCCTTGCCCTCCTCGATCGCGGCGGCCATGGTCACCGCCTTCATCACCGAGCCCGGCTCGAAGATACTGGTCACCGCGGGGTTGCCCAGCAGCTCCGGGTCGGTGCTGCTCGCCTGGGCGGGGTCGTAGCCGGGGCAGGAGCCCATCGCGACCACCTGGCCGGTGTGCACGTCGAGCACCACGGCCGAGGCGCGGGTGGTCGCGCCGTCGGAGCAGGCCTCCGCCAGCCGCTGCTCGGTCGTGAACTGGACGTCCTGGTCGACGGTCAGCTCGACGGTGCTGCCGTCGGTGGCCGGCGTGGACTCGTCGATGCCCGAGGGGATCGGGTGGCCGCCGCTGCCGACCTCGACCCGCCGCATGCCGTCGGTGCCGCCGAGCTCGTCCTGGAACTGCAGCTCGATGCCGGCCAGGCCGTCGCCGTCGCGGCCGACGAAGCCGACGACCTGGCCGCCCACGGCCCCGGTCGGGTACAGCCGCACCGGGTCGTCCTCGAAGACGATCCCGGCCAGCCCCAGGGCGTCGATGGCGTCGACGGTCTCCGGCGAGACCTGGCGGGCGAGGACGACGTAGCGGCCGTCGCGGGTGAGCAGCTCGGTGAGCTCGGGCACCGGCACGTCGAGCAGGGCGGTGAGCGCCAGCGCGGTCCGCTCGGGGTCCTCCACCACGGTGGGGTCGGCGACGACGCGGGAGGCGTCGACGGTGTAGGCGAACGGCTGGCCGTTGCGGTCGACGATCGCGCCGCGCAGGGCGGAGATCGGGTACTCGGCGAGCCGGTCCTGCTCGGCGGCGTTGGCGTAGGCGGCGCCGTCGACGCCCTGCAGCAGCACCAGTTTGCCGGTGACGAACAGCAGCGGGACGACGACGAGCACCAGCCCCCACCGCAGCCGCTTGGCGCCCATGCGCAGCGGCCGGCCGACCCGGCGGCTGCCCGGGGCGCGCCGCGGCACGAACGCGCCGGAGCGGGGCAGCGGCTCGCGCGGGCCGCGAGGGCCGCCGGCGCGCGGGACGGGACGGGGCACCCCGCCGCGGGCGGCGGTGCGGGGCGGGGTGCGGCGGGCGGGCTCGGGGCCGCGGGCGGGCGGGGCCACGCTCAGCCCTCGTCCCCGGCGGCGGCGGGGTCCGGCGCCGGCTGCGGGGTGCCGCGCAGGGTGGCGCTGCCGTCGGCGCCGACCACCAGGTGCCCGGCCGCGCCGGCCGGCACCAGGCCCGCGGCGACGGCGGCCGCGGCCAGCTGCGCCGGCGTGCTGCCGGAGACGACCTGCTGCTCCAGCTCCTGCACCTCCTCGGCCTTCTCGGCGTTGGCGTTGCGCAGCTCGGTGGCCCGCAGCGAGTTGACCGCGATGGAGGTGTTGAGCACCAGCAGGCCGATGGTGGTGAGCACCAGCAGCGCGACGACCAGCAGGACGAACGGCGCCCGGCGCCGGGCCGCCGCGGAGCGGGTGCGGGACGCGCCGCCGGGCAGCAGGCGCAGCTCGGGGGGCGCGGTGCGGGACGCCGTCCGGGAGGTCCCCACCCGGGGCGCCGGGCCGGTGGCGCGGGTGCGGGCCGGCCGGGAGGGCAGGGCGCGCAGCGGGCGGCTGGGCAGGGCGCGGGCGACCCGCTCCCCCGGTGCCGAGGGCTGGGCGCGCGACGCGCGCGCGGCCGCACTCACGCCGGCCGCCGGATGCGCTCGGCCGCGCGGACGCGGGCGGACGCCGCGCGCGGGTTGGCGGCGACCTCGTCGTCGGTGGGGCCCTCGCCGCCGCGGGTGAGCAGCCGCAGCACCGAGCCGTACTCGGGCAGCGGGACCGGCAGCTCCGGCGGCGTGCGGTCGGTGGCACCGGCGGCGAGGGTCTGCTTCACGATGCGGTCCTCGAGCGAGTGGAAGGTGATGACGGCGACCCGCCCGCCCACGGCGAGCGCGTCCAGCGCCGCCGGCAGCGCCCGCTGCAGCGTGCCGAGCTCGTCGTTGACCTCGATCCGCAGCGCCTGGAAGGTCCGCTTCGCCGGGTTGCCGCCGGTGCGGCGGGTGGCGGCGGGAATGGAGTCGCGCACCAGGTGGGCCAGCCGCTCGGTGCGCGTGAACGGCTCGCGCGCCCGCTCGCGCACGATCGCGGCGGCGATGCGGGAGGCGAAGCGCTCCTCCCCGTACACCCGCAGCACCCGGGCGAGCTCGGCGGCGGGGTAGGTGTTGACGACGTCGGCGGCGGTGCGCGGCGCGCCGGGGTCCATCCGCATGTCCAGCGGCCCGTCGGCGGCGTAGCTGAACCCGCGGTCGGCGCGGTCGAGCTGCAGCGAGGAGACGCCGAGGTCGAACAGCACCGCCTGCACCTCGTCGATGCCGAGGCGCCCGAGCACGTCGGGCAGCTCGTCGAACACGGCGGGCACCAGGGTGACGCGGTCGGTGTGGCCGGCGGCGGCGATGCGGGCGGCGGCCTCGGCGCGGGCGTGCGGGTCGCGGTCCAGCCCGACCAGGCGCAGCCCGGGGTGGGCGTCGAGCAGGGCCAGCGAGTGCCCGGCCAGGCCCAGGGTGGCGTCGACCAGCACGGCGCCGTCGGCGGCGCAGGCCGGGCCGAGCAGGCCGGTGACGCGGTCGAGGAGGACCGGGACGTGCACGGCCGGTGCGCTCACGTCGTCCTCCTCGCGGGTCGGGCCCAGCGGGGGCGGCTGGGCGGGCGTCTCATGGTGACGCGGACGGCGCTCCGGCTGGGGGAGCCGACCGGGCGTGCCGCGGTGGAACGGCGTCCGGGAACCGCGAGGGACCGGGGAGGGGGCCGGGAAGGGGAGACCCCCGCCCCCGCGGTGCCGCCTGGCGCCGGGGAAGAGCGTCAGGAGGCGGTCGCGGGGAGCGGGGGTCGCCGGTTGCCGGTGGCCGGTCCGACCGGCGGCGGGGAGCGCCGCCTGCGCACGGGGTCCGAGCCGCGGGGAAGACGGTTCGGGCCGCACCCAGTCGAGCCGCGGGGAAGTCGGCTCGCGGACGGGCGTGCGGGGGTCGGGGCGACCGGCGGGACGGGGGTCAGGACAGCGTGGGCATCCCCTCGCTCTCCATGGCGGCGAACGCCGCCTCCTGCTCCTCCACGTAGGCGTCCCACGTGGCCTGGTCCCAGATCTCGAAACGGGTGTCGACGCCGACGACGACCACGTCGCGGTCGAGGCCGGCGTACTGGCGGAGGTTCGCCGGGATGGTGATGCGGCCGGCCTTGTCCGGCTCGACCTCGACCATCGACCCGAAGCTCATGCGGGCGCGCATCCGGGCCTCGGCGGTGTCGGCGGGGGCCATGCTGGCGGCGGCGCGGCTCTGCTCGGCGACCCGCGCGATGGTCAGGCCGTAGACGCAGCGCTCCTGGCCCTTCTTGATCACCATGCCGTCGGCCACCTGGTCGCGGAACCGGACGGGGAGCGCGAGCCGGCCCTTCTCGTCGAGACGCAGGGCGAAGCTGCCGACGAACACCGGATCACCTCCCCCATGTGGTCCTCCTCGTGTCCTCTGCGGACCCGGGACGGGCCCTGGCTCCCCACCGCGCCACACACTAACCCACTACGCCCCACCAGACACCACTCGACACCATGTCGTGACCCGCCTCCCCCACCGGCTGGCGTGCAGGTCAGGGGCGCGGGGACGGCGGGGGGCGGCCGGGTGGGGCGCGGTGGGGGGACGGCCCACCCGGAGCGGTTCCGGCGGCGTCCCGGGTGGGGGGACGGGAGGGGTCCGGTGGGGGCGGTGCGCGAACACGTTGCGGACCGTCCCGGGCACGTACCGTGGGCCGGGTGACCGACACCATGCGTGCGGCGGACGGGACGGCGGGGCTGCCGGTCGACGTCGCGGCGGAGGGCGCGCGCATCGCGGCCAACGTGTCCCGCGTCGTCCAGGGCAAGCCCGACGTCGTCCGCCTGGCCCTCGTGGTGCTGCTCGCCGAGGGCCACCTGCTGGTGGAGGACGTGCCCGGCACCGGCAAGACGACGCTGGCCAAGGCGCTGGCCGGCTCGATCGACGCCAGCGTGCGCCGCATCCAGTTCACGCCCGACCTGCTGCCGAGCGACGTCACCGGCGTGGCCGTCTACGACCAGGAGACCCGGGCCTTCGAGTTCAAGCCCGGTGCGGTCTTCGCCAACGTCGTCGTCGCCGACGAGATCAACCGGGCCTCGCCGAAGACCCAGTCGGCGCTGCTGGAGTGCATGGAGGAGCGCCAGGTCACCGTCGACGGCGTCAGCTACGAGCTGGCCCGCCCGTTCCTGGTGATGGCCACCCAGAACCCGGTGGAGATGGAGGGCACCTACCCCCTCCCCGAGGCCCAGCGCGACCGGTTCACCGCGCGGGTGTCGATGGGCTACCCCGACCGCGAGGCCGAGGTCGCCATGCTCGACGACCGCGGCACCGCCGACCCCCTGGCCTCCCTGACGCCGGTGGCCGACGCCGGCACGGTCCGCGCGCTGGTGACGGCGGTGCAGTCGCTGCACGTCTCCGACGCGATCCGCCGCTACGTCGTCGCGCTGGTCGAGGCCACCCGCCGCTCCCCCGAGCTGCGGCTGGGCGCCTCGCCGCGGGCCGGGCTGCAGCTGCTGCGCACCGCGCGGGCGTGGGCGGCGCTGGCCGGCCGCGACCACGTGCTCCCCGACGACGTGCAGGCGATGGCCGTCCCGGTGCTCGCCCACCGGCTGCTGCTCACCGCCGACGCCGCGGCCGCCCGCCGCACCGCCGAGCAGGTCGTCACCGCCCTGCTGTCCACCGTGCCCGTCCTCCGCGGACGCTGACCGCCGTGGGTGGGCCGCTGCGCACGGCGCTGACCTCGCTCACCCTCCGCGGCCGCTGCCTGGTCGCCGCGGGGGCCACCCTGCTCGGCCTCGGCGCGCTGCTCGGCGAGCGGCCGCTGGTGCAGATCGCCGTCTTCGTGCTCGCGCTGCCGCTGCTGTCGGCGGTCGCCGTCGCCCGGCAGCGGTTCCGCGTCGGCGTCCGGCGCACCGTGTCGCCGTCGCGGGTGCCACGCGGCCAGGACGCCGAGGTGCTGCTCGAGGTCACCAACGCCGACCGGCGCACCGGGCGGCTGTGGCTGCTGTCCGAACAGCTGCCGCCCGAGCTCGGCCGCTCCCGCTCCTTCGTCGTCGAGCGGCTGCCCGCCGGCGCGACGGCCGGCATGCGCTACCGGGTGTCCGGCGCCCGCCGCGGCCGGTTCCGGCTCGGCCCGCTGCGGCTGCGCCTGGTCGACCCCTTCGGGCTGGTGCAGCGCACCACCAGCGGCACCGACGGCGCCCCCCTGGTGGTCGTGCCGCGGGTCCGGCCGCTGGGGCCCGGCGGGCCGGGCGGCGGGCACGGCGGCGGCGGCGAGGGCGCCCGCCGCTCGATCGCGGTGCACGGCGAGGACGACGTGAGCACCCGCGCGTACCGGCACGGCGACGACCTGCGGAAGGTGCACTGGCGGGCCACCGCCCGCACCGGCGAGCTGATGGTGCGGCTGGAGGAGCGGCCCTGGCGGGCCCAGGCGGCGCTGCTGCTCGACACCCGCCTGCGCGCCCACCTGCTCACCCGCGCCGCCGGCCCGGGACCGGCCGCCGGCGGCACCGTCCCGGGCCCCCCCGGCGACCCGGCGCCGCCGCAGGACAGCCTCGAGTGGCTGGTGGAGGCCGCGGCGAGCATCGGCACCACGCTGGCCCGGCGCGGCGCCGCGCTGCGCGTGGTCACCACCGCCGGCGAGCTCACCCCCACCGCCCCGGACGGCGGCCGCGCCGCCCCCGCCGCGCGGGCGGCCCTGGGGCCCGTCGAGCTGCTGGACCGGCTGGCCGCGCTCGCCCCCGGCCGCGGCACCGGCCTCGGTCCGGCGGCGGAGCTGCTGCACCGCGTGGCCGGCGAGGGCCCGGTCGTCGCGCTGCTCGGCGCCGTCGGCCCCGACGACCTGACCGAGCTGGTCGCCGCGCGCTCGGGCCCGTCCGCCGACGTCGCCGTGCTGCTGGACGTGGCCAGCTGGGCCGACCCCGGCGCCCACAGCAAGCGGGGGCTGTCGGCGACGGCGCGCTCGGCGCTGACCGCCCAGCTGGAGCAGTCCGCGGCGCTGCTGCGCGGCGCCGGCTGGCAGGTCGTCGTCGCGGACTCCTCGCGCACCGTCGAGGCCGTGTGGGCCGACCTCGCCCCCGCCGCCGCGGGCGCCCGGCCCGGCGACGTCCTGGGGGTGCTCGCATGACCACCCTCGCGCCGCCGCCCCCGGTCCGGTCCGGCGGGCCGGTCCCGCCGCCGGTCCCCCCACCCCCGCCGGCCGCGCCCGTGCCTCCGGGCACGCTGCGCCGCGAGGGCGGCACGACGCTGGCCGCCGCGGTCGCCACCGCGCTGGGCAGCTGCGCCCTGGCACCGGTCTTCACCCGCCCGGCCTGGGTGCCGCCCGCGCTGGCGGCGATCGCGGTGGTCGCCCTCGGCGGGCTCGCGCTGCGCGCCGCCGGCCCGGCGCTGTGGGCCTGGGCCTCCGGCGGCCGGGCGCTGCCCGCCCGCGCCGGCGCCGCCGGCGTCCCGCTGGTGCCGCTGGGCCAGCTCGCCGCCCTGCTCTGCCTGATGACGGCGCTGTTCGCGCCCGGCGAGGCGATCGGAGGCTGGCTGCCCACCCCGGACTCCCTCGGCGACCTCGCCGTGGTGCTCACCGACGGGTCGGCCGAGGTCCGCGAGCAGTCCACGCCGGCGCTGCCGCTGACCGGCCTGCTCGCGCTCACCGTGCTGCTGGTCGGGATCGTCGCCGTCGTCGTCGACCTGATCGCCGTCGGCGGGCGGCAGCCGGCCCTCGCCGGGCTGGGGCTGCTGGTCCTGTTCTGTGTGCCGGTCAGCACGGTCACCGGCAGCATCGGGCTGACGGCGCTCGCGGCCCCGGCCGCCGGGCTGGCGCTGCTGCTGTGGGCCGACCAGGCGCGCCGGCTGGCGGCGCGGGCCGGGCGGCGGGGCGGCGCCGGCGGGCCCGCCGCGACCGGCACCGCCGTGCTGGCCCTGGCCGTCGCGCTGGTGGTCGGCAGCGTGGTGCCGACCCTGCCCGAGGGCCGGCTGGCCGCCGGCTTCGGTCCCGGGGGCGGCGGCGGGTCGACCGGCACCGCGCTCGACGCGGCCGCGGCGCTGCAGGGCCAGCTCACGCTGCCCGAGCCGATCGACCTGCTGCGGTTCGACGCCTCGGTCCTCGACCCCGGCTACCTGCGCGTGGTGACCCTCGACGTCTACAGCGCCGAGGACGGCTGGACGGTGGGCAACCTCGACGGCGAGACGTCGGTGGCGCAGCCCGGCGACCTCGCGCCGCTGCCCGGCCGCCGCGAGGGCCGGCGGGTCGAGGCCACGATCACCGCGGTCGGCCACGACGACCGGTTCCTGCCGGTGCCCACCTCTCCCCTGACGGTGGAGATCGACGACGCCGACGCCTGGCGGTTCGACCCGGCCACCGGCACCGTCTTCGGCCGCGACGTCACCACCGCGGGCCGCAGCTACCGGGTCACCGCGGTCGAGCCCAGCCCCACCGAGGACGACCTGCGCGCCTCCGGCGAGGTGCCGGCCGGCTCGCCGGTGCGCGAGCGCGACACCGCGCTGCCGCCGCTGGACCCCGCCGTCACCGACCTGGTCGCGGGCCTGACCGCGGGCGCGGCCACCCCCTACGACGCGGTGCGCGCCATCCAGGGCCACTTCTCCCGCGCGAACGGCTTCGTCTACAGCCTCTCGACCCGGCCGGGCACCAGCGGCGACGACCTCGCCGACTTCCTGCGGCTCAAGCAGGGCTACTGCGAGCAGTACGCCGGGGCGATGGCCGCCATGGTCCGGGCCGCGGGCATCCCCGCCCGGGTCGCGCTGGGCTACACCCCCGGCCGGGTGCAGCCCGGCGGCGGACGGCTGGTCACCAGCGACGACGCGCACGCCTGGGTCGAGGTGTACTTCGACGACCTGGGCTGGGTGCCGTTCGACCCGACCCCGATCGACAGCGAGCGCGCCGTCGACCTGCCGTGGGCGCCGCGGCCGGCCGACCAGGAGGTCCTCGAGCGCCCGCAGGACGTCCCGACCGCACCGACCGCGCCCCAGAGCGTCCCGACGCCCCAGCGGGACCGGGTCGACGGCGCCACGCCGCAGGGCACGACGACGGCCGCACAGACGTCGTCGGCGCGCCCGGTGCTGCTCGCCGCCGGCGTGCTGCTCGGGCTGGCCGCGCTGCTGGCCGCGCCCGCCGGCGCCCGGGCGCTGCAGCGCCGCCGCCGGGTGGCCGGCGGCAGCCCGGCCGCGCTGTGGGACGAGCTCGCCGCGACCGCGCGCGACCTCGGCCTGCCCTGGGACCCCGCGCAGACCCCGCGGCAGCAGGCGGCGGCGCTGAGCCGCACCCTCGACGGCGTCGCCGTCGCCGGGGGCGCGCACGGCGCCGGCGTCCCCGGCGCGGCCGACGCCATCGGGCAGCTGGCCCGCGCGGAGGAGGCGGCCAGCTACGGCCGTCCCGGCGCGCCCGCCGACCCGTCCCTGGGCGCCGCGCTGACCCGGGCGCGGCGGGGGCTGGCCGCGGCGGCGGCGCCCGGGGCCCGGCTCCGGGCCCTGCTGTGGCCGGCGTCGCTGGGTGACGCGCTCGGGGCGGCGGTCACCGCCCGCCTGCCCCGCCGGACCCCCGTCGCCTGAGCGGGACCCCGCGGGTCCCGGGCCGGCGGGGTCTACTGCCGGGTCGCCCAGACCGAGGCGCCGTGCCAGTCGACGGCCACGGCCGGCTCGTCCCCCACGACCCAGGCGTCGTGTCCCGGCGGCAGCGTCGTGACGTCACCGGGACCCGCGTCGAGCTCGGTGCCGTCCGCCATGACGACGTGGATGCGGCCGGAGAGGTGGTACTGCTGGTGCGGCGCCTCGCACAGGTCCGTGCCGGCGACCGGCCTGACGTGCTCGGACCACCGCCAGCCGGGCTGGACGGTGATCCTGCCGACCTCGACGTCGCCGGCCAGGCGCACCAGCTCCAGCCGCCAGTTGTCGCCCTGCCGCACCTCGTCGGGACGGTCGAAGGACACGTGCTCCAGGGGCTGTGTCTGCGTCATCGGGACTCCCCCTCCCGAGCGGCCCGTTCGTGGCGGTTCCAGTGTCCCCACCCGCCCCCCGGGCGGTCGACCCCCGAGGCCACGGTGCCGGGAACGGCGACGGCCGCCGTCCCGGGTGGGACGGCGGCCGTCGGCGGGGTCTCGCGGGCTACTGGTCGTAGCGGCGGCGGAAGCGCTCCTCGAGCCGGTTCTTCAGCGGCTGCCGGCGGGGGCGGCCGCCCCGGCCGCGGCCGGCCTGCGCGCCGCGGGCACCGGCCGGGCCGGTCTCGACGGCGCCGGTGGCCGAGCGGTAGTTGAGGACGCCGAGCGCGGCACCGCCGAACATCACGAGGAAGCCGAGGACGCCCAGGGGCACGGACGGGACGACGGCGCCACCGACGAGGACGGCCAGGCCCACCACGACCAGCAGCGCACCGAGCTGCAGCTTCCGCCGGGCCTTGAGCCTGCGGTCGCCGGTGCGGACGGAGGAGGCGAACTTGGGATCGTCGTCGACGAGGGCGCGCTCGATCTGCTCCAGCAGTCGCTGCTCGTGCTCGGAGAGCGGCACCGAGACCTCCAGGTGGGCGGAGCCAGACACCACCGGGCCCGTACCCGGTGGTGACACCGAGGATACGAGCCGTCGGCGGGGTGCGAAAGGCGAGTGCGCGGCGACCCGCCGCACTGCCGTCGGGACCACCCCTCCGGGGGTCCGTGACGGGCCCCCAGGCCCGCCTCAGCGCACCCGGCGGTCGCGGTCGCGGTGCAGCAGCGTGGCCGGCCGCACCGCGCCGGCGCCGAACCGGCGGGCCGCCCGGTCGGCGGCGAGCTCCGCGTCGCGGCGGCCGTGCTCGCGGGCGCCGAGCTCGAGCTGCCGGGGAGCCTCGCCGGACCGGACCAGCCGCTCGGCCCGCACGCCGACCAGCCGGATCCGCGCCCGGTCCAGCCCGAGCGCGTCGAACAGGGCCCGCGCGGTCTCGTACACCTCCTGCCCGACGTCGGTGGGGACGCCGAGGGTGCGGCTGCGGGTGAGGGTGGTGAAGTCGGCGAAGCGGACCTTGATGCTCACCGTGCGGGTCAGCCAGCCGCCCGCGCGCAGCCGGGCCGCCGTCCGCTCGGACAGCCGCAGCAGCTCCCGGTGGATCACGGCCGGGTCGTCGACGTCGGTGGGGAAGGTCTCCTCGTGCCCGGTCGAGCGCTCCGGCTCGTCGGGCACCACCCGGCGGGGGTCGCGGCCCCAGGCCAGCTCGTGCAGGTGGGCGCCGGCGGCGGGGCCCAGTGCCCGCTGCAGGGTGCGCGCCGGGACGTGCGCGAGGTCGCCGACGGTGCGCAGCCCCAGCCGCAGCAGCACCTGCTCGGTCTTCGCGCCCACGCCCCACAGCGCGCCGACCGGCAGCGGGTGCAGGAAGTCGATGACCTCGGCCGGGCGGACGACGAGCAGCCCGTCGGGCTTGGCGTGGGTGGAGGCGAGCTTGGCCACGAACTTGGTGCCGGCCACGCCGACGGAGCAGGTGATGCCCTGTTCGTCGAAGACGCGGGCGCGCAGGTACTCCCCGATCTCGGCGGCGTCGCCCAGCCGGCGCCCGGCCCCGCCCACGTCGAGGAAGGCCTCGTCCAGGCTCAGCGGCTCCACCAGCGGGGTCACCGACCGGAACAGCGCCATGACCGCCCGGGACACCTCGGCGTAGAGGCCCACGTCCCCCGGCAGCACGGTCGCCGCCGGGCACAGCCGCAGCGCCCGCGCCGTCGGCATGGCGGCGTGCACGCCGTACGCGCGGGCCTCGTAGGTGGCCGAGGTGACCACCCCGCGGTTGCCCGCGCCGCCCACGATGACCGGCGTGCCGGCGAGCTCGGGGTGCCGGCGCACCTCGACGCTGGCGAAGAACGCGTCCATGTCGACGTGCAGCACCGTGCACCCCTCGGCACGCCCGCCCGACGACCGCACGCGACCTCCCCGCTCGAACACGTGTTCGGAGACTAACGGTCCCCCGCCGGCGGCGGCGCGCCGTCCCCGGCGTGTCCGGGGAGCTCGTGACGACGCTGGTCGGCGCATGTGTGACCGGCGCACGGGCGAGGTAGGTGGGACACGACCGACCGTCGTCCGGCGGACGGTCCCGACCCGGATCCCGGAGGAGCCCGATGGCGCTCGACGACGACGACATGACCAGCACGGAGGGTCCGGCCGACAGCGGTGCCGGCGAGGGCACGCCCGGCCAGCACGACGGCGGCGCCGACGGCGGTGCCGACAGCGGCGCGGGCCACGGCCCGGCCGACGGCGGCGCGGTGGGCGGTGGCTCGGACGGCGGCGCGGACGGCGGTGCCGACGGCGGTGCGGACGGCGGCGCCGACGGTGGTGCCGACGGTGGTGCCGACGGCGGCGCCGGTCACGGCCCGGCCGACGGCGGTGCGGACGGCGGTGCCGACGGCGGCGCCGACGGTGGCGCGGACGGTTCGGCCTGAGCCAGGACCCGGCCGGCGCGGGGCCGGGCGGGGCTGACACCCGCCCGGCCCTGCGCCGGTGCACGCACCTCGACCCCGCGGTCTTCGCCGAGCGGTACTGGTCCCGCCGCCCGCTGCTCGCCCGCGCCGAGGACACCGGGGAGTCGTTCACCGACCTGCTGACGCTGACCGACGTCGACGAGCTGCTGTCGCGGCGCGGCCTGCGCACGCCGTTCCTGCGCATCGCCAAGGACGGCGCCGTCGTCGACGCCCAGCGGTTCACCACCTCCGGCGGCGCCGGCGCCGAGGTGGCCGACCAGGTCTCCTCCGACGCCGTGCTGCGGCTGTTCGCCGACGGCAGCACCGTGGTCCTGCAGGGCCTGCACCGGCTCTGGCCGCCGCTGATCGAGTTCGCCGACCAACTGGCCGCCGACCTGGGGCACCCGACGCAGGTCAACGCGTACGTGACGCCGCCGTCCTCGCGCGGGTT
Organism: Geodermatophilus sp. SYSU D01045; assembly: GCF_054050295.1. Classification (NCBI taxonomy): domain Bacteria; kingdom Bacillati; phylum Actinomycetota; class Actinomycetes; order Geodermatophilales; family Geodermatophilaceae; genus Geodermatophilus; species Geodermatophilus sp. SYSU D01045. Next base: position 178,292 of record NZ_JBJGZB010000006.1, read on the forward strand.
CAGCCCGCACTACGACGTCCACGACGTCTTCGTGCTGCAGGTGGCCGGCGAGAAGCACTGGACCATCCACGAGCCGGTGCTCGAGGAGCCGCTGCGCACCCAGCCGTGGACCGACCGCCGGGCCGCCGTCGCCGCGGCCGCCGAGCGCGAGCCGGTGGTCGACGCCGTCCTGCGCCCGGGCGACACCCTCTACCTGCCGCGCGGCTACCTGCACTCGGCGGTCGCGCTCGGGCAGACCAGCGCGCACCTGACCATCGGCGTGCACTCGGTGACCCGCTGGGCCGCGGCCGAGTCGGCGCTGGACCTGGTGCGGGTGCTGGCCGCCGAGGACCGGGAGCTGCGCCGCGCCCTGCCGCTGGGCCTGGACCTGTCCGATCCGGCGTCGGTCCGCGACGACGTCGCCACGGTCGTGACCGCGCTGCAGGAGTGGCTGGGCCGGGTGGACCCCGGCGAGGTCGCCGAGCGGCTGCGCTCGCGGACCTGGTCGCAGGTGCGCCCCGAGCCGGTCGCGCCGCTGGCGCAGGCCACCGCGGCGGCCGCGCTCGGCCCGGACACCGTGCTGCGGCTGCGCCGCCGGCTGCGCTGCGCGCTCCGCGACGCCCCGGCCACCGCCGAGGGCGGGCGGGTCGCCCTGCTGGCCGGCCGCCGCCGGCTGGAGTTCCCCGCCTCCACCCGCGCCGCGCTCGAGGGCCTGCTGGCCGCCGGCGAGCTCAAGGTCGCCGACCTGGCGGGCCTGGACGCCGACGACCGGCTCACCCTCGCCCGCCGGCTGGTCACCGAGTCGATCGCGCTGGTCGCCGGCGCGGCGGTGCAGGGCGCGCACGGGGTCGACGGCGTCCCGGCCACCGCCCCCGAGCCGGGTCCACACGGACCTGGCGCCCCGGCGCCGGACGCCGGCGGGGACGATGGGGAGCGTGCCGACGCCCTCGGGACCGGGTCGTGACCCCGTCGCCTCCTCCCGGGTGACCGCCACCGTCCCCGCCCGTGCCGGCCGGCTCGACGCCACCCGCTGCTCGGTCACGGCCCTGGTCCGGGGGGACTCCCCCGTGGCCACGGCCGGGCCGGCGCAGCGCTGGCTGCTCGTCGAGCAGCCGGGCCCGTGGGGCCGCGACGCGCTGACCGGCTCCCGCATCGACCCGGCGGTGACCGCCCGGCTGGCCGCGCGCGCCCGCGCCGAGGGCGTGCGGGTGCTGCTGGTCCGCCGGCCCGGCGACCGGGCCGCGGACTCCGGGCGCCGCTGGGCCTACGCCGACGGCCGCCCGGGCCGCGAGGGCCTGTGGTGGTCGACCCGCGACGACGACGCCGAGCTGGTCGGGGCCCCCTGGGACGGCTCGGTCGGCGAGCGCGCCGACCGGCCGGCGTACCTGGTGTGCACGCACGGGCAGCACGACGCCTGCTGCGCGCTGCGCGGCCGGCCGCTGGCCGCGGCGATGCCCGCGCCCGCCGACGTCTGGGAGTGCAGCCACCTCGGCGGCTGCCGGTTCGCCTCCAACGTGCTGGTGCTGCCGCACGGGTTCGCCTACGGGCAGGTGCCCGGCGACGGCGCCGACCTCGTGGCCGCGCACGCGCGCGGCGAGGTGGCGCTGCCGTGGCTGCGCGGGCGGGCCGGGCTGCCGGGGCCGGTGCAGGCCGCCCAGCAGGCCGCCCGCGAGCGGCTGGGGCTGCTCGGGGTCGACGACCTGCCGGTGCGCGGCTCCCGGCGGCTGGCCGCCACCGCGGCCGAGGACGCCGGCGGCGTCGAGCGGTTCGAGGTGGTGCTCGGCGGCACGGACGGCGACGTCGTGGTGCGGGTGGAGAGCCGCCCGGCGGACGAGGCCGCGCAGCTGACCTGCCGGGCGGTGCACGCGGCACACCCGCGCACGTGGACGGCGCTGTCGGTGTCCCCGGTCCGCTGAGCCGCCCCCGTCGGTCAGGTGAGCGCCCGGCCCCGGGCGAGCAGCAGCGGGATCGCGACCTCGGCGTCGGTGAGCGACCCGTGGTAGGCGGCCAGCCGGCTGGGCCCCGGCTCGGCGGCCGACGCGGTGACCGCCCACGGGCCGCGGGCGAGCGCGACGACGTCGCCGATGCGGGCGGCCATCCCCTCGCCGACGGCGCCGAACACCCCGCTGGCGACGGCCTCCTCGCGCCCGGCCACCCAGGCCCGGTCGCCGAGCACGCCGCGCCAGGCGTCGAGGACGTCGGCGGCCGCGCCGGGGACGGTGTGCACGTAGCGGGCGCGGGGCTCCCCGGCCAGCAGCGCGACGCCGTCGAGTAGGGCGGGCTCGTCGTCGACGTCGACGCGGGTGCCGGCGGGGACGTCGAGCATGCCGTGGTCGGCGGTGACCAGCAGGGCGGCGTCGTCGGGCAGGCCGGCGACCACCTGCTCGACCACCCGGTCGACCAGCGTGAGCTGCACCCGCCAGCTGTCGGAGTCCACCCCGCGCACGTGGCCGGTGAGGTCGAGCTCGGGGGTGTAGCCGTAGACCAGCCCGGTGGGGGTGGCGGCCAGCGACTGCAGCAGCACCGCGGCGAGGTCGCCGGCGCTGACCGTGCCCGCGTACGCCGCGCCCCGGTACACGGCGGTGGTCAGGCCGGAGCCGGCGTAGGCGTAGGGGGCGACGGCGGTGACCGGCAGGCCGGCGGCCGCGGCCTGCTCGAACACCGTGGGGCGAGGCTGCCAGTCGCGGGGGTCGGGGTCGTCGGCCCACTGGACGTGGTTGAGCAGCCGGTCCTCGCCCGGGACGGCGGTGACGAAGCCGAGGACGCCGTGCCCTCCCGGGGGGACGCCGGTGCCGAGCGTGGCGAGGCTGACCGGGGTGGTGCTCGGGCACGGGGCGGCGAGGTCGCCGGCGGGCGTGGCCAGCGCGGCGAGGGCCGGGGCGAGGTACGCGTGCGCGCGCAGCAGGTGCGCGCCGAGGCCGTCGACGAGCAGGACGGCGACCCGGCGGGCACCGGCCAGCGCCGCGGTGAGGCCGAGCGGGTCGGCGGGCAGACCGCCGCGGTCGACGCCGACCCCGAGGGCGGCGGCCGCGCCGGGCAGGACGTCGGCGAGGCTGGCCGCGCCGTAGGCGGGGCGGACGAGGTCCGGCGGCAGCGCCGTCACGGGCGCGCGGCCAGGACGTGCAGGCCGGCGGCGACGTCGCGGTAGGGCGAGGTGCCGGCCAGCGCGAGCTCGAGGCGGCGGACGGCCTCGGGGTCGGCGCCGGAGCTCGCGTCGAGCAGGTCGGCGACGACGGCGACGCCGCGCCACTCCTCCGGCTCGAGCCCGGCGTTCCGCAGCAGCGCGAGGAGGTCCTCGGAGCCGAAGCGGCGGCGGGCGGGGCGGGTGCGGCCGGGGGCGGGGTCCCGGTCCTCGAGCAGGGCCAGCGCCTCCTTGGGGTGGCCGCCCAGCGCGCGGGCGAGGACGGCGCCGGCCCGGTTGGCGGTCGCCACGCTCACCCGGCCGCCGGGGCGCAGCGCGCGGGTGATCTCGCCGAGGGTGGTGGCGGGGTCGTCGACCACCTCGAGGACGGCGTGGCACAGCGCGAGGTCGTAGCCGCCGTCGGCGAGAGGCAGCTCGTGCAGCAGGTCGCCGTCGCCCTGCAGGCCGCGGACCCGGTCGCCGACCCCGGCGGTCTGCGCCCGCCGCTCGAGGGTGGCCAGCGCGTCGGCGCTGGGGTCGACGACGGTGACCTCGTGGCCGCGGCGGGCCAGCGGGACGGCGAAGACGCCGCTGCCGCCGCCGACGTCGAGGACCCGCAGCGGGGAGCCCGCGCCGGCCAGCGGGTCGAGCGCGGCCCAGACCGCGGCGGTCCGGACGGGCAGCTGCTCGCCGGTGGACGGGGCGGGGGCGGTCACCCGTCCGACCCTAGTGGCGGGCGCCTGCCCGCACCGGCCCGCGGCCGGGTCAGGCGGAGACCGCGTCGGCGGCCCGCTCCAGGTCGGCGACGACGATCTTCCGCATCGTGAACATCTGCTCGACGGCACGCCGCCGCCGGTCGGGGTCGGGATCGGCCTGCAGCTCCAGCAGCCGGACGGGCACGACCTGCCAGGAGACGCCGAAGCGGTCCTTGAGCCAGCCGCAGGGGGCCTCCTCGCCGCCGTCGGTGAGCCGGTCCCAGAAGTGGTCGACCTCGGCCTGGTCGGCGCACAGCACCTGGAAGGAGATCGCCTCGCTGAACCGCCAGTCCTGCGGGCCGCCGTTGAGGCCGACGTACTCGGTGTCGCCGAGCCGCCAGCTGACGGTGAGGACCTGCCCCTCCCGCGCCGGGTCCTCGGCGCCGTAGCGGACGGTGCCGAGGACCTCGGCGTCCGGCCAGATCGACGTGTAGAACCGCGCGGCCTCCTCGGCCTCGGTGTCGAACCACAGGCACGGGATCTGCTTCGGCATGGCTGCCCTCCTCCGCGGCGCCGGCCGGGACGCCGGCGCTCGGGAGGACAGACGCCACCGGCGCCCCGGACTCATCGCTGCGCGGAGCCGCGGCGGGCCGCGGGAGGTGCTAGTGGCCCGAGCTGCCCGGGCTGGAGTGCCAGAGCTTGCGCGGGGCGGCTGCCGCAGCCCGGCGGGCGGCGGTCGCGGCGTCGTCGCCGGCGGGCTTGACGTCGGCGTACGGCGACATCCGGAAGCCGGTCGGGTGCACGAGCACCGGCTTGACCACCACCGGCCGCGAGCCGTGCGACGCCGCCGCCCCGGCGATGGCCTGGTCGGTGTACTCCCCCGGCGCGGCCATGTGCTCGGCCACCGCGGCCAGGCCGCCGGTCTCCCACGCCTCGTACAGCGCGGGCAGCTCCCAGGCGCCGGTGGCCCGGATCGACACCCCGCGCGGGCCGGTGCGCCGCAGCACCCCGCGGATCACCAGCAGCCACGAGTGGAACACCGTCGCCGCGTAGGGGCCCTGCACGTCCTCGAAGAAGGTCGAGTCGGTGCAGCCGGTGCCGTCGTCGAGGGTCACGAACACCACCCGGCGCCCCGACCGGATCGGCGGGGTCTGGGTGGCCACCTTGACCCCGGCCACCAGCACCTCGGCGTGGCTGCGGGCGCCGAGCAGCTCCCCCGCCGGCACCGCCCCGATCGCCGAGAGGAACGGCCGGTAGAAGTCGACGACGTGCCGGCTGGCGTCCAGCCCGAGCACCTCCAGCTCGGCGCGGACCAGCTCGGCGTCGGTGAACTCCGGCAGCCCGCTGCCCTCCGCCCAGCCCGGCCCGGTCTCCTCGGGGGCGCCGTCCTCCTCCGGGACCTCCAGGCCGAGCAGGTCCAGGCTGAGCTGCCCCACCGCCCCGGCCCTCGCCCCGCTGCGGCTCCACCGGTCCAGCTCGCTAATCTGCAGCAGCAGGTCCCGCCGGGTCACCGACCGGCGCGAGCGGGTGGGCCGGCCGGCCTCACGGTCGCGCACGCCGAACCCGTACAGCGAGTCGAAGCCGCCGGCGAGCACCAGCCGCTCGACCACCGGCCGGGACACCGCGGCCCGCGACCAGAAGTCCGTCAGCGACCGGTAGGGCTGCCCGGCGACGATCCGCGCCACCTCGTCCTCGCCGATGCCCTTGACGTCGGTGAGCGACAGCCGGATCCCGTAGGCCGACGGGTCGGGCATCGCCGCAGGCATCCACTCCGGCCGCCGCCAGTCCTCCCGCCGGTCCTCCGGCGCCAGCCGCTCCACCCGGTAGGTGCCGGTCGAGGCGTTGACGTCCAGGCCCAGCACCCGGATCCCGAAGTTGCGGGCGTCGTCGAGGATCAGCCGCTTCGGGTACATGCCCGGGTCGTGGGTGAGCACCCCGGCGAGGAACGCCGCCGGGTGGTGGGTCTTCAGCCACGCCGACTGGTAGGTGGGCAGCGCGAACGCGGCCGCGTGCGCCTTGCAGAACCCGAACGAGCCGAAGGCGACCAGCACCTCCCACACCTCCTCCACCACGTCGACCGGGTAGCGCCGCAGCGCCTCCGGCACGAACCAGGCCCGCACCTCCGGGTGCAGCTCCTTGTCGCCGAGCGCGCGGCGCGCCTCGTCGGCCTGGGCGAGGTCGCAGCCGGTCATCTGCGCCACGATCTGCAGCACCTGCTCGTGGAAGACGACGACGCCGGCGGTCTCCCGCAGGAACGGCGCGAGGTCCTCGTGCGGGTAGACCGGGTCCTGCCAGCCGTTCCGGGCCAGCAGGAACGGCGTCACCATGTCGCTCTTCACCGGCCCGGGCCGGAACAGCGAGATGTCGATGACGATGTCCTCGAACGTCTCCGGCCCGAACTTGCCGACCAGCTCGCGCTGCCCCGGCGACTCGATCTGGAACATGCCGAGGGTCCGGGTGCTGCGGATGAGCTCGAACGTCGTCGGGTCGTCGCGCGGGACGGCGTCGACGTCGACGGCGGTGCCGTCGACCCGGGCCACCTCGTCGAGGGCGTGCGCGATCGCCGACTGCATCCGGATGCCGAGCAGGTCGAGCTTGAGCAGCCCGAGCTCCTCGACGTCGTCCTTGTCGAACTGGCTCATCGGGTAGCCGAGGTAGCTGCTCTCCACCGGCGTGCGGTCGAGCAGCGTGGCGTCGGACAGCAGCACGCCGCACGGGTGCAGCGCGATGTGCCGGGGCAGGCCGTCGAGCCGGGCGACCAGGTCGAACAGCAGGTCGAGGTCGCCGGTGCCGCCACCGCGCCGCGAGCCCATCCGGCTGGCCCGCAGCTCCGGCAGGTCGCGCAGCGCGGCGTGCACCTGGTTGGCCCGGACGTGCGGGAAGGCCTTGGCGACGGCGTCGATCTCGGCCGGCGGCAGCCCGAGCGCGGCGCCGACGTCGCGGATGGCGTGCCGCACCCGGTAGGTGTCCATCATCGAGATGCAGCTGACCCGGTGGGCGCCGAAGCGGGCGATGACCGCGTCGTAGACCTCCATCCGCCGGGCGGACTCCACGTCGATGTCGACGTCGGGCAGCTGGTGGCGCAGCGGGGACAGGAACCGCTCCATCAGCAGGCCGTACCGGATCGGGTCGACGTCGGAGATGCCGAGCAGGTAGGTCACCAGGCTGCCCGCGCCCGACCCGCGCGCGGCCGCCCGGACCCGCAGGCCCTTGATGAGGTCGACCACGTCGGCGACGGTGAGGAAGTAGGAGGGGTAGCCGAGGGAGTCGATGACGGCCAGCTCCTCCTCGAGCCGCCGGGTCACCCTCTCCGTGCGGGCCATCCCGCGCCGGCCGAGCCCCGCCTCGCAGCGGGCGCGCAGCACCTCGGAGGGGTCCGTCCCCCGCTCCCCGGGCGCGGTGACGACGTCGAGCTCGGGATAGCGCACGGTGCCGATGCCCAGGTCCTCGCGGACGTCGACGGCGCACTGCTCGGCCAGCCGGGCGGTGCGCTCGGTCAGCCGCAGCGCGGCGTCGCGGTCGGGGCCGGCGAGCTCCGCGGCGACCTCGGCCATCTCCTTGCCCGACTTGAGGTGACCCTCGGCGGTGCGCCGGTCGACGTGCCGCGCGTCGAGGGCGACCAGCCTGCGGGAGGCGTCGAGGACGTCGGCGGTGGGCGCGTCGAGGGCGTCGACGTAGCGGACGGCGTTGGTGAGCACCGCCGGCACGCCCTCCTCCTCGGCGAAGCGCAGCAGCCGCTGGGCGCGGGAGCGGTCGCCCCGGCCGCGGTGGTGCACCACCTCCAGCACCAGCGAGCCCGGGCCGAACACCGACCGCCAGGCGGCCAGCCGCGCGGAGGCGACGTCGGCCCGCCCGGCCGCGAGCGCCCGGCCCACCGGTGAGTCCGGCCCCAGCACCGCGACCAGCCCGGGCGCGTGCTCGGCGGCCAGCGCGAGCGAGGCCACCGGCTCGCCGCGGGTGCCGCGCAGGTGCGTGGCGCTGGTCAGCCGGCACAGCGACCGCCACCCGGCGCCGTCGCGGGCGAGGAAGGTGACCCGCGGCAGCCGCGGGTCGACACTCGCCCCTCCCCGCACGGGGCTGCGCCGCGCCGGCGCCGGCCGCGCGGGGGCGTGCCCGGTGCGGCGCAGGGAGAACTCGTCCTCGCCCAGCACGTGCGCCCGCGCCGGCGGCACGGTCGTGTCCACCGCCGGCGCGACCGCGAGGTCGACGCCGAACAGCGGCCGCAGCCCGGCCGACCGGCAGGCCAGCGCGAACTTGACCGCGCCGTAGAGCCCGTCGCGGTCGGTCAGCGCCAGCGCCGTCATGCCGTGCTCGGCGGCGCGTGCGACCAGGTCGGCCGGGTGGTTGGCCCCGTACCGCAGGGAGTAGCCGGAGGCGACGTGCAGGTGGACGAAGGGGTCCCCGCTCACCGCCCGCGGGCGGGACGGTGGGCGGTGCCGCCGACCACGCGCGGCCGGGGCGCCGGCTCGGGCGTGGTGGCCAGCAGCTCCTCGACCACGGCGAGGAAGGTCCCGGCGTCGCGGACCAGGTCGTCGGCCTCGCGCTCGGTGACCGCGCGGGACAGCCCGGCCTCGGCCGCGGCGCGCTTGGCCGCGCCGGCGGCGAAGAAGGTGGCCCACTCCCCCAGCTCGGGGGCGACCTGCTCGAGCAGCACCCAGGCGCTGCGCGGCCGGCGGCGGCCGCTCTCCGGCCGGGTGCGGGCGGCCAGCACCCCCGCGGGGGGGGGGGCCGCGCCGGACGGCCGGGCGGGCGGGGGGGGGGCGTCCGGTGGGGGGCGGGGGGGGGGGGGGGGTGGCGGCGGGGCCCGGCTCGGTGGTGGCCGCCGCCGGCGC